>CAYTCZ010000217.1:0-4559 GCA_964436315.1 uncultured Gaiellales bacterium | reverse complement strand
GACGGCGGCGACGGCCGGCAAGGCGACCCGGCGCCTCAGAGGTACGACGGTCTGCTCCGGAATGCGAGATGACCCGTTCTTCTTCGATCTGAACGGCTTCGTCAACATCCTCGACTTCGGCGGCCAGTCGCTCGCGACGTGCACCGGTGTGACCCCCGACGGGTTTGCCGGCGTTAACGTCTCCTCGATCGTGCTCGAGGTTCCCACCAGCATGCTCACGAGCGGCGGGAACCCCAACATCGGCGTCTGGGCGGTCACCAAGCGCGGAAGCAAGAACGTCGATCGCGCCGGGCGGCCAGCCGTTTCGACTGTCTTCGTTCCGAACAATCCGATCCCACCCGATGATGCCGGAGCATCGGCGAAGACGCTCTACAACACCTCGGCGCCGAAGAACGACGTCGCCAACTTCACCGGCGAGGTCACCAACACGCTCGCGACGCTGTTCTCGCTGAACGATGCGGGCGGCGCTCTCGGCGGTTCTGACGATCCGTCCGACGACGCGGCTCAGATCAGCGGGCTCGCAGCGGTTCTGCTACCGGACATCCTCACGTTCGACACCTCGAACGCGAGCGGGTTCCTCAATGGACGCCGGCTTGACGACGACGTCATCGATGCCGAGTTGGCCCTCATCACCGAGGGACTCGTCACAACCGATTGCGTGAACGGGAACGACAAGCCGTTCAAGGCCAAGTTCCCGTATCTGGCGAAGCCGCACGCCTAGATGGAAGAAATCGGGAGAGCTAGTGCAACAGTCGGAAGGGCGGCGGTCGCCGCCCTTCCGACTCGCCAAGAGTGAGGAAGGTCGAGAATGAAGCGGAAGCTCGGTGTCATCATCGGTCTCGCAGCGGTCGTTGCCTGCGCAATCGCGCTGTCCGGAGTTTTATCCGGCGAGCGTGGCCAGGTCTCAATCGTTCCAACAGCAGGAGCGTCGAACGCTGCAGACAACGAACCCCTCGCGCGGCTCCTGGACGGATTCTCGACCGGCGATACGGCCGCGTTCGTGTCCCGGCTGGAACAGGGGGTTGCCGAGAATCCCTACGATGCCGACGCTCTTACGCTTCTCGGTTTTGCCTACCAGCAGCTCGCTCGCGAGACCGGCGACCCGAGCTACTACACGCTCTCCCAGCAAAGACTGGAAGCGGCGCTTTCGAGCGGCCCACACGAGGCGCTCGTGACCACAGGCCTTGCGTCCCTCGCCGGCGTCCGACACGAGTTCGACCTACAGCGCGAGCTGGCCCAGAAAGCCCTCGAGCTCGACGGTCAGAATGCGTCCGCATTCGGCGCGCTCGGCGATGCCCTGCTCAACCTCGGTCGCCACGAAGAGGCTTTCGACGCGTACGATCGGATGGCCGAGCTGGCTCCCGGCGTCGCGTCCTATTCGAGGATCGCACACGCACGGGAGATACTCGGTCGGCCGGACGCAGCCATTGAAGCGATGCTGGCCGCCCTCGAGGTCGGCTCCACCGTGCCGGAGTACGAGGCCTGGGCGCTGGTCGAACTCGGCAACATGCGCCTCGAACGCGGGAAGCTCGGCCGAGCACTCGACTTCTTCAACGAGGCACTGTCGGTCGTCTCAGGTTATGTTCACGCGGAGGCCGGGATCGCCCAGATCGACGCTGCGAAGGGTAACTTCGCGAGTGCGATCGACCGCTTGGGCGGGGTGGTCGAGCGGCTCCCCGTGCCCGAGTACGCAGAGCTCCACGGCGACGTCCTGACTGCGGCAGGCAGGATCCGCGAGGCCGAGGAGGCGTACAAGCTCGTCGAGGAGCGAACACTTCTTCTCGACGCGCACGGCGTTCGCACCGAACTCGATTCGGCCCATTTCGCGCTCGATCAGGATCGCAACGTACGCAAGGCACTGGCTCAGGCCCAAGCGGCCTATCGCCGGGCTCCGAGTCTGGAGGCTGAGGATGTGCTTGCCTGGGCCCTCTACAAGAACGGTCGATGCGAAGAGGCCGAGCGCCATTCGCTCAGGGCCATGAGCCTCGGAACGGGTGATCCCCTCTGGCTCTTCCATCACGGGATGATCCAGCGGTGCCTTGGAAACGAGGAGTCCGCAAAGGTGTCTTTCGCCGAGGCGCTCGCAGCCAACCCGCACTTCTCCCTCCGCTACGCGCCGATTGCCAAGGAGCTGGTCCGCTGAGGCGAGTCACGCTCACCGGCTAGAGCCCTACAATCGGCCGGCAATGGACACACTGGCCGCCGTAACGAGGAACGCAGTCGACGTTCTGCCAAAGGGAGAGCTCGAACGAAAGCTCGCGCTCGGCCGGCCGCTCCGGGTCAAGCTCGGAATCGATGTCACCGCACCCGACATTCATGTCGGACACGCGATTCCGCTCCAGCGGATGGCCGCGTTCCAGCACAGAGGACATCTTGGAGTTCTGATCATCGGTGACTACACGACGCGGATCGGGGATCCGTCGGGCAGATCTGCAGAACGGCCCGTCCTTTCGGACGAAGAAATCGATCGCAATGCGAAGACGTACCTCGAGCAGGCCACCCAGGTCATTGACACTCGCCCAGAATCCCTCGAGGTTCGCTACAACGGCGAGTGGCTGTCGAAACTCGACTTCGCGGCCGTCCTTCGACTCACTCGGACGGTCACTGTTGCCCGCATTCTCGAGCGAGACGACTTCGCGAAACGCTATGCGGCGGAGACGCCGATTTCAGTGTCCGAACTCCTCTACCCGCTCATGCAGGCGTACGACTCAGTCGAGGTCAAGGCCGATGTCGAACTCGGCGGAACCGATCAGCTGTATAACCTGCTCGCTGGGCGAGAGGTGATGCAGGCCTACGGCCTCGAGCCCCAGGTGGCGCTGACCACGCCGCTTCTCCTGGGCTCGGACGGGCGGAAGATGAGCGCCTCACTCGGAAACTACATCGCTCTAAGAGATCCGCCGGAGGAGCAGTTCGGCAAGACGATGCGAATCTCGGACGAGCTCCTGCCGGACTACTTCCGACTCGTGATGGAATCGGAAGTCGCCCCATCAAGTCTTGTACCGATGGAGGCCAAGCTGGAGCTGGCTCGTTTCATCGTTGGCCGCTCGCACGGCGAGAACGCTGTTGGCCCGGCCGAGGCCCACTTCACCCGGGTGGTTCGAGAAGGAAGGGAGCCGGAGGATCTTTCGGTGCTCGTCGTCGCACCGGGACAAATCCATCTTCCCGAGCTTCTGAAGAACCAGTTTGGCGAGTCGACTAGCCACTGGCGTCGTGTGATCGGACAGGGCGGCGTCAGAGTCAACGGAGTGACCGTATCCGATGTTGATTTCGCCGCCGCGGAGCTCGACGAGGCGGTCGTTCAGGCCGGCAAGCGGCGGTTCGTCAAAGTCCGGGTCGACGGCGAGACCGACGCGCCCTAGGTCACGTTCCGAGGGCCGAGAACCCGCATCCCAAAACGGGTTCTTGACGCCGGGGGGCTCTCTGCTATCCTTCGTCGGCCGCGTTGCGGCTGGACCAGAACAAAGGCAACCGTCGATCGGAGAGCCCTTCGGTAGGAGTCGGATACGACACAGTGACTTCCCAAGGGCCTCTCGTGTGATCGGAGGCCTTGTTTCGTGGGGCCAGCGCACGGCGGTTCGGTCTTTGAAAACTCAACAGCGCGTTCGTTTGAGACCACTCTCGCGCGTCAGCGTGGGGGTGGCTGAGAACATACCCGTCACCCTCATCTGAGGGGGACATTCTTTGAGCTCCAAGCTCACCTGGACTTGCTAGCAATCAGCCTTCGGGCTGAGAGCAAAAAGTCTTCACGGAGAGTTTGATCCTGGCTCAGGACGAACGCTGGCGGCGCGCCTAACACATGCAAGTCGAGCGAGAAGCGACCCTTCGGGGACGTGGAAGCGGCGAACGGGTGAGTATCACGTGGGTAATCTGCCCTTGGTTCTGGGATAGCCCGGGGAAACCCGGATTAATACCGGATAGCCTCTCGAGCCCTCGGGTTCGCGAGAAAAGGTAGCTTCGGCCTCTGACCGAGGATGAGCCCGCGGCGGATTAGCTTGATGGTGAGGTAACGGCTCACCATGGCGACGATCCGTAGCTGGTCTGAGAGGACGATCAGCCACACTGGGACTGAGACACGGCCCAGACTCCTACGGGAGGCAGCAGTGGGGAATCTTGCGCAATGGGCGAAAGCCTGACGCAGCGACGCCGCGTGCGGGAAGAAGGCCTTAGGGTTGTAAACCGCTTTCAGGAGGGACGAAGCCACTCGGGTGAATAGCCCAGAGGGTGACGGTACCTCCAGAAGAAGCCCCGGCTAACTACGTGCCAGCAGCCGCGGTAATACGTAGGGGGCAAGCGTTGTCCGGATTTATTGGGCGTAAAGAGCGTGTAGGCGGCCAGATAAGTCTGACGTGAAATGTCGAGGCTCAACCTCGAAAGGTCGTTGGAAACTGTCTGGCTAGAGTCCGGAAGAGGAGAGTGGAATTCCTGGTGTAGCGGTGAAATGCGCAGATATCAGGAAGAACACCGATGGCGAAGGCAGCTCTCTGGGACGGTACTGACGCTGAGACGCGAAAGCGTGGGGAGCGAACAGGATTAGATACCCTGGTAGTCCACGCCGTAAA
>CAYTCZ010000216.1:0-4571 GCA_964436315.1 uncultured Gaiellales bacterium | reverse complement strand
TCACGGCGTACATCGCACCCCGGCGACGAGGAGTCATTATGAAACGAGTTCTTAGGCCAGAGCGGGTGAAACAGATGGACGAGCTCGTGCAGATCGAGGGACTGCGGGTGCACTTCCAGACGCGGCGGGGGCTGTTTCGCACGGCCACGGTGCGGGCCGTCGACGGCGTAACGCTCACCTTGGGCCGCGGCGAGACAGTGGCTGTGGTCGGCGAGTCCGGCAGCGGCAAGACGACTCTCGGGAAGGCAACCCTGCGACTCGTGGAGCTCACCGAGGGCCGGATCGTCTTCGATGACACGAACCTCGCAGAGCTCGACGATCGCAAGCTGCGGGAGTTTCGGCGGAGGGCCCAGGCCATCTTCCAGGATCCATACGCGAGCATCAGCTCTTTCATGACCATTTACACCGCGGTAGAAGAGCCCCTGCGCGTGCACGGAGTAGCCGACCGCCGAAACCGGGAAGAACTGGTGTTGGAGGCCCTCGAGCAGGTTCGGCTTAGCCCAGCCCGGGAGTTCGCCGCCACCTATCCCCACACCCTCTCGGGTGGGCAGCGTCAGCGAGTGAGCATCGCCCGAGCCATGGTGCTGGGCCCCGAGTACGTGGTGGCCGACGAGCCGGTCTCAATGATCGATGCCTCGAGTCGGGCAGAGATCCTCTACCTCCTCAGGGACATCCAGGAGAGTCGGGGACTGACCTTCCTCTACATCACCCACGACATCGCCAGCGCCCGCCACTTCTCCGATCGCATCGCCGTTATGTATTCCGGAGGTGTCGTGGAGCTCGGGCCGTCCGCCGAGCTGATCGAGCAGCCGCTCCATCCCTATTCGCAAGCCCTCCTCGACGCCGTACCCGAGCCCGATCCCGCCAACCGGCTCCGTCTTCGGCAAGTCATTCCGGGGGAGCCGCCGAACCCGACCGCCGTGCCTCCGGGCTGCCCCTTCCACCCCCGGTGCCCCAAGGCCATCTCGGGCACGTGCGAGACGGTCTCGCCAAGTCTGCAGCAGGTATCACCGGGTCACTGGGTCTCTTGCCACCTCTACCCGGGATAGAGATTCTCGCCTCAGCCGAGAATCTCCATGGACTGCACCGGCGCTCGCTTCGGCTCGCACCGTGTCAATTAGCCCTATTCCCCCGTAGCGGGAGCTGTGGCGGCCTCCTGAGCGTCCGAGTCGTTCAACTGCGTCCACAGGAAAGCGAAGCCCGCCTGGATCTGGGAGTCCACTCCGATGAGCACGTCGTCGGGGTTCACGTCGACGACGGCGTCGGGTTCAAGGCCCACGCCGTGAACGTTGCGGCCTTCGGGCGTGAACCAGCCACCGGTGGGGAGAACGACGACGAGCTCCTCTCCGACCTCGCGGGAGCTGTAGAGGAGACCGTTTCCAGCCGTGCCCTCGCCCAGGAGCGGGCCGCGGCGATGGTGTCGCAGCGCCGCGGCCACGAGCTCGGCGACGCCAAGTGTCCGCTGATCGACCAGCACGGCTAGGGGGAAATCCACACCCGGGCCACCGGGCTCGGCCTCGTGTGTGGTCTGGGTGCCGTCCAGAGCCTCCTCGAGGTAGATAACCCCCCCGTCGAGGAACTGGTCAGCGACGGCACTTCCCGCACGTCGGCTTCCGCCCGGATTGGCCCGCAGGTCGACGACCAGCCCCTCGATTTCCTGCTGCCGAAGGATCTCGAGCTCTCGGGCCAGCTCATCAGGTGTGCCGGAATCGAACCGGGAGATCGAGAGGTACGCGATCCCACCCCCGAGAGACCGGAATCCCACCGTAGCGAACTCGTGCTCCTCGCGGACGACCGGCACGTCAAATCGACCGATCTCCGGACGCTCGACGGTCAGGAGCACCTCGGTGTCGGCCGGACCTCGGATCCGAGCGATGACCTCCCCCGCCTCGAGTCCCTCCACGGACTCCCCGTCCACGGCTACGACCACGTCTCCTGACCGGAGGCCGGCCTCCGCTGCGGGTCCGCCCGGGAAGGGCACGGTGATAACCAAGCGGTCGTTCTCCGTGTCGACGAGGGAGCCGATCCCCTCGTAGGCCTCCGCCACGTAGTCGTCGTCCGTGGCGGGTACCCCCACCAGCACCTGCGCCACAGGATCCCCGGTCGCCCTCACCATGCCGCGAACGGCCTCGAGGACCAGTTTTTCGGGCTCCACACCGGCGTCGGTGAGCACGCGCCATGCCCGCCAGACGTCCTCGAATTCCCGTGGTACGTCATCGGGGACCGCATCCGTTACCTCGCGCATGAGGTCGGAAAGCCTCTCGGACCCCATCTTCTCGGTACGGACATCCGGGGGCCGACGCGTGATCCGCCCGGAGGACTCGATGGACTTCTCGGGCTCCGGCGGGCTGACGTCAGCCAAGGCGGCCAGGGCGCCCTCCACGAGGTCACGCACCGTCGTTTCGCCGTGCTCTACGTAGACGCGCTCGAGCTCCTCTGACGCTCGCCACAGAGTCTCGGCGGAAGGCCCGGATTGGCTGCTGTCACTGGACGCTCCACAGCCGGCGACGAGGACGGCCACGATCGCCAACGCACCGACGAGCGCGACGACCCGCAAAAGACCCATGACCCTCGTGAGAACGCCGAGCTTCAAGAGGCACACCATGCACACCACCGCTGTATTTCTCTCTCAGAGAAGTTACAGGCTCTCATCGCGAAACGAGTTCTCAGGATTCAGGTTCGTGCGCCCTCTCGTAGCGACTGTGGTTGAATCGGGCCGTGCTCGAGAAAGGCAGAGGGGACGTGGGGCGGCTTGACGGCAAGCGCGCGCTGATTACAGGAGGTGGCTCGGGGATCGGCGCCGAGACTGCGCGGCGATTCGCGCAAGAGGGCGCGCGCGTCCTCACATGCGACCTCGAGGGGGGTGACTTGGTCACCGACGTACGCAACGCGACACAGGTTGCCACTTCCGTCGATGAGGCAGTCGAACGGCTCGGCGGCCTCGACACGGTCGTCTGTAACGCGGGTCGCCCAATCCTCGGCACGGTCGCCGAACTCGACGAGGCCGACTGGGACGACGGGCTCGCCGTCAACCTCAAAGGCATTTACCTCTTTGCGCAAGCGGCTTGGCCGCACCTCGTCGAAAGTAAGGGCTCGATCCTCGTGACCACCTCGATCGTGGGCCGGTGGGGCTCGCAGGGCCAAGCCGCCTACTGCGCTTCGAAGGCCGCCGCCATCATGCTGACGAAATGCATGGCACTCGACGGCGCCCGCGACGGCGTACGCGCAAATTGTGTGTGCCCCGGGTTCGTTGAGACACCGCTGCTCGAGGACTTTATGGCCGGTCAACCTGATCCGGAGGCAGCACGGGCCGGTGCAACAGCGCTCCATCCCCTCGGGCGGCTGGGCAGCCCGCACGACATTGCCGACGCGTTCGTCTATCTGGCGAGTGACGAGGCGAGCTGGGTTACCGGAACCGCACTCTCCGTCGACGGGGGACTCACGAGCGGCATCTGGGGCGGCTGACGTCTGCTCGAGTCAGAGACCGACTTGGCGCCGAAACTCGTAGGAGTCGGCGTAGATCCGGACCTCCGCAAAGGCGCCGTCGCGGAATCGGTACACGTTGCAGTTCTCCAGGTGGACCGGCCGCCCGTCGGTGGTCTCGGCATCGAAGACGAGTTCTGAGATCCCGCTCTCTCCGTCGACGAGGACGCGCGTAACTCGATCGACATGAGTGGTGAAGCGCGCCACGTGCTCAGTGAAGAACGCTCGCAACGCATCGTGGCCTCGAATCGGATCCTCGAGCATCGGGAACGAAAGCGTTCCGTCCTCACAGAAACACGCGACGACGTCGTCGATCCGCTCCTCGTCCACCGCGAGGAAGTAGGTGTGAATCAGCCGCTCGTAGTGATCGCGGTCATGCGTCATGCCATCCCGATCGCTCGGCGGAATTCGGACGTGTCGGCGTAGACGCGGATGCGCCGGATCTTGCCGTCGGCGAAGTCCCAGACATTCAGATTGTCCATCACCACGGCCGTGCCGTTGTTGAGCACACCCTCGAAATGCAGCTCCGACGCTCCGGCATCGCCCTCGACGATGATCGACGTGGCCCATTCGCGATGCTCGCGCCAGTTCGAGATGTGCTCCTCGAAAAACGCGCGCAGGTCTTCTTTCCCGTTGAGATCGCGCTCGTAGAGAGTCATCGAGAAGGAGCAGTCGTCCGTGAAGAGTTCGAGTAATCCGCCAACGTCCTCCGCATCGAAGCGTCGGAAGAATTCCGTGATCAGCTCCGCATGATCCACCGGCTCAACGCTAACAGGCTGGAGAGCGAAGGTCCCAGCAGAGCGACCACTAGGACGCCCTCACCTACGTACGGCGCTCAGAGAGCCAAAACTAGGCCCCTGGTGAAGGAGGCGGGCCGTAGTGGACACGACTCCGCCAGAGGCCGACGAAGACCCCGATCAAGGTGATGGGGAGCATCACCTCGAGTGCAACCTCGATCGTCGGCGGAGTAACTGCCGCTTGCTGAAGCATCGTGAAGCTCGCGCCGGCCAAGGCAAGTCCGAGCAGGGTGCCGAGCAGTGTCTGGGTGACGCTGTAGCTGAACGAGGCTCGGATGCGCCCACTCTTCT
>CAYTCZ010000215.1:980-4580 GCA_964436315.1 uncultured Gaiellales bacterium | reverse complement strand
GCGTCTCAGCCGCCAGCCGGGGGTGCTGCACCTACCGGGATAGGCTCTAAGAACTGCCTCGCACTGACTCGTGGTCTGTAACGGCGTCGGGCGGCCGGAGACAATTAACCGTGATGTTCGAGCAGTTGGAAGCCCCAGTCCTGAAGGCTGAAGCGACAGACGAAATCCGGTTCGCCACGTTCGCCCGTACGACAAAGCCCGTCGCGCTGAACGGTCTGAACCGGAGCCGCGCCGACCGCACGCGCTGGAGCTCTCACACATTCAGGTGCACGAAATGCGGTTACGGGATCGCCGTAGCCACTTCCGCCCTTCCGATCTGTCCAATGTGCCACGCCGAGAGTTGGCGCGCCGAGAAGCGAAAGGATACCCATGACTAGCGAGACGATCAGCATTCTCGATGGCTCGACGTTCGTCGTCTCGGATCGCTCGGGCGACGTGGACGCCGGGCCCGACCAACCGCACGGGCTCTTCTACCGGGATACGCGGTTCCTGTCCCGGTGGATCCTGACCGTGAACGGTGATCGCCCGAGCGTTCTCTCGACCGACGACGTGGACTACTTCGCTGCGCAGTTCTTCCTCTATCCGGAGACGGGCACCATCTACAAGAACCCCTACCTCTCGATCGTGCGTCGACGTTTCGTCGGCGACGGCTTCCACGAAGACGTGACGGTCTTCAACCATGACTCGGAGCCCGCTGTCCTCGAGCTCACGATCGAAGCGGCGTCCGACTTTGCCGACCTTTTCGAGGTCAAGGATGCACTCTCCAAGAAGGGTGAGACCTACGCCCTCGTACGAGACGGAGAGCTCGTGCTCGGCTACCGGCGGAATAGCTTCGTGCGGGAGACCGTCATCTCGGGAAGCGCGGAGGCCGACATCTCCGAGAACGGTCTCACCTTTCGCGTGAAGATCGATCCGAAGTCGGAGTGGAACACATGCATCGACGTTCGCCCTGTCGGAGAGACAGCGATGATGCCGAAGTACCGGCACGGCGAACGACAGGCGAAACCGAACATCGCGGAGAGCCTGTCGGACTGGCTCCGCGAGGCTCCGACGCTCGACTCGGACTGGGATCCCCTCCCCCACATCCGCCGCCGGAGCCTCGTCGATCTCGCCGCGCTTCGCTTCTATCCGGACGAAACCCGTCCCGACGCCTCGGTGCCTGCGGCCGGACTGCCGTGGTTCATGGCCCTCTTCGGGCGCGACAGCCTCATTACGAGTTACCAAGCTCTTCCTTTCTCCCCGGAGCTCGCCGCAACGACGCTGCGCGTGCTCGCCTCGCACCAGGGAGCTAGGACCGACCGTTTCCGGGAGGAGGAGCCGGGCAAGATCCTCCACGAGCTCCGATTTGGCGAGCTCACAGTTTTCGGGGAAAGGCCGCATTCGCCGTACTACGGCGCTTACGACACAACACCACTCTTCCTGATCCTCTTGGATGAGTATGAGCGCTGGACAGGCGACACCGGTCTCGTGCGCGAACTTGAGCCAAACGCGCGTGCCGCTCTCGACTGGATTTCTCGCCACGCAGACCGAGACGGCGACGGCTACCTCGAATACGAGCGGAACGATGAGTCCGGACTGGAGAACCAGTGCTGGAAGGATTCGTGGAACTCGATTCTCTACTCCGACGCGACGCTCTCCTCCACTCCACGCGCCACGTGTGAGATTCAGGGATACACGTACGACGCCAAGCTCAGGTGCTCGCGGCTAGCGCGCGAGGTCTGGGGAGACCCTGGCCTGTCGGACCGGCTCGGGTTGGAGTCCGCGGAGCTCAAGCGGCGGTTCAACGAAGACTTCTGGATCCCGGACCGCGCCTTTTTTGCCCTCGCCCTCGACGGCGAGAAGCAGCCGGTTGACAGTCTCACCTCGAACATCGGTCATTTGCTGTGGAGTGGAATCGTCGATGAGGACAAAGCGGAGGCCACCGCGCGCCACCTCATGTCGGACGCGCTCTTCTCCGGCTGGGGCGTCCGAACGATGGCGGCAACGGAAGGCGGCTACAACCCGATCGAGTACCACAACGGAACGGTCTGGCCCCACGACAACGGCTTCGTCGCGGCCGGGCTAGCCCGATACGGCTTCCGGGAGGAGGCCGCCAGAATTGCAATGGCCACCTTTGAGGCGGCAACCTACTTTCGTTATCGGCTCCCCGAAGTCTTTGCCGGCTATCCGCGAGCGCTCACCGACTACCCGGTTGAGTATCCGACCGCCTGTAGCCCGCAGGCGTGGGCGACGGGAACACCCCTGCTCTTGTTACGGACGATCTTGGGCCTCGAGCCGGAAGGCGAGGACCTCCTCGTAGATCCAGTCCTTCCGGATGGAATCGGCCGAGTCGAGCTCCGATCAATACCGGGCCGTTGGGGGCATGCGGATGCGATCGCGGAGCCGGCGCAGGTCGTCGCCTGACCAATTTGGCGCCGGACTTCTCAGGCCCCTACCTGTCGGACGCAGACGAGCAAGGCTTTGAACGATGCGCATCGTCGGACAGAGTTCTTAGAGCCTATCCCGGTAGGTGCGGTGTCGTCGGGGACGGATGAGACCAAGCAGCTTGGCGGGATCGACCGAAGCGCATATCGACAGGGATATGTGCGAGGGCGATCGCAGCGAGATGCGCCGTGTCTCAGCCGCCAGGAGGGGATGCTGCACCTACCGGGATAGGCTCTTAACACACGATAAACAATAGCCGTGTCATGATTCAGGATATGCGAATCCTTTCCGAACGCCGATTACCGATTCAAGGTGGAAGGCTTGAGTTCGAGGGAAGGGTGGTCGAGTCAGTCCGCAGACGCCAGTTTCGGATCCTTCTCGACAATGGGGCGGAAACAATCGGGTATCCGACGAGATCGACGCGCCCCTCACATTCGCGGATCGACGTCGGTAGTCGGGTCAGGGTTGAGCTTTCCCCCTTCTATCCCGAGATCGCGGAGATCACCTTCTGCTACTCGTAGCACGGCCGCCACGGGTCGGAGCCGAATCGCGGCCGTCCTGAAACGCGCGTTGCCGCTTCGCCAACCTGACAGGAACGGGTCGGAAAGGTCGGGGCCCGGCTCCTAGAACCGGGCCCTCAGACCCAATCGTTTCTGGGTGTCCACACACCCCTTCAAAGGGCCACCGGCGGGAGGCCCTCAACTCCTATTATAGATACTACTTTCGCGTAATCAATACCGTAATTTGGCCACTCGCCGGCTGACACGACAACTGAACCGCCGCTCGCTAATCGCCGGGCTTGGCCCTGTTCGCTCGGCGTTTCCGGATGGCGGCGGTCGTGCCTCCAGCGAGGAATGCAAGGAGAAGCACCCCGAGACCGAGCAGCGGAGTCGGGATCGAGTTCGCCCGTCCGGAGATACGTGCGTCAGCACTGCTCGCCCCGTCCGCGTTCTCAGGCTCTCCCCCATCTTGCGGTGAGCCTGAGGCGATCACATCCAACGTTGGCAGCAATACATCGGACGATGTCCCTTCGTCTCGTTCCTCGGCGGTCTCGAGACTTTGGGCATCGGGATGGTTCCCGGCTGGAGTCACGCCGGGGCCCCGCTGTGATGAGCGAGCCCCGCTAAGTTCGGACTCTTGACCTCGGATAGCAGCCTGGAGGGCACGATTGATCTC
>CAYTCZ010000215.1:0-970 GCA_964436315.1 uncultured Gaiellales bacterium | reverse complement strand
GGGGCGCTCGAATAGGCCTCGGCATCCTCCGGCAAGAGCTCCAGCGCTTGCCGATAACACGCGAGGGCATAGGTTACGTCGACGCGCTCGTCGCTGAACCAGTCGTCGACGATTTCCTGACCGCATGTCGCCGGCGAGGCGCTCGTCGCCAGCGAGCCTGCCCCAAGAGTGAAGAGGAATATCGCTGCGCAAAGCCCTCTGAGTAGCACGCCCAAGATCCGTCGGACAACTCGGTCGCAGCTCTATTGCGGCAACGGGATCGAATGGAAGAGCACCATCCGCCACTCGCCGTCGTCCCGGCGGAGGACCACCGAGCTCGGGGCTGAGATGTGATGGCGCTCTGCATCGAGCGTATAGTCCTGCTCGAGCCAGAAAGTCACCAACCCGACATCGCCCCAGACGCTCTCGTGCACATCGTGAATCTCGGAGCGCACGTCGTCGACCTGCGTGACAAGGTCGCGAACGTATTCAGCGACCTCGTCTACTCCTCGCATCCACTGACGAGAAAGCTCGTCGATTCCCTGCATGTCATCGGCGCCGAGCCGCAGGGCGGCCTCGGCGTCCCTCTCGTCGATAGCAGCGAACAACTTGTGAACCACCGCCTCTAGCTCCCCTTTCACGAGCCACCTCCAGATTCGCATAGTCCTAAACGAAGTATCATAAATCATGTCTTGAGTTTCCGGAGTTTGGTCTCTATCATTTGCGGCGGGGCTGGCTTGGAATCTGTCCTCCTCGCCAAGTCCGCAGTGGTGGGGCAGCGAACCCGGGAACCGGCGCTGCCCCGCCTCTCAAGCTCACGACAGAGGGAGTTCGGAAATGCCGTCAGCGCGCACGAGCATCGAAGCGGTCGTCGATGGCATCTACCGCATCGCGACGTTCGGACCTGAACTACAGCAGGGCCCGACCTGTGCCGGACCATCCGCGCCATGATTCGCTCCTCATAGGTTCTTGATTACGCGAAAAGATTCTC
>CAYTCZ010000214.1:0-4592 GCA_964436315.1 uncultured Gaiellales bacterium | reverse complement strand
AAGGCCGGACCAGAGCCGAGCCGTCCACGGCTCTCGATCACACGCGCTCGGCGAAGCTTCCGCGTTGAGCGAGCGTGCCCGAACTCGGGGCCACGGTTTCCTTAACTGTCTGAGTCGGACAGGAAGACCTTCGGCCCCGGGGCGCCTCGCCCAGCGCTTTTTTGGAATGGCCACACGAGAGTTCTCCGCGCCAGCTTCGCGCGCGAATCTCCCAAACTGGGAGAATCATTTGTTACAAAGTTCGGGGCGGGCATCGGCCAAGCGTCCTCCGCGAGCGGTGGGGCGGCGACTCTCACAGGCCTTCGCCCCGGCCGCCGAGCTCGCGCTCAACTTCGGCGATCCACTCACGGTGGGCATCGATTAGCCGCTGGGCGAAGCGGTGACTGAGCAGGAGATATCGCTCGCGCCCGGAGATCTCCTGCGCGAGCCGCTCGCTCTCCTCCAGCGAGGCTTCGAGGCGGTCGAGCTCCGGTCGGAGTGCAATTAGGCTTTCGACGATCACCGCGTCATCGATCATGTCGCCCGCGAGGAGTCGAATCGCGGCCTCGTTCTGGACACGGGTAAAGCGGGAGGGACGCGCAAGCCACTCGCGCAGCGCAGCCCGCCCCTCGGGAGTGATGGAGTAGTGCGTCCTTGCTGTCGTTCGGCCTGGTCGGGACTCGGCCGCGAGATAGCCGAGCCCGGCAAGACGCTTCGGCTCGGCATACCACTGGCTCTGTGCAGCATCCCAGTAGAGCGGGCTACGGGACATCATCGAGGCGATGTCGTGCGCACCCGCACCCCGCTCGCCGACCAGCGCGAGCACCACGTAGGAGAACGGCCTCAGCGTCTGGTTTCGCATACTCCTTGACAAGACTCCGATTCGGAGTTATAAGACTCCGATACAGAGTCTAGCGGCCACGGCGGCCGTTCGGAAGGAGGCAACCATGTCGAACGTCGATCTGGTCAGATCTGTCTACCGCGCCTTTGCCGATGGCGACCCCGCTGCCGTCCTCGCCTCGTTCGACCCGGAGATCGAGTGGCAAACCCCGACGACGCTTCCGTGGTCGCGCGGGCACTACCGCAGTCACGCCGAGGTGGAGGAGTACTTCGCGAGCTTCCTCGCTGCGCTCGAGTCGGCAGAGATCGAGCCCCAGCGCTTCGTCGCGGAGGGCGAGACGGTGGTCGCGATCGGAGAGGAACGGGCAACTTCCCGTGCGAGCGGCCGACGCTTCGGGGCGCGCTTCGCGCACGTCTGGACGATCCGAGACGGACAGGTCGTGTCGATGGAGGGCATCATCGATACGGCCACCGTCTGCCAAGCGGTCATTCCCGATCGCACTGCGGAGTCGCCCGTCGATACCGTCTGCTGAAACCGTCGCAGCAGCCGTGGGGCCGTCCGCTGGACGCAGCGCCTGTGGTCACTCATGCCGTAGACGAATTCGAGGTCCCGTCCACCCGGTGCGTCCTCTATCGCCCCGTCCATGCAGCCGCCCGGGACGGCGCTAGGGCAGGATCAGGCAGCCGTAGAGGTTGGAAAAGGAGCTGAAACTCCCACGGAAGGCGTGGACGCAGATCGCCTCCGCTCCCGCGAGGTTCACTGCGCTCGTATCGACGAGGCAGGTGTAGATAGGGTCGTTTCGGCGAGACGAACGCTCCTCCCCGGGCCGCGCAGAGCGCTTCTGCCGGCGGGAAGGCGCTCGTCGGCCCGTCGGCGCGGGCGAGGGGGCTCAGGGCGAGCGCCTAAGCGCTCACCAGGATGACGGCGGGCGCATTGCGTCTCATCGCAGTCCTCCCTCGTCTGGTACCGCAGGGTCGACGGGAAGCTGCTCGGTGGACTGTGGCCGGGCATAGACGCCAAAGCGGGCGACGAGCTCAGGCGCGGTGAGGAGCTCATCGGCCTCCTCGGATTCCCCGTTCTTTGGGGCGAGGCTCATTTGCCCTTCACGCCTTCGGCGAGTCGGAAGGCCGAGTCCGCGAGGCAGGAGCCGCTCGTGCGATTCCAGCTGCCCCCGGGCGAGAAAGCCGAGGACGAGCCCGGCGAGAAAGAACAGGAAGGCGACGCTCATGGCGAGCCCCACCGTCGGCGCCACCGGCGGGCTCGTGCCGCAGAGACGGAGTAGGGCGCTCGGCCCATCATTCCCTCCCTGTCTCAACTAGTTCCGTAGCCCACACGCTACGAGTGGCCAAGCAGGAAAGCGAGATATCGAACGGGCGGTCTCTGCCATCGAGTGTTCGGATCTGTCTCCCTCCTGTGAACCGCTCCCAGTTTGGGCCAACCATCGGACCGTGTTCGATCCCATGCTCAAGCCAGCGGCAGACCCAGAGCTGATCGAGGAGTTCAAGGCATCCGGGGCATTTGGCGCCAAAGGCGGCGCATCCAGCGGACGTCGCTCGGCGCACCCCCCTGGCCGCCAGCCCTTGCAGCCGGAGCAAATCATAAGGTATCCCTTACGATCCGTGAACGAGGCCCCTTACATCAGTTCGCATTCCCGGCCGCACCGATATCTGGCTGGAGGTCTCCTGCTGGTTGTTGCCGTCCTTATCGGTGTTGCTGCCTGCGGCGGAGATGGAGACAGCGACTCGCTCACCATCTACTCGGGCCGAAACGAAGAGCTGGTCGGCCCGCTGTTCGAGCAGTTCACGGAGGAGACCGGCATCCCGATCGAGGTGCGGTTCGGCGATTCGAGCGATCTTGCCTTGCTGGTTGCCGAGGAGGGCGAGAAGACGCCGGCTGACCTCTATCTCTCCCAGAGCCCCGGAGCCGTGGGATTCCTCGCCGAGCGGGGCCTGCTCGCTCCGATCGAGGCGACGCTGCTCGAGCGGGTCGACGCACGGATGCGAAACGAAAGCGGTCTCTGGGTTGGCGTGAGCGGGCGCCAGCGCGTCCTCGTCTACAACACAGAGCTCGTCAGCGAGTCCGATCTTCCGCTCTCCGTCTTCGATCTGACCTCAGAGGAGTTTGCGGGCCGGGTTGCCATCGCGCCACAGAACGATTCCTTCCAGGATTTCGTGACGGCGATGCGACATCTGGAGGGCGACGAGGTGACGCAGGCCTGGCTTGACGGGATGGCGGCAAACGACGCGCCCACCTATCCGACAAACAGCGCAATCGTGGAGGCCGTCAGCCGCGGCGAGGTGCCAATGGGCCTCGTCAATCACTACTACAACTTCCGCTTTCTCGCGGAGGATCCCGACTCGCCAACGCGGAACTTCGTCTTCCCGAACGCGGACGTCGGCGCCTTGCTGATGCCGGCCACGGCGAGCCTGATCGCCGAATCGAACAACCGAGACTCCGCGCTCGCCTTCATCGAGTTCCTCCTCTCCGAGCCAGCGCAGTCGTACTTCGCCGCGGAGACGTACGAGTATCCACTGGTTCCAGGGGTCGAGCTCGCTGCCACTCTAGCCCCGCTCAATTCGCTCGATGTTCCCGACTACGACATCGAGCAGCTCGGCGGCGATCTCGAGACCACAGCCGAGATGATCTCGAGTTCCGGTCTCGAGAACTGACGTGGCCTGCTGACTTCCGCCGACCTCTCAGCGGTCACGCGTCCGGGGCTTCGGCAGCATCCCAGCGCTCAAGGGGAACGGCGCGAGGCGATCGGCCCGGGAGTCTGAACGGCACGATTGCGTTTGCGCGAGGCGTGGTGGGAGACGTGAGCACCCAGGTCAGCAGCTCGCTTGTCGGGAGCAAGCCGACGGCGCAGTCCGGTTTTTTTGAGCGCCGCCGCGTCGGGTTCCCCGCGCCGGCTTCCGGCGTGAATCGCCCAAAATGGACGAATCTTGTTCGGGGCCGGTTTGCGTCGATCAGGGTAAAGCCTGCGCCCAACTACTGGTCTAGGCGAGACCGGGCGGGGGTCGCGCCAGCCTCGAGGACGCAGCGGACGCCCCCGCGAGGCCGGCACGATCACGTGGGGGATGCCCCCTACTAGCGGAAAGTAGATACAGCGACGTGGTGTCGAATCGGATGCCAGCAGGGACACGCGGGTCAACAGGGCGACGCTGACAACGCGAGCTCGGCCCAGGCATTGATCGGCTAGCTCCCAAGCTCCTTCCGGCGTTCGGCCTCCTTCACGGCGTGTCCGGGACCGGGCATCTCAGCTTCGCTTCCTCGAACCATGCCGTTGTTTGCTGAGGTTACTCAGGCACCGGAAACAGAGGTCAAGTTACGGCGATCGTCACGCTCACTGGCTCGGGTTCTTCGATAGATTCCTCGGCCCAAACGCCGCGTCCGAGGACGAGTCCGCCCAGAGCCGACGGCAGGTTGGGCGAACGTAGTTCTCTGCGAGTAGGAGGTTGAGGTGGATCCCTCTCCTGTGTCGAGCGCGGCGACCGACACCGCTTCCTCGAGCGTACGTCCCGCCGACGTGCTCGTCGATCGCCTCTCCGCCACCCGAAAGAAGAAGGAGCGATGGGCGCGCGCACCGAGCAGGCTACGAATCGGCATTCTCAGCCCGGTCTGGTGGTGTGAACCCGTTCGCTCTCATGAGAATCGGTGAGCTACTTAGACGAAGGTGCCGGGGTTATCAGATACGGGTTGTGGTCTCACAAGATGACCTGGTATCGACTCCTGGTCTTCCACGGCAGTTGATGCTGCTCAAGGCGATGGAAGC
>CAYTCZ010000213.1:0-4679 GCA_964436315.1 uncultured Gaiellales bacterium | reverse complement strand
TCATAGCCCAGATTTCAGGAACCAGTGTTGCGGTGATCGAGAAGCACTATGCACACCTCATCCGAAAAGTTGCCGAGGATGCATTAGATGGGTTGGTTTTCTAGCCAGCCCCAAGCCCCATCTGAGAAACTTTTTTCTCTCAACCGCGCCGGAACTGTCCTCGACTATCCTATAATGGAGATAAGCCGAATAGAACGGAGCTTATCAATGTCAGACTATTTCCTCCCCGGAACCCGCGGAAGCAAGAGGCTCCCGGCCTTAGCGTTCAGTGTGGCCGAAGTGGCCGAGATCACCGGTCTCTCCCGCTCAACTATATATGACGCTATTATTACCGGTGAACTGCCTGGAAAAAAACGTGGCCGACGAAGGTTGATCTTGGCAGGAGACCTTGAATCGTTTTTGAAAGGACTTCCATCGACCAATCCTGAGTGAGCCTCGAATCGGTTATGGGCAGCGAAATATTTGCCCTCACCCGCGGAACGGGGTTGGTTACTGCTTATCTTTCCCGACAGCAATGCGGCCCCACTTTGGTCGTTTGCGACGCGTTCGGGCACGCTTGAAAGCGGACATTCCTCAGGGCTTATGCCAAGCCATGGGTAAGGCCCTAATCACCTTGCCGACCAGACGACTTCGGTGTCAGGTCTTCGTGATTTTTGGCCCTAGGTAGACGACCGCCAATTTCTCACGTCCAGCTTCGAGAGGCCACTCGAAGTGGAGTCGGAACGTGCGGTGCGAGATTTTCCCGTGCCAATGGGCCAGAATTTGCTCACCGTCCGCCCGATCGAAGGTCAGTTCCTTGTCGAACGTCCTACGGTTCGTCTCGGACTCGCCCGAGAACGGCGCCCGGTCTCCTTTGAAATATTGATCGACGACCTCTCTTGCGACTACACCCTCAGCACCGTCCTCGCTCCGGTCTCCTGCGTAAGTGTCTAGGAGCGCGAGAAGCGACATGGCCCTCTTGGCGATCGAAGCCTCGAACGGCTCGCGGGCTAGAACTGCATCCCTATGGAGATCGCCGATGTCGAGATTGGCAAAACGCTCCCGCGCCGTGTCGACTAGTTCCTCCCAGCTGCTGATCGGCGGGGCGGCGCGGGCTACGTCACGCTCCAGCGCCTGGAGCTCCCATAGATTGCGCACTTCGTAGCGCCCATATCGCTCCTCGGGCAATCCGTGGTCGACCTCCAGCGGATCGTGGGCGAAATCCCTCCCGCCACCTTCGAAGCTGAAGGTCGAGCATTCTTCTTGCTTCTTGGTCCGGCGGGCCGCCTCGCCGAGTCCGCTGGACGTAACCTCCAAGCCTTCGAACTCGAAGAAGTCGTCAGGCTCGGGTGCCCGGTCGTCGTCGATGAAGGGTCCGGTCCTGTCGATCCAAGTGAGCAGCGCACGTTGAAGGTCCCGGTCGCCGTATCGCGTAATCAGCGCCCTGACGTCGGCCTCTCGGGCGACCTGTGCCTGGGGTAACATCCGCGTAACGCGCAGGTTGTTCTTGAGAGTTCCGCTACTATGCCGCAGGTCCAGCAGCCCACGCAGGACAGCGAGAAAGTCGGCATCGTCGTCAAACTGCCCCTGCAGCGAGGACTCGTTCACGAACCATAGCATTCACGACCACCCGGCCAGCTTGCCGACGTCGTTGTCGCTCTGGTCGAAGAAGCCTTCCGGCCAGGAGCTGACACGTCCGTCTCTGTCTACCTGCGGGGTAGTCACTCCGTGCCCGGCTTCGCTTGCTCCGGCAAAGAAAGTCAGGCCCGCGTCGGCTGGCGGGAGCACGCCCTCGGCAACTGCAAGCCGGATGCCGTTCAGCACGTGGTCGCTATGCGTTTCGACGAGGAGCTGGACCCCAGCGGTCGCGAAGCAGGCGAGCATACGGCCCGCGCGCGACTGGGCCTGAGGGTGGAGATGGGCTTCCGGACTATCAATAACGACGACATCGCCGGGCTCCGCCGCGAGCAGGGCGACAACGATCGGGAAGATGTAGGTGAGGCCGTAGCCAACGTTGGCGGGTCGCTTCCACTCGCCGACCTCGGAGAGCCTGAACCTGAGCACAAGCGACGACGCAGTCGGCACAGCTTGCACATCGGCGGCGGCACCAGGCGCCAAGAAGTCCAGCCAAGCGTCCACCTGGCGGCGGAAGGTCGTGCCAATGCTGCCGGGGCATCTGGCTTCCGCCCGTACTTCCTCGTCGGCGAGCTCGTGATACCAGTGACTTGCGTAGCGACCGTCTACCCCGACGTCTGCCTGACCGGAGTACGACCGGTCCGGTATCGGGAAGGAATCGGCAGGTCCTCCGCGGACCGCGCTTATGTGAACGAGGCGGTCGATTTTTCGAGACAACTCGCGGGCGCTACCCTCCGATGCCGCAGTCACGGTGCTAAGCACCCTGTCACCGGCCTTGGCCGACACGGTTACCTCCAGGTCGTCATCGTCCGAAGCGAGCGCAAACCTCGTCGCCCGGTCGCCACGACTAGACCTTAGGACGTCACCGGCAGAGCCCAGACGCACAACCTCGCCATTGAGCGGAAGCTTACCCATCTTGCCCTTCGAACCCCACGCGCCGAGCCGCGCCGCTTGCGCTAATAGGAGCAGCGGCTGGAGCGCAGTCGACTTGCCCGCCCCGTTGAAGCCAGTGAAGAGGGTGAGAGGTTTCAGCGGAAGACGCAGGTCCTCGAAACACTTGAAGTGTTCGACTGTGAGCGTGTCTAGCATCCCATTCAAAGCTCGAACCGCCTGAGCGCCTCCTTCATCATCGCGAAGCGCGTCCTCACGGCCTGCGTGCTGTTGGTCGAGTAGGTGATTGCACGGGAAAAGTCCTCATCCGTCACCAGGCTCTCGATCGTCTCGCGGAGTTCTTCGTGCTCCGCCTCGACAATGTGGTCGACTATTGCGGCTAGCAGCACGGCGCTGACTTCGAAAAGCGAGATGTTGATAACGCTGCGGGGCGCGTCGGCGAGATCAGATGCCAGCGACTTGCGGAACGCGTGGTGACCGAAGAGCACGCGGCTGAGGTTCATCGCCGCGTCGAAACGGCGTCTCAGCTCGTTGCGCTTCTCCTCGTCGAGGGCCGCGAGGCGTTTGAGGCCTTTGGCAAGGAAGACGTCCATATCCCCGGCGGTGTATTGCTCCCAGCCCATCAACGCGAAGGCACAGAAGCGGTTGATGGCTTCGCGGTCGCGCATCGCTTTGCTGTCCAACGACCCGGCAGTCGCGTCCTGGAAAGCCTGACCCTCGGCGGCGGACTTGAGCCAGCGCGTCGCCGGGCCGTTGTAGAGTGCGTTGCGCATCTGCTGCCGCGTCAGCGTCGCGCCGCTGTTGACCCGCTCAAAAATGTCGAGCCGAGCCTGCTCCGGCGCCTTCGCGTCGAGGATGTACATGGTGAGCTGCGTGTCGCTGACCCGTTCCTGCAGGTTGATTGGCAGGTCGTCGAAATAGCGTCCCTCCAGCTCATGCGATCCGGTAATCTCTCCAGATGTGAGCCCGGTGAGGCGCAGCTGATTTCCGAGAAACCGGGCGAACGTCGTAAGTCGCTGGAGTCCGTCGACAACTATGATGCGTCCATCGGGTGCCTCCGCGACATAGAACACTGGAAGCGGAATGCGCATCACGCAGCTCTCGATGAGCTTCGACTGCTTGGCGTTCGACCATACGAAATCACGCTGAAAATCCGGGTCGAGGACGTAGCGCTCCTTCTCGATCCGCGCGACCACCTCTCCGACCGTGCGCTGCTCGGTCCGAACGAAGACGGCGTCGAGAGGGTAGTCCCCCCATCCATCGCCGCTCGTAGAATCGTAGCCTTCGATCTCCTCGCCTTCGAGAAGGATTGGCTCTACCCCATCCGTCTCGGTTTCGCTCGGCGACTCGTCCACCTTTGTATTTCCTTGTTCGATATGCATTCCCATATGTTTAGGGTCAAAGTCGCTCGGGGCAACTGTGTACGAAGCGTGTAACCGTAGTTGCCACCATCAGCGTTGCAATCTTTGTGATCGCCGAACATGCCCATACTTGTGGCACGCCGAGTATGGTCACGCATAGCCGCCCGCTCATCGACAGGCGTTCTAACAATCATAGCTCAACCGCAGAACGACCGGCTAGGTGTCTTGACGACCTAGCTGGACAGTTGAAAGAGTGTCCGTTTCTTGGGTTCGCTTACCCACAAGGGCCTGTCAGCTAGCGGCCCCTAGACTGCCGTCGTCGTTAGGCAGAGGTGACGGCAGGGAAAGCGTGCCTGCTCCCTGCCGTCTCGTCTAGTTACCCATAGTTGATATGATATTTCCCAAAAAAGCTCAGCGTGCCAAGTTGGCTCTTGCCGTCATTATGATCAGCAAATTGGTCGGCGAGCTTTGCGGAGAGGAAGAAACTCACTAGAGGCAGAGGTTGCGAGAACGGCGCAATCCGAGCTGCGTTGGCGAGGTGGTGGCCGATATGAGGCGCCAGACGACGCCTCATTTCATCTTCATCTCTACACAGAGCTGCGAAAAAATAGGCAGTGAGGCCTTCGCCGGTTGCTTCATCTTCGACCGCTGCCATGAGAGCCACCCTGCCAGCACTAGGATCGACATCTGTCTTTTCCCACGCATAGGGCTCGGCCACGTTAGTGTGCGTAGGCCTAAGGGCATCCAAGCCCTCGTGATCGAGTATGCGCCTCGCGTGATCGACGACACTCTGGAACGCTTCGATTTTTTCAA
>CAYTCZ010000212.1:3450-4901 GCA_964436315.1 uncultured Gaiellales bacterium | reverse complement strand
CTGATGCGAAATGACACGCTGAGAGCCTCCTCCGATCGACTCCGCATTGGCGCGGTCATCAAACCGGAGTTGATCGGCCTTTCCTCTGACGGGAGTCGCTGCGGCTAGTAGATAGGCCGCAGCGGCTGCTTTCGTATCGACGCGCTCGACGATTCGGCGCCGCCGTGAGAACATACGTTCGTATGACTTCCCAGGCGTCCCCGTGGCCGCGGCTGCGCAGAGCCCTCGATCACCGCAACCTGCCCGAGGCGCTCTCGGCTGCCTCGGAACTCGAGTCTGTCGGACTCGTCGAGGCGCTCGAGCTGTGCCTCTTGCTGAGGGAGCACGATCTGGATCGGTACCGGCGCGCCGCGATTCGCTGGCATGGGCGTCTGTGTCGCGAGGTGCCAGGGACCACGTTGGAAGAGGCCCAGGCCGTGTTCGCGCTCCTTGGCGTGATCGGCACGCACCGGCAAGCCCCGGCGGCCAGAAGTCTCGCCGAGTTGGTCTATCGGCACGGGCAGGAACGGCTCGCCGAGGTTCTGATCGCGTGGGCGCGAGGTCAAGAGCCGTCCGGAGGCGGCGTTTGATGCGCCTGTGACGGCCGGAGCTGCGAGGCTAGGCTGATGCGGCGTGAGACGCTTGCTGTTCCCGCACCTCGCCTGGTGGGCCCTCGTGATCGTAGGTATGCGCTTCTTGCTCACGCCCGCCGAAGTCTGTCCTCCCATCACGGCCGCCGACGTGCGTGAGTCAATCGTGCTCGCTGCCGACTGGGCCGAACGAGGCCTCCAGGAAGATGGACGTTTCCTCTACGGCTATCGGAGCGACATCGACGAGATCTCATCCGACTACAACATCGTGAGACACGCCGGGGTCGTGAACTCCCTCTACCAGATTGCCGTCTCCGGAGACGACTCGTACCTACCAGCTGCGGACGTCGGGCTCGAATACATGCTCGACCATCTGATGGAGCATGGAGACTGGATTGCGTTCGCCCCGGCGGGAGAGGTACTCAGGATCGGTGCGAACAGCCTGATGATCGCGGCGCTCGCGAATCGACGAATCGCGACAGGCGACGAGTCCTATGACGATCTCATGCGGGGCCTCTCCCGGTTCCTCGTCGCCCAGCAGGAGCCAAGCGGGGCAGTCCTGGGTTTCTGGAGTCCGGCTACAGGGGAACCGGTGCCGGACACCTACGCGCGGTTCGGGAGCGGCGAGGCGTTCTGGGCCTTGACGCTCATGCACCGTCTGTTTCCGGACGAGGGATGGGATGAGCCAGCCCGGCGCCTCGGCACCTATCTGGCAACCGAGCGGGATCGAGTCGAGGGATTTCTTCTGCCCGAGGCAGATCACTGGGGTACGTACGGACTCGCCGAGCTCATGAATCCAGGACTCGACGAGACACAGCGACAGTGGGCTCGAGATCTCGCTGGCTACTTCGGTGTCGAGACCCGGGTCGAGTCACAGAAGCG
>CAYTCZ010000212.1:1948-3350 GCA_964436315.1 uncultured Gaiellales bacterium | reverse complement strand
GCCTGGTTCCAGAACGACTACACGCAGATGGACGATCAGCAACACGCGATCTCTGCGCTACTCGTCGCGCTACGAATGCTCGAGGAGAGGGAGATCGGAGAGACGTGAGCTTTGGCTTCGTCGCGATCACCTTCATCGCGGCCGTGAACATCGCGCGAGTTCGGCTGACGGTTCCGGAGTCGGAGTCAACCGGCCGGGCGCAGATCGACATCCTCGTGCTCGGCATGCTCTTGACGCTTGGCCTCGCGGCCGCGGTCGGGGCGGCGGGCGATCCACTCGTCGATTGGCTTCAGATCACAGACGAGACATTCCAGATCGCGGCCGGAGTGATTCTCGTCGTCCCCGGAATACGATGGCTCGCTCGGCCGGAGCCGCCCGCGGAACCTCGCATGGGCGGTCTGGCAGCCGCTCTGGTTCCGGTCACGTTTCCAATCCTCGCGACGCCAGAACTCGCAACACTGGTCATTAGTTTCTCCGTAACTGAGGGTCTGGCTCGGATGCTCGGCGCGCTTGCGATTGCCTTTGTCGGGCTGGCACTCCTCGGTCCTGTCTCGACTTCGGATCCGATTCCGCGTCGCATTCTCGTGCTGTCAACGCGGTTCCTTGGCGCGGCAGCGCTCGTCATGGCGGCTGCGCTCGTCGTTGACGGCATTCGCGATATCTGACCCGCGCGGGTCGTTACGATGCGTGCCGTGCCGACGCTCTTGGTTTTCGGGGCCCGCAATCTGGGTCGCGCGATTGCGGCTCACTTGGCGGAGGAGGGGTGGAATGTCGCAGCGGCCGCTCGAAGTCAGGAGAGCGTCGCACGGGTCGAGCAAGAGGTGCCCGGCGCGCTCGGAATCGTGGCTGATGCCAGCGGCGAGGATGACGTCACCCGTGCGTTCGAGCAGACGCGATCTCGCTTCGGCTCCGTCGATCTCGTCGTCGTTGCGATCAGCCCGACTCAAACAGGCCGCGTGTTCGGCGGCGGCGCTCTTGGTGAGGCCTCGGCTGAAACGTTGACGCCCTATACGGAGGACCTCCTCCCGAACCTGTACCGGATCCTCCGAATCGGGTCCAGAGTGCTGACCGAGCAGGGCAGTGGAACCTACGTTCAGATCACCGGTGGCTCCGCAAGGCGCGGTATGTCCGGGCGTGGCGCATGGGCGGCTGCGGCGTTCGCGACGCGTGCCCTGATCCAGTCGGCCGCCAGCGAGCTGAGGGAGAAGGGTGTTCACGTCGCTCTCCTCATCGTCGACGCCGTGATCGAGAGCGAGAAGAGCGCCGAACGTCTAGCGGAGAAGCCTTCCGCGTACTCGGCCAGTGAGAAGGACGTCGCGGAGGCCGTTGCCTATCTCGCGGGACAATCGCCACGGGCGTGGACGCACGAGCTCCAGATCACTCCCTCCCTCGACACCTGGGT
>CAYTCZ010000212.1:0-1848 GCA_964436315.1 uncultured Gaiellales bacterium | reverse complement strand
GATTGGTGACGGTTCGAGACCTCGCTACGATGTGGCCGCTCGGGCGCGGTGGCCGAGTGGTTAGGCAGAGGCCTGCAAAGCCTTTTACACCGGTTCGACTCCGGTCCGCGCCTCTAACGAAAGCGCTTCAGGCTGAGTCGGGCCACGATCTCTCCGGAGCGATTCCTAGTGCTCTTTCCGGACGACGGAAACGCACCGCTCGCCGAGAGGGAGCTCGAAGTACTTCGGGAAGCCCTGCGTCGTAGCCAGTCACTGATGTTTGGCCGACCGCCAGGGCCCGGCTACCTATCCAGTTGCAGCCTTCAGAACCGCGTCGCTTACTTGCAAAGACCTGACCCAGTCAGCCACTTCTCGCGCTGCTAGCCGCCGCTCACTCCCTCCGAGCGTCGGCGACGAGTTGATCGAGCGGGTCCCAGAAGGTCTCTCGCGCTCCAGGGACGGGTGACTTCACCGCTTCGTGATAGGCGGGGACCTCCACGGTCGAGTGGATCAACCGGTACTCCTTCCTCTCCGTCGGATGATTCGCCAGCCACTCCCAGTACTGATCTGCTCCCTCGCTGCCCACGACCACGTCGCGGTCGCCGACTAGGATCAACACGTCGACCGAGGCTGGCAGTGGATCGAGGGGCCGTCCGTCGAACGGGCCGAGCGGGAAGATGCTGTAGACGGCTTCTGGAACAGGAAGCCCCCAGCGACTCGCGTTCGCGGCGGTGTAGAACGCGAGGCTCCCGCCGTGCGAGAAGCCGGCAACGACGACCGGCAGGGGCATATCGCCGAGGTAGTCGAACCCAGCCTTGAGCCCTGCCTCCAACGCGTCGACAGTTGGGAACTGCAGATCGCCGGCAGACCCCGGCTGATACTGGGGAAAGATGACGATGCTCCCTTGCTCCATGAGATGCTCGAGCCAGGGTTGATGCCACTGGAACGGGAGGGTCGCCGTCCAACCGTGGATGAAGACGACGATGTTCTTGGCCTCAACATTCGGTGTCAGAATCCAGACTCGATCTGCGCCCTCACCAATCGGGGTCGCGAGGCCTGATGCGAGCGCGGTCTCCCGGTATCCCGGCCGTTCGCGCGGCTCGCGTGCAGGCTCGGCGACCGGCTCTCGTGCCATCGCTTCGGTCGGAGCGGCGACAGGAGCACTCGGTGCCGAAGTGTCGACGTCTCGCGTCTCACCGCTGCAAGCAGCAAGGAGAATGGTCGAGAGGACAACGCCGACACAGACGAGCGTTCGGAGGCTCGACCGCATGGCTCATTGTGGCACGAGGGATCCGCCGCCGCCCATTCGCTCCGAACGCTGCGCGGAAGCTTGCCGCTCGGCTCCGCGGTAGAGTGCGTGCAGAGGATGGCTCTGCGTGTCTGGCTGTGGCGCGTGCTTCCGCTCTTGATCCTGGCTCTGACCGGCGCGTGTGGAGGCTCGGACGAGGCGACAGATGAGCCCGTCTCCGGAGAGTGGGTCGAGCTCGCGCCCGTCCCGACGGCGCGAACCGAAGTGGCGGCCGTCTCTGACGGCAACCTGATCTATGTCATCGGTGGGTTCGACGGAGGTGGCGCAACCGTCAACACCGTCGAGGTCTATGACGCGGACGCGAACAGCTGGACGGAAGGTCCGCCGCTTCCTGTTGCGCTGAACCATCCCGCGGCTGCTTTCCTCGACGGGGTCGTGTACGTCCTCGGTGGGTATGAGGGTCCGAGCCTCAGCAACCCGAGCCGGCGCGGCTTTGCGCTCCGAGAGGGTCAGTGGGAGGAGTTGCCACCCATGCCGGAGGTGCGGGCAGCCGCCGGCGCAGCCGCGGTCGGAGGAAAGCTGTACGTGGTCGGTGGACTGGGCGCTGAAGGTCTCGCGAC
>CAYTCZ010000211.1:0-5062 GCA_964436315.1 uncultured Gaiellales bacterium | reverse complement strand
AGGGTCCAGGCGACTTCAGGGTGCTCGAGCACGATCGGCTTGAACTCCCACGACGAGAGCGTGTAACAGCGGAGATCGGTCGCCGCGGTCACGGTCGCCGTTCGTACGCCTTCATCGATAAGCGCGATCTCACCGAAGAAATCGCCGCGGCTAAGCGTCGTGCGCGTCTCGCCCTCGATGCTCACCGATGCACTGCCCTCTGCTATGACAAAGAAGAAGCGGGTTCCCCGCTCGCCCTCGGCCGTGACCGCGTCTCCCTCTTTGAAAATTCGCTCGGTCATCTGCCGCGCGAGGCGCTCGAGCGCCTTGTCGTCGAGGTCGGCGAACAGGGGCACGCCACGGAGGAGTTCGACCGAGGAATCGCGCATGCGGAGATGCTAACTCGCCCGACGGGCTGCGCCTATTCGCAGACGAGAAAGGCCTGACAATGACGACTTCAACCGACGTCGCAACGTCGACCTCCATCGGCCCCGCAGCCCAGCAGCGGAGCGGATCCTCCGTCTCGGCCGTGGGGAAGATCATGTGGCTACCCGCGACAGGAGCGGCGAGGACCGCCTCCCCCGCTTCGTCTGTCCGCGCCTCGAGAGCGAGTGCGACGACGAGCATCGCGATCCCGATGAGAACGACGCGCCGAGTCATCGACGCGCCGAGTCATGGTGAAACGATGCCAAGGACGCCCGCACCGAGGGAGCGTGGAATGTCGGACACGGGCCGTACCATCATCGGTCGTGGTTTCGAGGATCCCCGGGCCCGTTTAGAGGCCGATGGCTGCCATCGTCACCGTCTTCGCGGTCATCTTCCTGTCGTTGATCGTCACGCGGGCCGCAACCCTCGTCCTGATCGGTACGGGGCTCTCCCGCGAAAGCGCCCGATTCCAGGCCCGCTCCGCGTTTACCGGAGTCGGGTTCACCACAACCGAGGCCGAGATGGTCGTGAACCACCCGATCCGGCGCAGAGTAATTCTGAGCCTGATGCTCTTCGGCAACGCCGGGATCGTCACAGTCATTGCCACGATCATCATCTCCTTTGCGACCGCGGACACGAGCAGACAGGCCCTGGTCCGCGCGGGTGTGCTCCTGGGTGGGATCTTCGGGATCTGGTTGGTCGCTCGTAGCCGCTGGCTCGACAGGCGACTGACCAAGCTGATCGCCCGTCTGATCAGGCGGTACTCGGATGTCGACGTCAGCGACGCTGCGAGCCTCGTCAATCTCTCCGGCAATCACGTGGTAATGGAGGTCAAGGTTCGGCCGGACGGGTGGCTCGCCGACAAAACCGTAGGCGAGCTTCGGCTACGCGACGAGGGAATCGTCGTTCTCGGCATCTCACACAACGACGGGAGCTACATGGGTGCACCGATCGCGTCGACCCCGGTCGCGTCCGATGACACATTGGTCGTCTACGGATTCGAGCCTTCGATCGCGGCACTCTGCGATCGACAGGCCGGTCCGGAAGGCGATCGAGCGCACGAGGCAATCGCCTTCGAGCGGCGCAGAGCCCAGGCTGACCATTAGCGACCGCTAGTTCCCGAGCGCGCGATCCAGGTTGAACGCTGCGCTGATCAGCGCGAGGTGCGTGAAGGCTTGCGGAAAGTTGCCGAGCTGTTCTCCGGTTAGGCCGATCTCTTCTGAGTACAGGCCGAGGTGGTTCGCATAGGTGAGCATCTTCTCGAAGACCAGCTGAGCCTCGGTCAGGCGGTGGGCTCGCGCGAGCGCCTCGACGTACCAGAACGTCACGATCGAGAACGTGCCCTCGTCTCCGCGTAGGCCGTCGGGCGAAGCCTCGATGTTGTAGCGGTAGACGAGCGAGTCGGAGACCAGCTCCTCGGAGATTGCATCGAGGGTGGAGAGCCACATCGGATCGGTCGGGGAGATGAACTTGACGAGGGGCATGAGCAAGATCGATGCGTCGAGCACCTCGCTGCCGTAGTGCTGAACGAACGCACCCCGCTCGGCACTCCATCCCTTGTCCATGATCTGCCGGTAGATGGCATCTCTGGAGTTCAGCCAGTGCACAAGGTCGGCCGGTAGGCCACGCTGACGCGCGATTCGAATGGCACGCTCAACGGCAACCCAAGACATCAGACGCGAGTAGGTGAAGTCCTTTCGTCCGCCGCGCGTCTCCCAAATGCCCTCGTCGGGCTGATCCCAGTTGTCGCAGACCCATTCGACGATCTGTCGAAGGGCTTCCCAGCCCTCGTGGAAGAGAGGCCGGCCAAACTTGTTGAAGAGGTAGAACGAGTCGATTAGTTCGCCGTAAATGTCCAGCTGGAGCTGATGGGCCGCTCCGTTGCCGATGCGCACGGGGGCCGAACCTCGATAACCCTCCAGGTGATCGAGGCTCTCCTCGAGCAGCTCCGTCCTCCCGTCGATCCCGTACATGATCTGGAGCGGCCCCGTCTCGTTTCCACGGGCATCGCCGATCCGATCGCGAAGAAAGCCGGTGAACGCCTCGGCCTCCTCGGTGAAGCCGAGTCGAAGGAACGCGTAGAGGGTGAAGGCGGCATCCCGGATCCACGTGTAGCGGTAATCCCAGTTTCGCTCGCCTCCGATCTGCTCCGGCAAACTGGTCGTGGGAGCGGCGACTATCGCCCCTGTTGGCTTGAACGTCAGCAGCTTGAGTGCCAGGGCTGAACGATGGACGGTCTCTCGCCACCGACCGCGGTACTTCGTGTGGGACAGCCAGCGGCGCCAGTAGGCGATCGTCTCATCGAGCAGCTCGGCGTAGTATTCATCAGGCTGCTGTTTGGGGACGTTGTCGGCCTCAACGCGATCCAGGACGAACGTGGCGCTCTCACCCTCGGACAGCACGAACTCAGCGGCCGCGCCTTGGTCCGTCGGGGTGAGCTGTACGCCACTCGTCAGGCTAAGGCAGAGCGAAGCAGACCGAAACACGACGCCGTCATCGTGGCCCTGAACATCGTGGCTATCACGCGCGTAGTTGAATCGCGGCTCGATCTCGAGCCGCAGTTTCATCGTGCCGCGAACAACAATGAGCCGTCGGACGATCCGATGTCGATGCGCTGCCTTTCTGCTGGCCGCGATCGGCATGAAGTCCTCGACCTCGCCGACGCCGTCGGGGGTCAGGAATCGAGTGATGAGAACGTTCGTGTCGGGAACGTAGAGCTGTTTCGCGGTCCACTCGCAGTCGGTCGGCGCGATCTGGTAGTAGCCGCCCTTTTCGCGATCGAGGATCGCTCCGAACACGCTTGGCGAGTCGAAGTGCGGGCAGCAGTACCAATCGATCGCGCCGTTGGTCCCCACGAGTGCGACCGTCTCGAGGTCGCCAATGACCCCGTGCTCGGCGATGGGGAGATAGTCGTCCATCGGGAGTTAGTTTCTCACGCCACTGACAGGAGTCGTAAATGCCACGGGCCAAGACCGAGACCGAAATCAGCCTCGAGCTGACCCACACGTTCGACGCTCCACGCGAGAAGAAATGCCTGGATCGATCCGGAGGTACTTCTGGAATGGTTCGCGTCCGCGCCGACGTGGGACACGCCGCTCGCGGCGACCGATCCGCGGGTCGGCGGGAACTATCGGCTCTCGATGCGAAACGCCGAGAACGGCGATGTCTACACGATGACCGGTGAGTACACGGAGATCCGCCGACCCGAAAGACTCGCCTACGCGATGTCGTGGGAGGGCCAGGAGATGGCCGGCAGCGAGAAGAGCCTGTCTTGCGAACCTCGAGACGCGCGTGTTCTCATAGTCTGGAGAAATGGGCGTCGACGTCACCGCAGAGACGATCATCGATCGGTCCCGGTCTGCGGTTGCGGAGTACGCGACGAACGCAGACAACGATCCAATCTGGATCGGTGGGATCAAGGAATCGGAGACGCTGACTGATCCGCCGCTGGGTGAGGGGACGAAGGTCAAGCGTGTCGCCTCGTTCCTGGGGAAGCGCATCGACTACGTCAACGAGGTGGTCGAGTACGTCCCGGACACCCGTTTGCGGATGCGCTCGGTCGAGAGTCCTATTCCGATGGTGGTGACGTACGAGTTCGAGGACGCGGGCGAGGCTACGCGAGCACGAATCCGGGTCGAGGGTGAGGCCGGCGGCTTCTACAAGCTCGCCGGCCCGGCTCTCGGGCGGGCGGTGAAACGCTCGATCTCCGGCGATCTGTCGACGCTGAAGCGTCTCCTCGAGGCGTCGTAGCGCCTAGCGGCGCAGGACGCCAGACGACGTTTCACGCCTCGGCCCTACGATGGCCGAGGGAGGGCCCGTCCACGCCCCGACGTTGAACCCCCAAATCCCGACAGAGTCGATCTCGGCTCCGTTCGTTTCGTCATGGCTGTAGACCCACACCGGCTCTCGGTCGTTTCCTTGAACCCGCACGATCGCGAGACCGGCAACCTTTCCCTCGCGCATCGGATCGTGCTCGTGGAGGTGATCGAAGGCGCAGTCGAGAGCCTCGACGTAATCCGTCGTCGCGAGCAGGAGATGCAGGTCCGCGTCGGGATCTCCCTTGGGAATCAGCCGGAGCTCGTAGAGGGGATCGGCCAAAGCCGTGTGGCGAAGGTTCTCTTCGCCCATGCACGTGCTCCTTTCTCAGCAGACCGTGCCCCGATTCGGGGCGCGCTGCAATCCCCTAACTCGGTGATTCGACTCGTGTAGTGTTCCCCGCCGTGCCTGAGCCGCTTCTGGCCGTTAGCACCGGAAACCTCATCGTCGCGATCGTGATCATCGTCATCGGTGGGATTTTGGCCCTCAAGGTCGTCGGCTGGATCTTCAAGGCACTCGCGATTCTGCTCCTCGGAGCGGGGATCTACATCATCGTCGCCTGAGTATCCGACGGCTGTCCTCGGCTTGACTTAGCGCGGCCAAAGTGACGGTCCCGGACTTCGAGCCCATGCCGGTAGGTGCGGTGCCGTCGGGGACGGACGAGACCAAGCAGCTCGGCGGGATCGACCGAAGCGCATATCGAGCGTGATATGTGCGAGGGCGATCGCGGCGAGATCCGCCGCGTCTCAACCGCCATCCGGGGGTGTTGCACCTACCGGTATGGGCTCTTAGTACCCAACGAGGATCAGTCCGAGCCCCGACTCAGATTCAGGGTGCCCCC
>CAYTCZ010000210.1:0-5125 GCA_964436315.1 uncultured Gaiellales bacterium | reverse complement strand
GGCTCGCAACGTCCGCTTCTACGAACGCTTCGGATTCGAGACGGTCGACCAGGCCAAGGTTCTCGGAAACCCGAACTGGTTCATGTGGCGCTCCGAACGCTGAGGAGGCGGCTGCAGTGCATCCCTCTGGATGATCCTCCGGCGCTAGCGAGAATGTGCTCGAGTCCCTTGTCGAGATCCTCGTGCTGTCGTCGCCGTCGGCCCGCGGCTAACGCGTTCCTGTCGCCATAGAGCGCGTCGGAGTCCGGAAACGGGAGACTGCTCACCCCTGTCCGCCGGGCGAAGGATCCTAGGGCGCTCGCAGTTGGGCGTTCGCCGTCTCTGGAACGTCTCGTTGAGTACGTGTTTCAAGAACCCATCGCCTTCGTCGGGGGACCCATGAGCATCCTGGCTGGTTCAACTCCCCGGGCGGAAGACCATTAGATAGACGAACGCGATGAAGAGCAGCGTCAAGACCGACCCCGTCACCGGTCCAACCCAACGGCCTGCTGCTTTCTGGAGATCCTCGCTCCTTTCGGTACCCGCTTCCTTGAGCGCCGTCGCCTGCCTGCGAAGCTGCTTGTTGAAGGGTGCGAGAACGGCTTCGCCCAGGACAACGGCGATGACCCAGAGGACATAAGAAAGCCACAGCCACGTCTCCCCGAAGTCGAAGAACTCGTAGTCGATGATGAGCCAGGTCCCCGTGAGCAGCGTGAGCAGGGCTCCCGGCGCGATGACGAAGTGCTCCGCGCGCTCTGCGAGCGAACTCATGGATCGGATGCTCCGGACGGAATCGGTGCGCGGCATGGCAATTCCGGTTGCGATACCCACGCCGGCACCTGCTGCGATCAACGCCACTCCGATGATGTGGAAGAACACCAGCACATCGATCTTGGACATAGCGGCTCTCCTCGGGCTACGGAGCTGAGCGGTGGCGTTCGGCCGAGATCATAGACCCGAGGGTCTCAAGATCGAAACGCCCCGGCTCCAAGAAAGATGTGTCGGGCCGGGAAGTGCCTCGAGGTGGCCGAGTCCTAGGTAAACACCGACGCGATCAAGCAGCCTCCGAGACCTCTGGGGCTCAGAGTTCCACGAATCAGGAGGGCGTGTCAGAGCGTGGGACGGCCGTGCCTCGCCGCTGCAAACCGTCCAGCTTGGCTAGCCGCCGGCTCGCTCGACGACGAAGGTGCAGACGTCCCCGATCTGAACCTCGCTGAGCTCATCGGCGTAGGACGGCATCGCCCTCCTGCCCTCGCTGACAAGCTCGATGCATTCGGCGAAGGGTGACCGATCTTCGTCGAGGTTCGGACCGATTCCCCCGCTCGAGCCGGCAGCTCCGAAGGCATGGCACTCACCACAGTCGCTCTCCTCCCAGACGAGCGCGCCCGCATCCGCGTCCCCGGTCGGTGCGGGGGCCTCAGCTTCAGTGGTCGTCTCGGTCTCTGCTGCCTCCGGCCCATCCCCTCCCCCGCCGTTGTCACCGCCACAGCCGGCGAGCCCAACGGCAAGGAGTACGACCGCGAGGGTGATCAGGACTTGAGTCCGCCTCACCGAGAGAGCTTTCCGTGAGCGGGAGGCCGATGTCAAGGTACGCGCCGCTCAAAGTCTTCGTTTTGGCAGCCGGTCTTCCCACAGAGCGCGTCGGAGTCCGGAAACGGAAGGCTGCTCACCCCTGCAAGCAGGGGCCCGGGATCGTGAAGCGCTCGCAGAAGCTCCGCGGGTCTGCCAGGCTTGGAACCGGGTGTCGAGACGCGGTCCTCGCAAGCTGAAGTTCGATCGATGCTCCGCACGATTATCGCGCGAAGGCTCCCCGATGGCAGAGGCGCGAGACGGATGCCTCGGCCGGCGAAGCCGGGCCTCGCCAGCCGGGGGCGCGGCTTACGTAAAGACGATCTCGCCGCCGGCCGCCAGATCGTAGAACTCGCCGACGGTGATGATGTCCTCGACCTGGGGCACGAAGCTGTCCTTCGTCAGGCCGAACATATCCACGGTCGCCTTGCAGGCGTAGAGGACGGCACCGGAGTCGGCAATCAGCTCGATGAACTCTGGGATCGGCGGGATGTCGAGCTTCTCCATCTGTCGCTTCATCATCCCGGTCGCGAGCCCCGACACGCCGGGCAATGCCCCGATCAGGGTAGGAATGTGCATGCCCGGGTTGCCGACCGTCGCCACCTTGATCTTGGCCCACCGGTCGATGCGGATCGCATCGAGGCCGAAGAACGTGAAGAAGACGTTGCTCTCAATTCCCTCCATCCGCGCCCCGTTCGCCATGATCAGACCGGGGTAGATCTCTTCGAGCGAACCCTTGGAGATGACGATCGAGATCTTCTCGATCGTGCTGGGCTCTGCCGCCAGGGCGGGCGCTTCCTCGAGCAGTACGGTCATCGTCTGTCTCCCTTCGCTCAGATGCAGCCGCGCGGTTTCGGGATTCCACCGATCTTCGCGGCAAGCTTCGCCGGGCCCTTGGGAAAGAGCCGATACAGCTCCTTCACGGGCACACCGGACTCCTTGCCCAGCGAGCGGATCGAGGGCGCGGCTCCGGTCGTGAGGTAGCGCTGGCGCATGAACTTGACGACCTGCCAGTGACGCGGGGTTAGCTCGGAGATCCCACTCTCCCGTGCGATCTCCGCTGCGATCTCCTCGTTCCACTGCGCGGGGTCGGCCAGGAAGCCTTCGGCGTCGACCTCGACGGTCGACTCGGCGATCAGTACTGTCGTCATTCGCGTCCTCCTCGGTCAGACGGGATGCGCCGCTGGCTGCTTCTTGCCCGCTGCCGACATCGTCGGGCCGATACCCGGGATCTCCCGCCCCGGCAGGAGCGCGTGCCAGTAGAACCACTGGAACATGAGCTTGCCCAGGTGGTTGAGGCGCGACTCGCGCAGAAGCGGGAGCGGGCCGACCGCGCTGGGGAAGCGGCCGGGAAGCGGCTCGGTCTCGTAGTTGAAGTCGACCAGCAGCGCCTTGTTGAAGCCGGTCTCGATGAAGCAGTTCGCGTGGCCGTCGTATGAGGCATCGAGCTCCTGCCCGGCCAGGAAGCGGGCGACGTTCTCGGTCAGCACCTGTCCCTCGAAGTGCGTCACCGAGCCCGCCTTCGAGGTGGGGATGTCGGTCGCATCGCCGAGCGCGAAGACGTTGGGCTTTGCGGCAGCTTGGAGCGTGCGCGGGTCGGTGGGCACGAAGCCGAGGGCATCGCCGAGCCCCGGCGAGCGCTCGACGTACGCAGCGCCGCCGTGGAGCGGGACGGTGACGAGCAGGTCGAAATCGAGCTCCCGCCCATCGTAGGCGATCAGCTTGCCGCCCGCGCCGTCCACCTCGCCCACGTTGAACTCGGTGACCAGCTCGATCCCCTTCTCGGAGAGCAGGCCGGTGAGGTGCTGGGAGGCGACCGGCTTCGTGAATGCGGCGTCGAGCGGCGTCGAGTAGGCGAGCTCGACGTCCTCCCGGATCCCGCGCTCATGCAGGTACCAGTCCGCGAGGAAGGCGAACTCGAGCGGGGCGACCGGGCACTTGATCGGCATGTCGACGAGGTTGACGACGAGCCGGCCCCCCTCGAAACGCTCCAGCGCCTCCTGCAGCGCCGAGGCGCCATCCACGGTGTAGAAGGTGAAGACACGCTCCTGCCAGCCTGCGCCGGTCAGGCCCTCCGTCTCCTCGGGCTGGAGCCTCGCGCCGGTGGCAACGACCAGGATGTCGTAGGGCAGGACGGTCCCGTCGGCCAGATGCACCCTGTCGTCGTCGAGCACGACCGCCTCGACGTCGCTCTCGTGGAAGCTGATGCCTGCGTGGAGCTGCCGCCGGCGCGGCCGCACGATCTCCTCGACGCGCGCGAGGTCGAAGGGCACGAACAAGAGGCCGGGCTGGTAGACATGGCTATCGTCGCGGTCGACGACGTGGATCTCGGCCTCGTCCTCGTCGAAGCGCCGCCGAAGCCGGTTGGCTGTCATCGTCCCGCCCGTGCCGCCGCCGAGGATGACGATCTTCGTCCTACTCATGCCCATCCCCTCTGGCTCGAAGTCTCAGCGGCGAGATTGGCATCGACGCAGTCACCATCTTGGCCGCTGCCGCGATCACAGATGGAGGAAGGACCCGAAGAGCGCGATCCAGTTCGAGCGTGCGCATAATCCGGGTCATCAGAACCCCTTGTCCTAATTGCGACAATCCCTTGTAGCACAGCGCCTGCTTTTCCAGCATCAGCACCAGCACGGATTCTCGATCCGTGTTTTCCCGAACAGCCGCCAGTCACGCTGTCGATTCCCTGTGCTGTTGAACAGAGGCACATTGATCTCCGGTCGCAGCGAACGGGAGACCTGCGGTCCGCCAGTTCACGCGCTCGCGCTTGCGACCATCAGGGCAGGCCACGCGGCCCTGGGCAGGACAGCATGAGCCGTTACTGCGCGTTGCGTCGGGGCCCGCACCTCGATGAACAGGAGAGGACTGCCGGAGGAAGTTGCGGCAGCGGCGATCTATCTAGCCTCCCCAGAAGCGAACTTCGTGAACGGAGCTGTCCTAAGGGTCGACGGTGGATGGCTCAGCGTTTAGACGGGGCAATCAGGACGCTGTCAGGGATGATCTCGCCATCCGACAATCTCCTCTGTCTCGATCGGTCCTGCGTCCAATTAGGCTCCGCAAGGACATCGCCGGACGCCTCGCGGGCGACGTGGTGTTCATGTACGGACAAGTGGTGCGTGGGATTGAAGATCCCAGGACCCAGCAGGAGGTCAATTCTCAAGCGGCTTCCTGTGCCGCGTGTACGAGATGTGTACAAGTAGTTCGAGGTTTAGCTTCAAACTTGAGGTGCACCCTGCAGCCAACTCGACCCATGCTCATTTCGGCCTCGCAAAGATGGCCGTTGGTGTCCTGGAATGCGAGCCGCTGTGTTCCGTCGTCGAGACTCATTCGCTCGCAGAGGCACTGGGCCACTAGCCGGACCGGGAGATCGTCCAGCGACTTCGAGAGCGCCTCGGGGAGGCGAACGAGCTTGGCCTCGGTCACACACCTCTGTTCCAAAACGTTCCATGGTGCCCCGAGTCTGCCCCCTGATTGTCGCCTATCTAGACGACAGAAAGGCCCTGTTTCCAGGGCCTTTCTCTTTGGAGCGTACGGGACTTGAACCCGTGACCTCCGGCTTGCAAAGCCGAAACTGTTC
>CAYTCZ010000209.1:0-5215 GCA_964436315.1 uncultured Gaiellales bacterium | reverse complement strand
CCGAATGGAAGGCAGGGCACTGAGGCCGAGGCGACCACCCAGAACGTCCACGTACAAGGAATCGGGCCTGGCCCTGAGCGAACTGGCCAGCTGACTCGGCACACGCGATGAGTGAAGCCTAGTCCTGAAGTCTGGCGCGAGATGGGTTTTTGCGGGCACCACTCGGCACTAACCCGATAGAAAGACCGGTGCCCGCACCGACGCCGAACCAGCGCGTCCTCCGATGACGTAACTCTCCACTGTGACCTAGCGTCAAAGACTGGGTTAGTACTCAACTTCCAGGGAGAGACATGGAACCAGGAATGCGAGCAGGCCGGTCAACGCGGTGCGCTCGGCCCGAGGCAATCTCTCGCCCCTCGGCCAGACTATCGGTCACGAGGCGGTGACCGGGCGCATGTCTTCCACGAAGCTCCTCTTCATCAGCAGCTCGATCGGCCTTGGGCATGCGGCCAGAGATCTCGCGATCGCCGACGAGCTGCGGCGCCTGCGACCCGATATCGAGATCGAGTGGCTGGCGGGCGATCCAGCACGGCGGGTGATCGAGGAAGCAGCGGAGACAGTCCTCCCCGAGTCTGCAGCGTTCCAGGACACCGGCCTCGCGGAGGCGAGTGCCGAAGCATTCTCGTTGAACGTCGTCAGGTATGCGACGCGCGCAACACGCGCCTGGCTCCACGCCGCACGTACGGTGCTCAAGGTGACGGAGCAGCGCGGCTACGACGTCGTGGTAGGCGACGAGACGTACGAACTCGGGATCGTCTTTACCCTCCGTCCCAGTCTGAAGAAGGTGCCCTCCGCGATCATCTACGACTTCCTCGGGCTGGACACGATGACGCGCAACCCGCTCGAACGGCTGGTCGTCCACGAGCTGAACCGCCTCTGGGGCGGCGGCCGTCGCGGAAAGCGACCTCCCTTCGACCTAAGCCTCTTCGTCGGCGAGCCCGAGGACGTCCCCGACCGACCCTTTGGGTTTCGGCTCCCCAACCGGCGCAGCTATGCGAGGCGATACTTTCGCTTCCTCGGCTACGTGCTCGACTTCGATCCCGCCGAGTACGCCGACAGGGCGCGCGTGCGCGAAGCCCTCGGCTACGACGAGCGCCCGTTGATCCTCTGCTCGGTGGGCGGCACCGCGGTGGGCACCGATCTCCTCTACCTCTGCGCGGCCGCCTATCCGTACCTCGTAGAGCGCCTGACCGATGTTCGCATGGTGCTCGTCTGCGGCCCCCGCATCGATCCACTGACCGTCGAGGCTCCTCCCGGGGTGGAGGCCCGTGGCTACGTGCCGCGCCTGTACGAGCACTTCGCCGCCTGCGACGTCGCCGTCGTCCAGGCTGGTGGCACGACGACGCTCGAGCTCACCGCGTTGCGGAGGCCCTTCCTCTACTTCCCGCTCGAGGGCCACCTCGAGCAGAACCTCGTCGTGGCGGAGCGGCTCGCCCGACACGGAGCGGGCGAACGGCACCTCTACTCGGAGACGACTCCGCAGGGCCTAGCAGAGGCCATCGCTGGCCAACTCGGACGCGAACCCGGCTGGTCGGCGATTCCGACGAACGGTGCCAGGCGGGCCGCCGAGCTGATCATCGCTTGCGCAGGGGCAGGAACTGAGCGCTGACGAGACGAGACACAACGGTCGGTCGGGCGCCCCATCGCTAGGAAGCGGCCCTCGTCCAGAGCAAGCGGCCGTCCCGAAACGGAACAGGCTGAGCAGCGGTAAGGCCGAGCCGGCCAGCCAGGGCGTCCACCTACAAGGTAAGCGGGACTGCCCTGAGCGAACTGGCCAGCCGACCCGGCACGCGCGATGAGTGAAGCCTAGGGCGGAATGCTCGCGACGCTAGATGTCCGTTAGGGACATGGCCGAGAGGGCAGAAGCCCGCCCAAGAACGACTTCCCGATCATTCCGAGACAGGAGTCAGGCTTACTTCCACTCCCAAAGCTTCCCCCTCGCCTCCGATCACGCGTTGGCACTTTACTCGTCAAGAGCTAGTTCCAGAAGTCGGAGAACGCTCCTGAGCTGTTCGTCGGGACCGACGTCCTCGGCGTGATGCTCACCGATAGCCTCGCGCAGGCGCTCGAGGAGCGCGTTTTCCACGCTTTCCACACTTCTCACACCCGTGTCCGGAGGAGTACGAGCCTCCGGAGATCGGGACGTGTGAGGAGACAACCCTGGCCGGTGCAAAACCCAGGTCCGATGTCAGCTCAGCCGGGAACAGATAAGAGGAAAGGCCTGTGGATCGAGCGTGACCGGTTAGCATCACTCGCCTGAGTTCCGTGCAGCACCAGGGCGAGTTCCATTCCCTGCGGGAAGCCTCAGCGTCTGCATGATCACGAAAGATGAGCAGCAATTCGTTCCGGGCTGTCTCGAGAGCGTGCGCGGTCTGCTGACCAGATCGTTGTCGTCGATACCGGCTCGGTCGACCGAACCGTCGAAATCGCGCGGGACCTCGGTGTCGAGGCTCACGACATCATCTTGGCCAATGACCTCGCGGCGGCTCGAAACGAGTCGCTGCGCCATGCTCGAAAGCGTTGGGTTGGCAGTTGACGCTCGTCATGACCCGCGCGTTGTCGCCTCGGGAACGATGACTTGCGTCACGCGGTACAAGGAGTCTGCGTTGTTCGGATCTGAGCGGACCGGCGTTCGTTGGGCAAGCGGGGCGGGCGACAGAGGGCGAACACCGCAGCCGTGGAGCCCACTTCTGCTCAAGCCACTGCGCCCCGGACTCAGGCGACCCGGAATTTCGCCGTCGGAACCACAAGGCCGAGTAGACGCACGGACTGTTGTCTGAAACGGCGGCAAGCGGGTCGACGAGAATTGCGTGGGATGAATTGGTCGTCGTGATGCTCGGGACGAACGAGAAGGCGTACCTGGCTGAACTCACCCAGCGGGTGGAGACGATCGTGGGAGACGACCTCGCCGGTCTGTACCTGTTTGGCTCTGCGGCCTACGGTGGTTACCGACCAGGGCTGAGCGATCTCGATGTTCAGGCCGTTATCGCGGCACCGCTGGGAGAAGGCCGCCGGAGCGGCTTGGTCGAGCAGTTGAGACACGACAGGTTGCCGTGTCCGGCAGGTCGCCTCGAACTGGTCGTCTACACCGTCGAGGCGGTTGCCTGGCCAAGGCGACCGCTTCCGTTCGAGCTCAACCTCAACACCGGCTCCGGCTTGCGCCTGCACGTCTCTACCGATCCCGGGGCTGAGCCGAATCACTGGTTCTTGCTCGACGTCGCCATCGGGCGGGAGCTGGGGAGAGCACTCAGCGGGCCATCGCCAGCGGTGCTATTCACCCAGATTCCTCGATCGTGGCAGCTCCAGGCGATCGTGGAGTCCTTGGACTGGCAGCGGAGGCACGAGCCGAGAAACCCGGCGACCGTCCTCAACGCCTGCCGCTCTCTGCGCTATGTCGAGACGGAGAGGTGGGCCTCGAAACCTGAAGCCGCTGCCTGGGTGCGCGCACGTCGGCCAGAGTGGAAGAGGACGATTGATGCTGCCCTGGAGGCATCCGTCCGGGGCCTCGAGCTTCCAAACGAGCGCGCCGCCGCCCGACTCGTCGCGGGAGTGCATGAGGCGGCCACACTCGTGGTGACGCTCTTCGAGGACGAGTGGGCCACAAGTGACATCAGCCGTCACTGGCGGTAGAGCCGAGCCGAGCAGCCAGAGCGTCCACCTACAAGGAGTTGGGCATGCCCTGAGCGAACTCTGGCCTGGCGATTGACTCCGGCCTTCGGAGGCGCAAGAGTTTGATGCTCGTTGCGTCGGTCGGAAGAGGAGGTGTTCCGATGGCCGAAGAGCGGCACAAACTCGAGGAGCCGTTCATCCGCGATTTCACCGAGCGATGGCTTGCAGCATGGAACGCAAAGGATCCCGACCAGGTCCTCGCGCTCTGTTCACACGATGTCGTCTGGGATGAGTCCGGCCTCGTCGGGAGGCTCGAAGGTCACGCTGCCGTGCGCGAGAAGGCCCTTCGACCCTTCTTCGACGCCGTCCCCGATGTCCAGTTCGAATACACCGATGAGCCCTACCTTGCGCTCGACGGCAGCAAAGTTGGGGCCCGATGGCGCATCGGCGGGACCATGACGGGCGCGTTGAATCCGCCCGGCTTTGCTCCGACGAACAGCCCCGTCGCCCTGGAGGGGGCGGAGTTCTGGGAATTCGGGGATGAACTCGTCTCCAACTACACGCTTCTCTTCGACGGACTCAACTATGGGCAGCAAATGGGGGCCGCTCCAAAGCCGGGCACTCTGAGCGAACGCGTCGGGCTCGTCATGCAGCGCATGGTGGCGCGGAGGATGCGGCGGGGCTCGGCTAGAGGAAGAGGCTAGCGCGAGCATCGAGTCATCCTCGTCGAGTCTGCCTCGCGATGACTCGATGAGGGTCACGGTCTGGAGCTACCCGAACCCGGAGCGCCCGTGCGCGATGGGTTTGCCGTCGAATTCGGGAAGGCTCTCGGGAAGAGCGGCTTCTGGCGGCGACTCTGGCGCTAGCCCGGTGCTCGCCTACGCCGTCCACTCCAAGGATCTCGGAACCGGTAGCCGCCGAGGGCCATTCGGAAGCCGAGTCGACCGGCGAAAGACTGTCGCTAGAAACCCGACTGCAGAAGGCGTGGACTCCCCGATCACAGTGGCCCCAGCCGTTACTACCAGGCGCTCGCTGACCGATGGAGCGAGATCGAGCCGCTCGAGCCGAAGACAGCCAATCCGTTCGCGGGCTGTGAGGATCTGAACGCCCCGCAGGCGATGGAGGCGGCCGGGCTCCTCCTGCTTTGCCGTAGGTAGTTCCCGCACCAAGATCAGCGCACACCACGATTGCTTGTCGCGTGTGACATGCCAACCTGGAGGTGGTTAGGAAGGAGGTGCCGATGAACACCACAGTCCAGGCGCCCACTCCGGTTGAGCCTTTCGAGAGTGACGGCGATCTCCGAGATCTGGCGATCCGTCGGCTCCAAAAGCGGCGTGAGTTTCGCACTCATCTCATCGTCTATGTGCTCGTGAACTCGCTCCTCTGGCTCATCTGGGGAATCCTGTTTGCGACTGGCGGTCCGTGGTTCCCGTGGCCAGTCTTTCCGCTCGTCGGCTGGGGCATTGGCCTTGCGTTCCACGCACGGGAGACCTATCGAGCCGGGTTCAGCGAAGAGGAGATCCGGCGCGAGGTCGACCTGCTGTCTCGCTCCTAAGTCGGAACAGCGATGACCGAAAACCGGTGCCGGTCGGCGCGCGACATTTTG
>CAYTCZ010000208.1:0-5242 GCA_964436315.1 uncultured Gaiellales bacterium | reverse complement strand
CAGAGGATTTTAAGTCCCCCGCGTCTACCGTTCCGCCACCCCGGCTCGCAGGCTCTGGCAGGTGATGCTACTCGGCGCCCCGGTGGGTAGGAGCCGTTGAAATCCAGCCCACCGGTGCGTCGCTAGCCTTGCTGTTCCATGGCGCCGCTGCCGAACCCGGGCTCATAGGTCTCTCGCGGCAACGACTCTGGTCCGTTGAACCGGTACGCCTCCCGGAACTCCGTGAAAGCAGCTTCGTCGAAGCCCTCTGAGCAGGTGAGCAGATGCGTCCAGGCAGTGAGCGCGATATCGCTGCCGAGCTCGGGCAGCGGAGCCACGACGATCCCGTCGGGAGAGCCTTGATACCAGCCGATGATTGCCTCCACCTGGTCGGCCGGAACGTCCTCGCCGTACTGGACGATCACCCCGCCATGCTCGAGGTTGTGAATGAGGCGATACTGCTCGACGGGCGCGCTATAGACGTTCCAAATAATGGGCACAGCGAAGTGCGAGCCGCTGGTCGGCGGGAACGTGTTGTAGTCGGACAGAGGAGGCGACTCGGGCACGTGGTCGCGACCCTGAGAGGCCTCGTCGGTTGCAACACAGCCTCCCGCAGCGAGCACCTCGGCCGACGCTGAGCCCCCACCTCCGCCGCTCAGTGCAACCGCGAGAATGACGATCACGATCACGATCGCCGAAGCACCCCCGATCGCGATGATTCGGTTCCGCGTGAGCCATCCTCCGACAGCCGACGGCCTACCCGGCTCGGCACGCTTCGTGGAAGCCTGGACCTGCTTCGCCTGGGAAGCCTGAACCTTCTTGGGCGGGGATGGGACCTTACTCTTCTTCTTCTTCGCCACTGGCCTCGAGACACGGTACCAACCGTTGGCCCCTGACCTGTGCAGTGAAGAAGGCCTCGACGTCGCGAAAATCGGTTGCGGTCCGGCACGAGGGAAGCGCCTCGAAGAACTGGACGCCATAGCGCCGTCGGTGGAGCCGTGAGTCGAGGATGGCGACCACGCCCTCATCGGCGTGCCCCCGGATGAGTCGGCCGAACCCCTGGCGGAGTTGCAGCACCGCCCTTGGCAAGGCGTAGTCAGCGAACCAGTCTCCCCCCAACTCGACGATCCGCTCGCAGCGTGCCTCGTTCAGCGGGTCGTCCGGCACGGCGAACGGCAGCTTGTCGATCACCAAGAGCGAGAGGGATTCACCCTGGACGTCGATTCCTTGCCAGAAGGTCGACGTTGCGAGGAGCACCGAGTCCACGTCGTTTCGGAACTGCTCGAGGAGGCGCTCCCTCGGTGCGTCGCCCTGCCGGAGCAGAGGGTACGGAAGCTCTGACTCGATCCGGTCGGCGATCTCGTTCAGAGCTCGGTACGACGTGGTCAGCACGAGCGCTCGACCGCGCGACAACGTGAGAAGCTCGCCGATCTTGGCCGCCACGCAATCGTCATAGCCCGGCTCCCGGGGTTCCGGCAACTCGGCCGGCACGTACAGCAGAACCTGCTCCCGGTAGTCGAAGGCTGACGGAAGCACGACCTCCGAGGCATCGGAGAGACCGAGCCGCATCCGCGCGAACGAGGGCTCGAGCGTCGCCGAGATGAGGACGGCGGTCACGTCGTCACGATCCCAGAGTCGATCTCGGAGAATCTCCGCCACGTCGACCGGCGCCCACGAGACCGAGCCCGGCTCCGCCCATGCCACGTTGTCGCGGTCGACGATCGAGGTGGCGAGTTCGAAATCGTCCGCTGCGGCAGTAGCCCGTCGGGCCAGGAGGTCGTGATCTTCGCTGCGGCCGCGGAGCAGGTCTGCCAGCGTGAGGAGCGTCCCGAGTAATCCTGCACACTGGGCTGTAGCCACCTCAACGTCGGGAGCGCAAAGTCGACGCCGTCCCGAACGGGGCGCAAGGCCGCCGATCGCCTCGCCGGCAGCGCGCTCGAGATCGAGCAGCGCTCTCGTCGGCGTCGAACTCCCATCGTCGCGGCACGTCCGCTCGACGTCGCGGATAAGTTGACGGACGCCGGCGATCGACACGCGACCGCCGAACCACGTAGCTGCCGCTTCCTCAAGACGATGAGCCTCGTCGAAAACAACGGCGTCGTGATCGGGCAGGAACCCCATGCCGTCGCCATTCGTGCCGCGCAACGCAAGATCGGCGAAGTAGAGCGCGTGGTTGACGATCACGAGTTCTGCTTCCCCCGCCCGTTTCCGCGCGAGCTCCGAATAGCACGTCGACACGAGCGGACAGGTTTTCTTCCGGCAGCGGTCCGAACCGACGGCTACCTCAGTCCAAAGCGTAGAACTCGGCTCGAACGGGAGCTCCGCACGATCCCCGGTCTTGGTCTTGGCGATCCAGTCGCGCATCGCCTCGAACTCGCGCACGAGCGCTGAATCCGAGAAGAGCGCTTCTGGCGAGTCTTGAAGCAACATGAGCCCTTGCAGGCTCCGACGGCAGAGGTAGTTCTCTCGTCCCTTGAGGACCGCACAACAAACATCCCGTCCGAGCGCTCGAGCAGCGGCCGGGACGTCCTTCGTCAACAGCTGATCCTGAAGGGCCTTGGTCGCCGTCGCGACCACAACGACACCTTCGGACAGAATCGCCGGAACGAGATAGGCCAAGCTCTTGCCCGTGCCCGTGCCCGCTTCGGCGATCAGATGCTGGTGCGACGAAAGCGCAGCGTCGACCTCTTCGGCGAGTGCCGCCTGCTCCGGTCGCGGCTCGAACTCCGGGAGCGCGTCATCCAACGCGCCGCCTTCGGCAAAGAACGTCTTCACGTTGGGAACCTAGTGGGCTCGGCGGCCGTCATTGTATCGAACAAATGTTCGTAGGAGGGCCCTGCCGAGTCGCTGGTTTCCTACGAAGTTCATACGTCTTTGCCCCCCGTCGTCCATCCAAACGGGGGAAGGTGAGGGTGTGGCGTGGGTGTACCTGTACGAGCCTGATCCGGGAGTCCGAGACCTGCTCGGACTCCAAGTCGAACGACTCGGTCACCGCGTGGCTCGGGAGGGCGAGGAATTCGACATCGCGCTGATTGAGACCGCGACCCTCGAGGGCCACGCGGTCGCGTGCGGAGTACGGCAGCGTCTCCCCAAGGTCCCGCTGATCATCGTATCCGTCCGCTCACCTGAGCCAAGGACGAAGAGCCTCGAACCCTTCGCCCATCTCGTGAAGCCGGTCAGATTGCGGGTTCTCGGCAGCGCGATCGAAGCGGCGCGCGAGATGCTCGTACCAGAGGACGTGCGCTAACCGTTCAGTCGACTTTCGGGTCCGGCGAGGCCTACTATCAACGTATGCTCATCCCGCGGCTCGGCGCTATCGTCCTCCTCATCGGGCTTGGCTTTGCGGCAGCGCAGGTCACTCAGCTCATGTTCATCGTCGGGATCGAGGGCCACATGAGCTGGGCACCTCTCCTCGGCTTCGTCGCGCCCGCCACGGTGGTGGCGACGGCGTCTGCAGTCCTCGTTCTCACGCGACGACAGCTCGGCGTCAAGCTCGTTCCCGCGGTCGTCGTCGTGGTTCTCCTCACCGCGATCCTCACGTTTCTCGCAGTTCCGCCGGTCGGGCAGTTTCTCGACGACTACAAGTCAGCCGCTCTGGCGCGCGGCGTCGAAGTGCCCAAGTTCTACGCCGACCAGGGATTCGATGAGGCCCGCTACGTCGACCATCGCGTGACCGATATCCGGACCCAGGGAACGCTGGGCGCGCTAACGGCGGTCGCGATCTACGCCGTGCTCGTCCGGGTCCGGTTCCGCCGGCGACCCGCCTCCGCCGAATCGGCGCGAACTGCCTGAGTCGTTCCAGCGAGTTGGATGGGCACCGTCCGACGACACGATTAGCGTGAGTAGACCACCGACTCATGATTGCAATCCTCTCTCTCGTTCTCGGCTTGGCGCTTGGCGTCCTCGGCGCATGGCTTTTGCTCCGCAACCGATCGACGTCACTCGCGATCGAGATCGACCAGGTAACCCTCGAGCGAGAACGTCTGGCGGAGGAACTCGTCGCGAAGCGCGAAGAGAACGCCCGCCTCGTGGCCGCGCTCGAACACGAGCGCTCGACCGGCGAAGAGAAGCTCGAGCTCGTTCGGCAGACCGAGGAGCAGTTGTCTGAGGCATTCAAGGCGCTGTCTGCCGAGTCACTTCGTGCCAACAACGCAGCGTTCCTCCAACTCGCGCGAACGGCGCTCGAGCGCTTCCAGGTCGAGGCTCGGAGCGATCTGGATCAGCGCCGCCAGGCAGTCGAGGAGCTCGTCCGGCCGATCTCGCAATCCCTCCAGAAGGTGGACACTCAGATTCAGGATCTCGAGCGGGCGCGGAGTCAGGCATACGGCGCCCTTACCGAGCAGGTGCGATCGCTCGCCAATTCGCAAGAGAAGCTCCGGTCTGAGACACAGAACCTCGTCACGGCCCTTCGCAGCCCAGCGGTTCGTGGTCGTTGGGGCGAGATTCAGCTCCGTCGAGTCGTCGAGATGGCCGGCATGCTCTCCCATTGCGACTTCGTCGAGCAGTCGACGGCGGTCGACGACGACGAGCGGCGGCTCCGCCCCGATCTCATCGTCCGGCTTCCCGGCGGGAAGAACGTCGTCGTTGATGCCAAGGCGCCCCTCAAGGCCTACCTCGAGGCACTGGAGGCGCCCGACGAGGTGGTCAGACTGGAGAAGTTGCAAGAACACGCGCGCCAGATCCGACAACACGTCGCGAAGCTAAGCCTGAAGGGATACTGGGAACAGTTCCAGCCGACGCCAGAGTTCGTCGTTCTGTTCATTCCCGGCGAATCGTTCTACAGCGCCGCTCTCGAGCACGATCCAACGCTGATCGAGGAAAGCGTGGACTCTCGTGTTCTGATCGCAACGCCCACGACGCTCATCGCTGTCTTAAAAGCTGTCGCGTACGGCTGGCAGCAGGAGACCGTCGCCGAGAGCGCGCGGGCGGTGAGCACACTCGGCCGCGAGCTGTACGGGCGCCTCGCGGTCCTCGGCGAACACTTCGCAACGCTCGGGAAGCGCCTCGACGGCGCCGTGACTGCCTACAACCAGACTGTCGGCTCGCTCGAGCGGCGTGTCCTTCCGGCGGCGCGCCGGTTCGACGACCTCGGTGCGGCAGCCCCCAAGGACATTCCTGAACTCGGTCCGATCGACAAGCTGACCCAGCGACCGCAGGCACCCGAGCTCGTCGAGGGCCAGGCCGACGAGCACAACTCGATCCCGAGTCTTCCGCCGGAGCGCGACGGCCAAGGTTCCTCGGCACTCGACGACGCCGCCTAAGA
>CAYTCZ010000207.1:0-5259 GCA_964436315.1 uncultured Gaiellales bacterium | reverse complement strand
AGCGTGAAGTCGTAGCCGAGTTGCGTCGTTGTGTTGAAGAAAGTGGTCGCGCTGGCCCCAACACTGGTGTACGAGACCCCGTCCGCCGAATACTGGACTTCTCCGCTCCCCTCCCCGAACGTCGTCCACGCGATGACCGCAGAGTCTGTGCCGGGCGACTGGAGGTAGGGATAGCGGTTGAGCGGAAGCGGTGCGCTCTCGGTGACCGTGAGCGAGACCGTGGCCGTATCACAGAGCCCATCCGTGTCACAGATCTCGTAGTGGAAGCTGTCGCCGCCGAGATAGGAGCTGTTCGGCGTGTAGGTAAACGTGCCGTCGCTGTGGTTTTGCAGCGAACCGCTACTCGGACCCGAGCAGCCCGGACAGGTGGTGTTCGCGCTGGTCGGATCGAGGTTGCCGTCGGGATCAGTGTCGTTGGCCGCCACGTCGACCGTCTTCCGCGTATCGAGAATGGTCGATGCCGTATCGTCGGCTGCCACCGGTGCCCGGTTCGGACCGGCAGTGAACTCCACATGCAGGAGTGGCGCTCCGGCCGCCGTCCCGTTGTAGGACTCGGCGGTGCGCCGACCGGTGCCGTCGATGATCACGACCAGGGCGTTCCCCGAGGCCCAGCCGGGGCGATCGACAATCTCCTGGATGACCGAGGCGATATCCGGAGTCTGCTGGTCGGGCCCGGCCTGGCCGACGCTCGTCCAGGCTGGGGGTGACCAAGCGACCGAGGCGCTGGTTGTTGCACGGTTGCTTATGTTTCCGGTGGCACTGGCGAACATCGGGGAGTCGTCGGCGTCATGTCCGTGAATCGTCAACGTCGTTGAAACGGAGTTGACCTCGTCGACCTGGAACTGGATCGAGGCCGCGTTGATGGCCGCTCCCTGAGGTATGGCGAGGTTGGTGAAGCGCATCCCTACCGTCTGGATGTCGCCCTTGTCATCAACGAGTTCCAGGTCGGAGGAGATGCTGATGGCGCCGGAAGCGTCTTCCTCGGCATCGTCGGAGGAGGCCGAAACTCTCACATCGGCGATGGTCGGACTCGGATCAGCTGCGGGCACGCCTCCTGCGATGACCAGCGCAAGTAGTAGGAGACTCGCAATGACAGGACCTACAAGAAAGAGGCTACGAGCTCGGGGCCTGGTGCGCTGATCCTCGGAAGCAGTGGCTGTCATCTCGCCATTCAGACTTGCTCCTCTGGCTCAGCCCGAGGCGGGTCCTGCGCGAAACCAGCAAGCGCTCCAGGATCGGCGCTTGTCAATCGATTCACTGCGATGCGTCGGTACCTGTGAACGAGGTCGTGGCAAAACGGCGCACCCGGCACAGTCACTAATTAGTTCACGATCTACTCACCGTCAATCGTCATTTGGTAGTAGATCTTCTACGTAATGTATATTCATTATTTCCGTCTACTAAATGCATGTTATCTAACCGAAAATATCTTTGTCATAATTACCGTAAAGATTAGTGATTTTGGTGGAAATTCTACGAAAATATATCGAGAAACCGTTGCGGATCGCCGTGTCCCTTTACCGACTATCTTCACTTCGTCCTTCAACCACTTCGAGTCAGCACGGTTCCGCGTCCAGAATTGAGGACTCCTCGTCCGTCGGATGTCATAAGGAGTGAATCACCCACTAGCGATGAGCATCAAGCAGTGAGGCGAAGAGAAGCGGGAGCAAGGCTCAAGATCGGTTTTTTGATTGGCCTCATCGCCCTCGTCGCGATCGCGTTGGGGTTCGCTCTGGGCGCAGACCGCGCGCCAGACCCGGTCGCTCGGCAAGCACCAGTCACGGTCCCGAACAGTGGTAACGAGTTGCCCCTGGTAACCGTCGTCGCCAATGGCGCCAGCGCGGCCAAGGGGCCTCGAGATCCGGCCGAGTTCACCATTTCCCGGACCGGCCCGACCACCGAGTCGCTCACGGTTGACTACCAGGTATCCGGTGGCGCGGAGTCCTCCGACAATTACAATTCCGATCCGGACAGGGTCATCATCCCCACCGGCGCTACCTCGATCACGCTCGCCATCGATCCGGTCGATGATGGTGCGAGCGAAGCCGAGGAGACTGTGGCGCTTACCTTGCTCCCTCGTCCCGCGTACATGCTCGGTACTCCCAGTGAGTTTTCGTCGGGCACCGGAATTCCTTTCGGGGCGTTTGGCATGGAGGAGGCTCAGTGGGGCGATGTCTACACAGGGGCGCAGACAACCGTACACCCCGACTCGGTGATTGCACTACTTCGCGCCGCTCGCAAAGCCGGCATGCGAATCAGCATAAGTCTTGCCGGCGCCAGTAAACGCCACTACCAGTATCCGGCCAAAACCTTCGATCTTGCGGCTTGGAAGGCTCGCGTCGATCGGTTTGCAGGCGCCGATCTCGAGCAATTCGTTGCTGACGGTGTCCTCATCGCCCACTACCTCGTCGACGAACCGAAGAGCAAATCGGAATGGGGAGGCGAAGTAATCCCCAACGATGTACTTGACGAAATGGCCCGCTACAGCACCCAGCGCTGGCCAACGCTACCCACGGTTGTCCGTGAGCAACCGACAAAGCTTGCCGACCACGCTGCCGGAAGGAATCAGCCTTTGCCTGAATGGCGGTGGCAATTCCTGGACACAGCCTGGGCGCAGTACGCAGCGAGGAAAGGGCCGATCTACGATTACGCGGACACACAGGCCGCCGAAGCTCGACGGCAAGGTCTCGGCTTGATCGTTGGCCTCAACGCCTTAACAGGAGGAGATGGCTCCTCCGGGATTCGTGGCCCAGACGTCTACGCAGACAAGTGGGTGATGTCGCCGGAAGAGTTGCGTGCATACGGCGCGGCCCTAATAGCCGAGCCATACGCCTGTGCGTTCACCATGTGGACTTTACGGTTCGATAATACGACCGATTACGAGTACTTCGCTCGTCCAGAAATCGGCGCGGCGATCACTGACCTGAGCCAGCAAGCCGAGATTCGCTCACGCACGCCGTGCAACCCCTTTGACGCGGTCACTGCCACGGCAACGATGTCTGACGACGAAGCAGACGAAATGTAAAGGAAGGACGCGACTTCGACGCAGCCTGCGACATCGGCTACGGGAGGACCTTTGTGGCCCTTCCTCGCGGCCGCACCCACTCTGGAGCGGGAGCGGCGAGATGCCGGCCCGCCCGCACTGCACGCGGCTCTTCCATCGCCATGGACCGGAGCGGAAGTGGCGCGGCCGGGTGGCAGCGGTCAAGAATGGTCGGCTCAGGGCTCAACCTCTTGCAGCCGATTCGCGTGGTCGCTTTCGTTCCTACCAGAACTCTCAGTTCTTGCATCAGACATAGGCCTGCTTAGTCCGTCTCGAGCTCGCGCTTTGAGATGTAGGCGTCGAGCCAAGCCGGAAACGGTTGTGTCGCACGGATGGCCTCGATGAGTGAAGACCATGAGAGCGTTATGAAGGTTTGAGTTGGAGTCGCGGAGAAGAGCTCGGGAAGACCGGGGCTTTGCCTGGCGAGCCTCGCGGGGCCGAGGTTGAGGAGGGCAAACGAGGAGCGGTTCGATCGCTCCGCGAGCTCGTTGCCGATCGTCCAGTTCCTGACGAGCTCGTAGTACCCGGAGCCCGCCACCTCCTCGGGCGGCCGGGCGAAGAGGTCGTGCCGCTTCAAGTAGCGATCGAACTTTCGACTGTTGCGCTGCCGATCGTTGGGTGACCGATACTTGACCTCGACGAAGACAAGCATGCTCGGCCAGGCGAGAATGACGTCCGGTTCGCTTCGTCGCTTGGGATTCTCACCGAGCTTGTCGCAGATTGCCGCCAAATCCTCCGCGAGGGCGTGCCCGTCGAGACGTGGTACGCCCCAGAGCAGAAGCTGTGCCGAGTCAGTCGGAACCGGCAGGCCGGCAGCTGCCGGGACAAGCCGAAGCGCCTTAGCTTCCGCGAGCCAGCTGAAAATCGTCCAGGTCACGGCGTCCTCCGACGTGGAGAAGCAGAACTTGTTTCGCTTGGAGGTCCGGGCCGTCACATTGAGCGAGTGTTTCAGAACTCCGTCGAGCCCATCGACGACTTCGGCGGGGACGTTGAGGTTTGGCTCGCGGGTAATACAGGTTCGCTGGGAGGGAATTCGGTTGTTCGAATACCCGCGCCCACAAGAACACCTGTAGATACACGTGTCGTACGACGTGGCCGCCTTCACATGCGTGGCGAGAGCGGGATCGGGTGGGATTGATGCACCGCAGTCACAGCGCATCGGCTCGAAGTTGTGTTCCCTCACTGGGTTGAGTACGCAGAGAGTTGCAACCTCTCCCCGTTCAGTTCGAGTCCCGAACCGATGACGTCGGTTCCCTGGATGCGGAGATCATCACCGAGACCGACGGAGCGTGAGCGTTGAACCCATGCGCCGGACACACGCTCGATGAACTCCTCCAGTGTGGCGAAGTTGGCTGGCTCACGTTCCTGGCTCTCGAGTTCATCGAGGAGATATCCGTCGAGGAGCTTTGCGTAGAGGGCCGCGAATGCCTCGGGCCGGGAGACCCAGTCGAGGCAATATGCGCCGCCGATCGAGAAGACGGCCCCGCACTGCCCCGGCGCCAGGGGAAACTGGGGACGGAGCTTCCCGATTTCGTCGCCGAGCGACCGGTAGATGTCCGACTGGGCACCGATTGCCGAGCGCACACCGAGCCGCGCACTCTTGTCGGCGAGCCGAGTCCAGACTTCGCCTTGGGCGAGACCCTTGGCGAATGGCTGACTTCTCAGGCTGGCCGCCTTACGACGACGGAGCTCCGGGTAGGCGGCCTGCGGCGCCTCCTCGAAGTAACTTCGGTGCATCGGCCAGGTCGAAGTTGTGGAGCCGCCACTGCATCGCGATCGGGGAGACGTCGAAGCTGCCTCGGAGGCGCCGAGGGCCAGCACACCTGGACGGGCTGGGCAATCTTCGCCTACAACCTCGGGGGCGAAGGTCGGTGGCCCGGGCCGCGAGCCAGTCGGGTCGCGGAGACAAGCGAGCTCCAACTACCTGGCGAACGGCGACAGGCGTTTTTCCGGGGGAAGTAATTAGCCACGAGAGGCACTCTGTCAGGTGATTCTCTTCGGGGGAGAGCTTGACTGTGGTCGGGTACGAGATCAGGAACTCGACGAGATTCTGGCCGAGGGATTCCGCGGGCTCCCGATAAACGTGCACGCTCGTCCGGAACTGTACTCCGCGCCTAAACGCGATCTCCAAGACACTCCGAAGTTCGACCACAACTTCAAGGCGCTCGGCAAGCATCGCAAATGCTTGCAGAAACGCTTGCAGTTGAGGCCCGTCT
>CAYTCZ010000206.1:3738-5287 GCA_964436315.1 uncultured Gaiellales bacterium | reverse complement strand
CTTAGTACATGCGCGTGCGGTAGTCGTCCTGCGCGAACTCTTCGATTTCGTCCGCGGTCACGTCGGGTGGCTCGATTTGGTCTTTGAGCATCTTTCCAAGCGTGGGAAGTTCGGAACGCTCAATCTGGTTGTCTTCCGCCCAGAGCTTGGAACGGCGAAACGCTTTTGCGCAGTGGAGGAACGCCTCCTCGACTTCGACGCGGATCGCGAGTTTCGGCTCCTTGCCCTTCACCACCATGCTTGCGAGGAGCTCGGGATCCTCGACGAGCATTGCCCGTCCATTCACGCGTAGCGTCTCGTCGATCCCTGGAATGAGAAACAAGAGGCCCACGCTTCCGGTTTCGAGGATGTTCGAGAGCGAGTCCGCCAGCTTGTTGCCTGGGCGCTCAGGAATAGCGAGCGTATTGTCGTCCAGAACCTGCACGAAGCCCGGGGGATCGCCTCTTGGGCTCACGTCGGTTCGCCCCTCGTTGTCGACGGTACCCAGGCAGAGGAAGGGCGACCGGGCGATGAAGCTCCGACAGTGCTCATCGAGCACAGGTCGTTTCTTCATGCGGACGAGGTCGACCGGCTCTCCGATCAGGGCACGCATTCCGTCCACGTCGAGGGCCCGTGGAGTCGTTGTCTTCTCCTCGGTGCTCATCCGTCGTTCTGACCGCCCAACGTACATTCCACGTCCGGGTCCGTCAACGAAGGAGAAGCCGTACGATCCGAGAGACCAAGACCAGGGAGGTCTCCGTGAGCGACGCGACACTCGACGAGATCATGGCCGAACTCGAAGCGATGGGAACGGCTCAGAATCGCAGAATCCATCGCCGCCACGGTGTGAACGGAGAGCTCTTCGGCGTGAGCTACGCAAACCTGGGGACGCTCAGGAAGCAGATCAAGGTCGACCAGTCGCTTGCGATCGAGCTTTGGCAGACCGGAAATCATGATGCGCGCATTCTCGCGACCATGATTGCCGACCCAGATGTCGTGGACGTGCATCTGCTCGATTCGTGGATCTCGGATGTCGATAACTGCGTCGAGAGCGGAGCGGTCGCGAGGCTTGCCGGAAAGACCGACTCCGCTGAGCGAGTTATGCGGTCCTGGACCGAGGCGGACGGGGAATGGGTAGAGCGTGCGGGTTGGATGACGCTTGCCGGGCTCGCACTCGACGACCGTAGCCTTCCGGGCTCGTACTTCGAGTCGTACCTCGGGGTGATCGAGACTCGAATCCACGACGCGAAAAATCGTGTTCGCGATGCGATGAACTCGGCTCTCATCGCGATTGGCTCACGGAGTGACGAGCTGGAACGGGAAGCTCTCGAGGTCGCAGAACGCGTCGGAAAGGTCGATGTCGATCATGGGGAGACCGGGTGCAAGACTCCGGCCGCCACGAGCTATATCCCCAAGTCTCGCGAGCGAGTGCGGAAGAAAGAGGCGAAGCGAGCGAAGACGAGCGCGCGCTAGACAGCGAAATCGCCGTCCGGTCGGTTGCATCGAACGAAGAGCCATGCGTGCGGCGTTCAATCTGTCGATGCTGCTCTTGGTCGCGGTGCTCGCTCTC
>CAYTCZ010000206.1:1668-3638 GCA_964436315.1 uncultured Gaiellales bacterium | reverse complement strand
ACCGGGGTGTACACGGTCGTCGACGGCGTGCTCGTCGACTGGGTGATTAGGCCGACCGAGTTCGTGACCCACGCTCCCGGCGAGGAAGGCGACGTCGTCCGTTAGCGCTCGGTCTGCCGGACACAGGGTCCGGGCTCGGCGCCCGGTCAGTGCGTCTGTGGAAATCCCAGGTCGACTTTGCTTGTGGCCGGATCGGGCCAGCGACTCGTGACTACTTTGCCCTGCGTATAGAAATGGATCCCTTCTGGCCCATAGATGTGTGAGTCGCCGAAGAGCGATGCCTTCCAGCCACCGAACGAGTAGTAGGCGACCGGCACGGGAATCGGCACGTTGATGCCGACCATTCCTGCCTGAGCGTCGAACTGGAACTGACGGGCGACTCCCCCGTCGCGCGTGAAGATCGCCGTACCGTTGCCCCAGGGGTTCTCGTTGACGAGTGAGACCGCTTCGTCGTAGCTCGAGGTTCGTACCACGGAGAGGACTGGCCCAAAGATCTCGTCTCTGTAGGCATCCATCTCGGGCGTCACGTCGTCGAGTAGCGAAACGCCAAGGAAGAAGCCATCCCCGTCGAACCGTTCCGCGCGCCCGTCGACGACGACAGTGGCTCCCTGCTCGGCGCCACTGTCGAGGTAGGACGCCACTTTGTCGCGATGCTCCTTCGTGATGAGGGGGCCCATCTCCGAGGATGGGTCGAAGCCGTCGCCGACCCCGACGTTCGGGATTCTCTCCTTGATTGCTTTCACGAGTTCGTCGCCAACGTCCCCAACAGCGACCACGACGGAAACGGCCATGCACCGTTCGCCTGCCGACCCGTACGCGGCGCTGACGGCGGCATCAGCAGCCATGTCGATGTCGGCGTCCGGCAGGACGACCATGTGATTCTTCGCGCCGCCAAGCGCCTGAATTCGCTTCCCGTTGGCGGTGCCAGTCTCGTAGATATAGCGCGCGATCGGTGTCGAACCGACGAAGCTGACCGCCACGACGTCCGGATGTTCGAGGAGCCTGTCGACCGCGACCTTGTCGCCGTGTACGACATTGAAGACGCCGTCGGGCACGCCCGCGTCGGCGAGGAGTTGCGCGACGAAGAGCGATGCGGATGGATCCTTCTCGGATGGCTTGAGAACGAACGTGTTTCCGCATGCGAGCGCGGGTGCCCACATCCACATCGGAACCATGGCTGGGAAGTTGAACGGTGTGATGCCCGCCACGACGCCGAGGGGCTGGCGGATCGAGTAGACGTCGATCCCCGTGGATGCTTGCTCCGAGAACCCACCCCTCAGGAGCGTCGGAATACCGCATGCATAGTCGATCACCTCGAGTCCGCGAGCGACCTCGCCTTTCGCGTCCGCGAGAACCTTGCCGTGCTCCGACGTGAGGAAGCGTGCGATATCTTCGCGATGCTCATCGACGAGCTTGCGGATCCGGAACATGAGGTCGGTGCGGCGCGCAAGCGACATGGCCCGCCAGGCTGGGAAGGCCCGACTCGCTGCAGCGACAGCGGCGTCGACCTCTTCGGCCGTTGCGAAATCGACCTCGCCCGTTTGGATCCCTTTTGCGGGGTTGAAGACGGGCCCGGTCCGGCCCGATGTGCCTGGAACGATCTTCCCATCGATCCAGTGGTTGATCCTCTTGATTTCCTCTCCGCCAAGGCCGCCCCTGGCCTCGGGTGCAAGCACTTCCGTCATTCCGTCCTCCTAAGCAGTCAACCCCAGAGCGTAGCGCGGATCGCGACCCGCGGTCCATCACCGTGCACGCAGCCCAGTCCGTCTCCGAGATCTGGTCTTTCGGCCGGCAGTACCTACTTCCCCTGCCGGGTTGTTCTCCCAGCGCCGAACTGGCTGAGATCGAAGAGGATCGCGAGGACGAGGAGGACGATTCCCCACGAGGCTACCGCGCCGTAGTTGTTGATGGAGAACGCATAGGCGAGCCCCGTCAGGGGCATGAAGATGATGGCGAGCAGCGGCCAAATG
>CAYTCZ010000206.1:0-1568 GCA_964436315.1 uncultured Gaiellales bacterium | reverse complement strand
GCGTGGGGCGCCGAGCGCCAGAAGTGCGAGGAAACAGCCGACGCAACCCATGTTCTTCTCTACCGGTCCCGTCGAGAACGGACAGGTTCCGGCAGGAGCGGCATGGGAGGACGGTAGCGATCAGGGCAGATAGCGGAGCGGATCCACTTGCACCCCGTCGATCAGGACCTCGAAGTGCAGGTGCGGGCCGCTGCAATTACCCGTGCATCCCGCGGTAGCGATGACCGTACCTCTCGAAGGCGTCGAACCATGCCCCGCGAAGACGTCTTCGAGGTGCGAGTAGAGCGTCCGTCTTCGCTCGCCGTGGTCGATCACGAGGAAATTGCCGTAGCGATCCTCCCAGCCGCGCTGGACGACAGTTCCTTTCGCGGCTGCGCGGACCGGCATCCCAGGCCAGGCCGCGATATCGATGCCTTTGTGCCCTCGCCCGTCACCGAAGCCGCTTGTCACACGTCCGTCGGCCGGCCAGAGAAGCTTCGTCCCGCCACCGGCTCGCACCTTCCGCGGCCGGGTGCGGGCAAGCCGCTTCTCGGTCTTGCTCGGTAGCTGTCTCTCAGTGACGATGTCTTCGCGGAGGTCTCGTAAACCGTCGAGAAGACGGGCGTTCATGCGCTCCTGTGCAGCCAGTCTCGAACCGGTCACGGTCAGTTCTGCGCGCAGATCGGCAATCACCTGTTGCCGGGCTGCGGCCGTCGAGCGAAGATCGCCCTGACCGAGAAGGAGCATGACGAGCGCCGTCGTTCCTGCAGCGAGCAGGATGGCCAGACCGATTGTCCGGAGGTAAACCGTTGCCTTGACGGCGTCGATGCCTGGCAGAGCCACGGCAACGCCTCGCGGTCGACGACCTCGAAACGCGGTTGTCCGGTCCTCAGCTCCGGCGAGCTTCTGATTCCGCTCCACCCTTCAACGAGGGAATCACAGACGGGGTCGCCGGTGCGCTATCGAGTGATCAGTGAGTACAGATCGTTCTGCCGGCCCGCCGTCGCAAGAGCCGACCTCTGTTGGTGAACGAAATGTGGGCCTGGAGTCATCCGGACTTGGTGGTGTCCAGGCCGGACGACCCCAGACCATCCCCCCTCAGGGACCCGGTGCCTTCATTTGGGTGGGCATGAGGCAAAAAGGTGCCCGAGCTGTAGTCACACTCTCGCCAGCGGGCACGGGATTGCCACTGACGATAGTCCAGGTCCGGATGCCTGACCTAGACGGAGGTCGAAAATAGAGTGCTCTAGTCGACCGAGTCGACCAGCATCGCCAGACCGAGCAGAGCGCCGCTCACGATAATGCCGAGGAGCCCGAGGATGGCGCCTCTGATCCGATCGGGCCAATTCGCCGAATCGTCGGGACTCACGATGGCAGGCTAGCAGTACCAGACGGCGGCTCCGGCACAGGCCGGAGGCGCGTCGCCGGCAGAATTGCAGTGCGGCCAAGACACGATCGCGGGACAGGGCAGGGCTCGAACCTGCAAACCCCGGTTTTGTGTCAAGTGCGATTGAAAAGTGACCCTCTGATTCCGATTTAAAAGTGACCCACCTTGGGGCGGGCAGTCTGGGCCGGAGAGCCCAGAAGGA
>CAYTCZ010000205.1:1294-5304 GCA_964436315.1 uncultured Gaiellales bacterium | reverse complement strand
GCGATCGGCCGCGAGATCACTTGCCGCCGAGAGCGACTCCCTCGGCCCCTAGAGTAGTCGGGCTGCGGGAAGTCCGCTCAGGCTTTCAGGTAGCGGTCGAGTACCTCGACCTCGTAACGCTCGGCGAGTACGTCCCAGTCGAGGGCTGCGCCGGCCCGACGAGCGGCCTCGGCCAGCTGGGCTCGGGCGGTAGTGTCGGTGGCAAGGGAAGCGGTGGCTTCAATGAACTCGGCCGGCGATTCCACCAAAACGCCACCGCCCGTCTCCCGAAGAATCTCGGTCACCCGGTAGTCGTAGGAGATCGTCGGCACGCCCGCCCCGAGGTATTCGGCGACCTTTGCCGCTTGGACTCCCTGATCCGCAGTTCGCGGATACAGGGCGAGGTCGAAATTGGCCGTGTACGAGAGAACGTCGTCTTTTGGCACGCGACCGAGCAGGCGAATATCGGTTCTCCCACGACATCGGTTCACGATGCTCTCGCTCGCCTCGCCGAGGAGCCAGAGCCGAGCGTCGGGGACACGTGCGGCGATCTCGTCCCACAGATCGAGGAGATGGTCGATGTTGAAAAGCGGATTGGCGCCGTGGCGATCCTCGGCGGAGAGCAACGATCCGGCCATGTAGCCGACGACGACCTCACCGTCCTCGCGAAATCGGGCTCGGATATCCGCCGTTCGCTCGGACGAAAGCGAGCGCAGGCTCACCCCCTGCGGGATCGCGTGGTAAGGCTTGTCGACTCCGAGCTCCTCCAAGCGCTTTCCGGCCCAGTCGGCCGTAACGACGTAGGCAGCCAGCTGAGGGCTGTTCAGCTGCCTCACCTCGGCATCCGTGAACTTCGGATCGTCGGTATCCGAGACGACCGCACCGGAGAAGTAGGGGATTTGCTCGTTGTCCGCAGTGAGCATGTACCGGTACGAGCGATTGGCCAGGGTGTAGAAGAGCTTGTGCCTGACGTGTCTGGAGGCCCGAAGTGCCCTGTACTGGAGCGCGCGTGGAATGCGGTGCTCAGAACAGACGACGAGGAACGCGTCGAGGCGACGAAGACGGGGCAGCAGTTCGGCGTACCGTGGATTGTTGTGGCCCTTGAACCACATGCTGTGAATGAGGATTCGCTCCGAGCTGGGCCGCGAACCGACGAGCAACCGGCGAAACGGCAGCTTGGTATCTGCGAGCGGATATTCGGAGGGCATCGGCGCAAGCATAGGTCGCATGCCCGAGGCCGCTCGAATCACGGTGACTCGGCGGGTAAGGGGTGCGTTAAGGGGGACGGGTCAAACCAACTCCGGGGTTAGACTTGCGAGCTCAACGCCAATCGTGGCCGCGCCAACCGAGAGACCCAAGCTTCAGGCAGTTCCAGCCCCTGATGCTCCGTCGAAGGACGGAGCATCAGGCGATGTCCCGTCGAAGGACGTCCGCGCCACCCGCCCCTATCTCCTGACGCGCCACCTGATCGCAGCGGGCTTCCGCCGCGTCGTGAGCACAGCTGCGCTCCTCACGATCGACATCGTCGGAATCGCGCTCGCCGTTTACTTCGCCCTGGTGCTGAAGGAGCTGTATCAGGGCAAGACCGAGATCCAATGGGGAATCTTGTGGCAGGCGGAGTCGCAGTGGCTTCCGTTCCTTGCACTCGTCACGGTGCTCGTCTTCTGGCGGGCGGGCCTGTACGGGCCGAGAGAGACGCGGCCCGGTTTCGCACGCGTCCTGAGCTCGCTTGCAATCGTCGCGGTCATCACGTTCGCTTTTGGCTGGGCGACAGATCAGGAGATCACAACCGGGACGTCCTTCATCGTCGGCTTCGTCCTCGCGAGTCTGTTCGTCGGCCTGCTTCGCTGGAGTTACGACTCGATGACCAGCGAGGTCCTGCGCACCGTCAATGCGCGCCGCGTCGCGCTCCTCGTGGGGTCGGGTGAACGAATCGAATCCCTGCGGATCGTGCTCGAACGGTCGAGCCCGGACATCCGCTATCACTTCGCCGAGGTCGTGGAGGATCGGACCACGCTCCACGACGCGATCGCCCGACACGATCCCTCGGAGATCCTGGTCGACGGTCAGCAACTCGAGGATGATGAGCTGGTCGAGCTACTCGACATCGCCTACAAGCGCGGCGTGCGGGTGCGCGTCGCACCGACGACCGCGGAGCTACTGACCCGGCAGGCCGACTACGTACCTGGCCGCGCGGTGCCGCTCTTCGAGCTCCGCCCACCCGTACTGACGGGAGCCGACTGGGCCCTGAAGCGTGTCTTCGACCTGGTGGTGAGCGCGCTCGTGCTCGTGCTCGGACTCCCCGTGTGGCTGCTCATCGCGGGGGCGATCAAGGTGACGAGCTCGGGGCCCGTCCTGTACCGCGATCCGCGCGTCGGGGTGGGGGAGCGCCAGTTCCGGATGTTCAAGTTCCGCACGATGTACGTGGATGCCGACGAGCGGCAGGCCGAGCTCGAGCATCGCAACGAGGCCGACGGGGCGCTCTTCAAGCTCAGGGACGATCCTCGAGTGACGCCTGTCGGCCGGTTCTTGCGCCGTTTCTCGCTCGACGAGATCCCACAGGTTTTGAACGTCATCCGGGGCCAGATGAGCCTCGTTGGCCCGCGTCCGCTGCCGCTCCGCGACTTCGAGCGCCTCGAGCCCTGGCACCGCAAGCGATACCTCGTTCTGCCGGGGATCACGGGGCTGTGGCAGATCTCAGGGCGATCTGATCTGACGTTCGACGATCTGGTGAGGCTCGACTTCTACTACCTCGAGAACTGGTCGGTCTGGCTCGACGTGAGCATCTTGATCAAGACGATTCCTGCGGTCATCGCTCGGCGCGGCGCCTACTAGTGGTCGCCACCTAATGCAGCCGAGGAAGCTTCTCGCCGTCGCCTCGTCCGTCGACCTCAACTTCCGCTACGGCTGCACGCCTGCCTGGTGGCAGCTGTTTAAAGGTCTGTATGAGATCGGTGTCGATCTGATCGTGACGCCGTATCGAGGTCGCGCGGTGGAGTCACCGTGGTGGCGCGTGGACGAGAACCCGTGCTACCACGAAGGCGAGGCGTTCGCTTTCGCGCGACGTCTTGCGGCCGCTGCGAAGGGAGAATCGCATCTCCGTCGCGACGAGGAGAATCCGCCAGATCGGGGGTCGGACCGCGTAGTCCGAAAGGCGATCTCGAGCTGGGTGACGCCGCGGTGGGAGCGCCACATTGCCGGCATTCTCGAACGCGAGCGGGATATCGACGCCGTCCTTGTCTTCACGGTTCCGATGAGTCACCTGCGCGGGATCCCAACCGCTCTGCGAGACCGATTCGATGTGCCCTTCGTCTACTACGACGGCGATGTCCCGATGAGTCTGCCCGAGTACGGCGGCATGGATACGGGCTTCAATATCTACCACGGTGCCGAACCCGCTGAGTACGATCTCGTGCTCGCGAATTCGGAGGGAGGGCTTCCCCGGCTTGCCGAGATGGGCGCGAAGCGCACGGCCGCCCTCTTCTGGGCTGCTGATCCGGACTTTTTCTTTCCCGAGCAGGTCGAGTGGGTGCGGGACATCTTCTTCTACGGCTATGGCGAGAAGTTCCGCGCCGAGTGGATGGAAGCGATGCTCGCCGAGCCGAGTCGGCGCCTTCCTGACGCGTCGTTTGCCGTCGGCGGCCTGGACTTCCGCACGGATCTCGGACGGACAGAACGCATCGGGGATGTCCCCTTCAACGCGTTCCGCCGGGCAGCGTCCGAAAGCCGGATCAATCTCTGCATAACGCGCCGCCCTCATGCAACGCTGTACGCGTCCTCCTCATGCCGACCGTTCGAACTTGCTGCGACCGGATGCGCGATCGTCGCGAATCCGTACGAAGGCATCGAGCGCTGGTTCGAGCCCGGTGAGGAACTAGTCGTGGTCGGGTCTACGGACGAGGCAACCGAGACATACCGAGCTCTCCTCGCCGACGAGACACGGGTTCGCGAGCTGGGACGGCGAGCGCGGGAGCGCGTGCTGGAAGAGCACACGCCGCCTGCACGCGCCCGACGGGACCGTCGCCGCCGGG
>CAYTCZ010000205.1:0-1284 GCA_964436315.1 uncultured Gaiellales bacterium | reverse complement strand
GGGCACAGGAGCTGATGCAGCACATCGACTCGCTCGCGAGGGAACGGATTGAGGCTCGTGTCTGAGCCGCTCGCCGCGCCACGGGTCTCGGTGAGCGATCCGCGGCTCGTCGATCTTCGGCGCATCGCGCTCATTCCGGCCTACAACGAGGCGGGCTCCATCGCATCGGTCATCGCGGAGGTTCGCGCTTTCGACCCGGACTTCGATGTCGTCGTCGTCGACGATGGCTCGAGGGATGCGACCGCACGCATCGCCCGAGAGGCAGGAGCTCACGTTGTCCGGCTTCCGTACAACCTTGGGATCGGTGGCGCGGTTCAGACCGGGTACCAGTACGCGCGAGACCACGGATTCGACATCGCAGTTCAGGTCGATGGCGATGGCCAGCATGATCCAAGCGAGATCCCCGTTCTGCTCGAGCCACTCCTCGCCGGAGAAGCCGACATGGCCGTGGGGACTCGCTTCGGGGGGGCCGGAACGTACAAGCCGCCGTTGTTCCGCCGCCTTGGAATCAAGCTCTTTGCGGGAGTCGTCTCCCTCATTGTCCGGCAGCGCGTGACCGATACGACATCTGGCTTTCGCGCCGTCAATCGACGCGGAATCCGCTTGTTCGCGGCTGACTATCCGCACGATTACCCCGAGGTCGAGGCCAGCGTGCTCGTCTGCAAGCATCGGCTGACGATGGTCGAGGTGCCGGTCTCGATGCGAGAACGGACGTCGGGGCGCTCATCGATCACGGCGCTGCGCTCCATCTACTACATGATCAAAGTGCTGCTCGCGCTCTTCATCGGGCTCTTTCGTCGATATCCGACCCGAATGGAGGAGGAATGACACCGGTCCGAGTCTCCGTGGTCGCGGCGATCGCCGCTGTTCTGCTTCTACTCGTCGTGCTCGAATTGATTCGGAGTCGGCGGCTCCAGGAGCGCTACGCGTTGCTCTGGCTTGCGACGGGCACAGTCCTCCTCATCCTGTCGCTCTGGCGCAAGGGACTGAACACGATCGCGAGCTGGTTTGGGATTACGGGCTATCCCCCCGCCGTGCTCTTCGCGGTCGGGACGCTCTTCATTCTGCTGGTGCTTCTCCACTACTCGACGGTCATCTCGAAGTTGTCAGATCAGAACACGATCCTCGCACAGAGGCTGGCATTGCTCGAGCAACGTCTGTCGGAGCGTGAGGCTGAAGAGCGCGGCTGAGACGAGCCTTAGCCGGGCGCCGAGCTGACCTGCTGCGTCCGATACCAGGAGATCGTCCGTTCGAGACCGTCACGGAGTGACGTGCGCGCTCGAA
>CAYTCZ010000204.1:0-5385 GCA_964436315.1 uncultured Gaiellales bacterium | reverse complement strand
GGGTGGGGGAAGAGGCTCAAACCCACCACCCGCACCGATTGTGCGGTCCGAAGAGTGTCGCCTCCGTGCCGAACTGTGGCAGGAGTCGAAATCCGCTCAATCGCCTCGCGTGCCGCTTCGAATGCCGGACAATTACGGCCTCGATTGCGGCTTCGACTGCCGCACGTTCGTGGCCAGGGCGTTTGCGGCCAGACGATCGCCGCCGGACGTATGCAGCCAGGCGTTTAGGGCCGACTCGCCGGTGTCGTCTTTGCGGCCGGACGATCGCTGCCGGACGTTTGCGGCCGAGCGTCGCCACTGGGTGTTAAGGCCTGGCGTTGTGGGCGGGCGCTAGAAATCGTCCGGCGGAATCACGTCCAAGCCGGTTGCGACGGTCCGTTTCCCGTCAACGCGGTAGACGACGTCGACAGAGTCGTGCTTTCGGTACGTCCCGGCGATCCCGAGGAAGATGCTCAGCCAGCGCATAGTTCCTAGCCGCCCCTCCTGCGCGAGCGGGTTCGAGAACGCGAGCGTCCGGCCGTACACCTCGTAGTCCTCGCCGCGCTTCTGCTGGACGCCGTTCACGTAGACCTCGAACGGCTCCTCGACCTTCGCGGGTAGCTCTACGGTCCAGACGTTCGCCACACGGAAAGACTATTTCCCGCCGGGCCCGCGGCCGCGGCGCAAGCCCTTCAGACACAGCTCGCGCGCTTCGCCTCAATGTGGCTTGCACGCGGCCGACACCAATAGAATCCCGGCGCCGGATGGGGTTGAGGAGTGCCGCTCTGATCACTGCGCTCGCGAGCATCGCGCTCGCGGTTGCCCCCGTCGCTCTGGGAGGAGACAACGCCGGCTTCACGCCGCGCGAGCCCGCGAGCGAGACGGCCGAGTCGATCAACGACCTCTACATCATCCTGCTCGTGATCACCGGCGTGATCTTCCTCATCGTCGAAGGTGCTCTTCTGCTCTTCATCTTCCGATTCAGGCGCCGGCGAGGCATCCCGGACGACGTCGAAGGCCCGCAGATTCATGGGAACACCCGTCTCGAGATGATCTGGATCGGGGCTCCGATACTGATCCTCATCGGGATCATCGCCGTGACTCTCGTCAAAGTCCCGAGCGTCGAGGCAAGCCCGGAGCCCGATGAGCCAGTAACCGAGGTGGCCGTCGACGGCTACCAGTACTACTGGAACTACACGTACCCGAACGGCGTGATCGTCGTGAACGACCTGCGGCTACCGGTCGGACAGACAGCGAGCCTCCACCTCACCTCGCCGGATGTCGTGCATAGCTGGTGGGTGCCCGAACTCGCGGGCAAACGCGACGCGATCCCCGGCGAGGTGAACAGGTTGGACTTCAAGCCCGACGCCGAAGGCACGTACGTCGGGCAGTGCGCGGAGTTCTGTGGCCTCTTCCACGCCTTGATGAGGACGACCGTCGAGGTGATTCCGCAGGCCGAGTTCGATGCCTGGCTCGTCGAGGAAGAGGAACGCCAGGCCGCGGGAACGTCGAACCTCGGCGAGCAAACGTACATCGGCGCTTGCTCGTCGTGCCACGGGCTTGCGGGCGAGGGCGACCTTGGACCACCCCTCGCCGGTAACTCGAACGCCACCGATCGAAACGCGCTCGTCGAAATCCTCGTGAACGGTCGAAACTCCGGCCAATTCGACACGTTCATGCCGGCGGTCGGCAGAGGCTGGTCCGACCGTCAGATCGACGCAGTGCTCGGCTATCTCCAGGCGCTCGAGCCTCAACCGCAGGGTGGCGACGGTGGGTAATGGCCACTCGCGCTGAATCGGTCGCCCCAAGGTGGCAGGAAGGTCGCTTCCTCAGCTGGCTGACGACCATCGACCACAAGCGCATCGGGATTCTCTACATCGCGTCCTCGTTCATCTGGTTCTTCGGCGGCGGCGCGATGGCACTGGCTCTCAGACTTCAGCTCGCACAAGCCAATCAGGACATCGTGACCGGCGATTCCTACAACTCGCTGTTCACGATGCACGGGACGGTCATGGTCTTCCTCTTCGCCATGCCGTTGCTCGCCGGCGTCGCGAACTACGTCGTGCCGCTTCAGATCGGCGCCCAGGACATGGCGTTTCCCCGGCTCAACGCGTTTACCCTCTGGATCTACCTGCTCGGCGCATTCACGCTCATGGTGAGCTTCGGTGCCGAAGGGGGCGCAGCGCGCAGCGGCTGGACCGCCTACGCACCGCTTTCGGCCACCGAGGAATACACGCCGGGCGTCGGCCAAGACCTATGGATCTTGGCTCTCCACCTGATTGGCGTCTCGTCGCTGCTCGGCGGTATCAACTTCATCGTGACGATTTTGAACATGCGGACGCCCGGGATGACCATGACGCGAATGCCGCTCTTCTGCTGGGCGATCCTCTCGTTCTCGATTCTGATCGTCCTGACGATTCCGGTCATTGCCGCAGCGCTGCTTCTCCTCATCCTCGACAGACAGGCGGGAACGAGCTTCTTCCTGCCGGACGATGGCGGCAGCGCTGTGCTCTGGCAGCACTTCTTCTGGTTCTTCGGACACCCGGAGGTCTACATCCTGATCTTGCCCGTGTTCGGGATCATCTCGGAGGTGATTCCCGTGTTCTCGCGGAAGCCGATATTCGGCTACAAGGCGGTGGCTTTCTCGAGCCTCGCGATCGCCTTCATTTCGATGATCGTGTGGGCCCACCACATGTTCACCGTCGGGCTCTCGTCGAGTGCGAACAGCTACTTCATGATCGCGACGTTCTTCGTCGCCGTGCCCACCGGGGTGAAGATCATCAACTGGGTCGCGACCTTATGGCGCGGAAACCTCAGCTTCCCAACGCCGATGCTGTTCGCGATCGGCTTCATAACGCTGTTCCTTATGGGCGGCTTATCGGGGATTTTCCTGGGGAACTGGCCAATCGATCTCCAGGTCCACGACTCCTACTACGTCGTCGCGCACTTCCACTACACGTTGTTCGGCGGCATGGTGTTTGGAATCCTCGCCGGCATTTACTACTGGTTCCCGAAGATGACCGGTCGCATGTACAACGAGGCGCTCGGCAAGACCACCTTCTGGCTGCTCTTCATCGGCTTCAACCTCACGTTCATTCCGCAGCACATGGCCGGGCTCCTCGGCATGCCACGACGGATCTTCACCTATGAGCGCGAGGGGCTGTTCGAGGTTTATAACCTTCTCTCGACGATTGGCGCATGGGTCATGGGGATCGCAATCCTGCTCTTCTTGATCAATATGGTTCGCGCCTGGCGCACGGGCCCGAGAGTTGGGCCTGATCCGTGGAAGGCAGATACCCTCGAGTGGTACGCGGACTCGCCCCCGGCGCCGCACAACTTTGAGAAAGTTCCATACGTGACCAGCCATCGTCCACTTCGCGACCTGCGCCTTCGGCTCCGAGATCAACGATGACCGCTGAGCCGCACTCCGAAGTCACTCCCGGGCCCGGCCCCTGGCTTCGGCTGACCGCGCTTGGCAGCGTCGTCGCCGTCGCGCTCGTGGTGGTGACAGGCGAATGGGCCGGCCTCTCGCACAACAGTGCGGCGCTCGTCGCGCTGGCGTTTCTGATCGGTACGACGCTCGCCGTCTTTCTCGGCCACCGCGACCGACCGGAACTGGTTTGGAGCACGCTCATCGCGCTGTCGCTCTTCCTCATTCAGGTCGCGCTCGGCGGGCTGATCGCGCTTACCGATCAGGCGTGGGCCGAGGCTCTCCACATCGCGTTCGGAGCGGCAGCGCTTGCGGCGACGGCAGTTGCGGCAGCTTTGATCGTGCGGCTGCCCGGCCGCGCTCCGGCCGGAAGCCCACGCGACTACGTCACGCTGACCAAACCGCGGATCATGGTGCTCCTCCTGCTCACCGCAGCGGGAGGAATGGTCGTTGGGGCGCAGGGCCTCCCCGGCCTCGGGCTCTTCCTCTCGACCATGATCGGCCTGGCGTTCGCAACGGGCGGCGCCTCGGCACTGAATCACGTGCTCGATCGCGACATCGACATCCACATGAAGCGGACGGACAAGCGGCCGGTCGCCACCGGACGGATCGCCCCCGAGCGGGCGCTCGAGTTCGGGCTCGCGCTCTCGGCCGTCTCGTTCGTCGTTCTCACGAGCTTCGTCAACGTGCTCGCCGCGCTTCTCGCGCTCTTCGGCGGGCTGTTCTACGTCGTCGTCTACACGCAGTGGCTGAAACGATCGACCCCGCAGAACATCGTCATCGGCGGCGCCGCGGGGGCGATTCCACCGCTCGTGGGCTGGGCCGCTGCGACGGGCAACCTCACCTTGCCGGCGCTCTTCCTCTTCCTGATCGTGTTCGTCTGGACGCCGCCGCACTTCTGTGCGCTCGCGCTGCTGATCAAGCGCGACTATGCGAGCGCTCGCGTCCCGCTGCTGCCTGTTGTGCGTGGAGAAGACCAGACGACGCGCGCGATCGTCCGCTACTCGGTTGCGCTCGTCCTCGTCTCGCTCCTTCCGGTCGCCTGGCAAACCCTCGGAGTCGTGTATCTCGTCTCGGCGCTCCTCCTCGGAGCCGCCTTCGTCGGTCTCGCGATCGCGCTGCGACGACACACAGACGCCCTCCATGCCAAGCGGTTGTTCAGCTACTCGCTCGCCTACCTGGCGCTCCTGTTCGTCTTTATGGCCGTTGACCCCCTCGTGATCTAGTGGTCTCTGATGGACCCTGAAGTCACCCGCAAGAACCTCATCCTCGGCTTCGCGCTCTTCATCCTCGCCGCCGTGATCGCGGTCTTGACGATCGTGGCGGCGGTCATCTTCAACGCGGTCGATTAGGCGACAAGGCCCTTCGGCGATCCACTGAGATCGCCGAACTCCACGCTCTCACTCGAACGAGGGAGCGTGGAGGGGGCCGGGTTGCCGAAAAACCTCTCTGCATGGCCTTCCGTTTCTTTGCTGTGGCCTTTGCGGCACTCGTGCTTGCGCCTGCTGCGTACGCAGTCAACGCGCCGGCAAACCTGCACGCCTTCCAGCTGAAGGCCAAGGAGCCGCAGAAGCCCACGCGAACCTACTCGAGAACTCCCGGTTTCGCTTGGAACCACGTCGTTGGCGCCGAACGGTACGAGCTCCAGATCGCAACCGGCAAGCGCTTCAACGAGAACTCGATCGTCTATGAGGACCTGAAGGTCAAAGGCCCGCTGACGACGGTTCCGATGACGCTGCCGTGGATCTCCGGCGCCAAGTATTCGATGTTCGCCCGTGTCCGCGCGGTCGTCAGCGGGGAGACTGGCCCCTGGAGCAATCCGTGGGGCTTCAACATGCGAGCCAACGGCGCCCCGAAAAGCCTCTCGACGGGAACGAATCCCTACCCCGGTTTGGTTCGCTGGACGCCGGTGGCCGGGGCGACCGCGTATGAGGTCGTGTTCCTCTACGAGCTCGGACAGGGCAAGAAGAAGAAGA
>CAYTCZ010000203.1:0-5412 GCA_964436315.1 uncultured Gaiellales bacterium | reverse complement strand
ATCGTTCTCGGCACATCTGAGACGTTCGCGGGACATGTGAGACACCGCCGGTTAGCTGTTCAGCCTTGCCCTCCACGTGGTGGCGAGCGTGGGGAGGCAGAGCGTGGCTTTGCGGGTGGTCTCGATGGACGAACTCAAGCTGGAGGTGCTGTTGGAGCCCGAGCGGACCGGCCATTCGGTGGTCGCAAGGCCGCCGCGCCGACTAGCTCGGCTCCCTGCGCCAGAAGCTCTCGATCTACCAGCGTCCCCAGCTGCTCTGTGTCGATGAGGTCGGCTACCTGCCGCTCGAGCGGGCCGATGCCAACCGTTTCTTCCAGCTCGGCAACCGCCGCTACAGGAAAGGGTCGATGATCGTCACCTCGAACAAACGCGTCTCCGAGTGGGCGGAGTTCTTCGGCGACGAGGTGCTCGCTGCGGCGATTCTCGATCGCCTCCTCCACGAGGCCGAAGTCTTGACCATCAACGGTCCCTCCTACCGACTTCGGGGCCGGCTCGATGTCGTCAGCGAGAAAGGAGGTGAGCCCGCCGAGACCGCTTCCGCCTGAGTCGGCTCTGGCCCTGGGGCGGACCGACATTGTTCAAAGTTCACAGACCTAAACTCAGGTTCATTGACAAACGAGCCCGCCCGGCGTAAGGAGGTAGAGCGAGTCTCGGGACGGCCAGGCCAGAAGACCCGAGCCCTCAAAGATGGATCCCCACGTTTCGTGCCCCCGACCAGGGATTCGTGGAGGCTCGAAGAGACCCCAGGGATGGGCCAGCCACGACGAAGGGATAGTGCCGTCGCCAACTGCGCGACTACGATCAGAACATGATCCGTGTGCGGACATGGGTCGACCGCGGCCGCGAGCATCGTGTGCTCGCACTGGTCTTCCTCGTTGCGTTCGCGCTTCTGCTCGGCTTCCTTCTGCTCCACTCGCACCCGGAAGCATTCGAGCACGGTGACGTCCTCCTTTGCGGTGCCGTTTCGCTACTGGTTTCGGCGGGACTCCTCCTCCGCCGATTCGCTAGAAGCGCCCAGCGGGCATGGGGCGCCCGCAGTAGATTTGTCCACCCCTCGCGTGCTCCTCCGCTTTCGCGTGCCTGGCCACCACCGAGCGGGCCGGCGTTCGCCCTCGGTTTCTCTCCCCTTCGACGTTGATCGCTGGGCGTCCTTGAGGCGCCACGAAGCGTTGTCAATGTCGTAGCAAAGGAGAGAAATCATGATGTTTCTAATCTGCGACGCTTGTCGCCGAGTGCGGCTCGGAATCCTCGCCCAGATCCCATTCCCGGAGTGGGTGTGACGCCCGGTGAGGATGTGACATGAGCCAGCGCGAGACCTGGGAGAGCGCGGTTATGAGCTCTCAGGCAAGCATCCAAGACGGCACCAGTCGACCCGAATCGGGGCTGCGTGTTCGCACGTGGCGCCCGGGGGACGAGGCGGCGCTTCGTGAGATGTCCGCTGCGATCTTTGGCGAGAGGCGCTCGAGCGAGCGGTGGCGATGGCGATTTCTTGATGCCCCAGATGGCCCGGCGCGTATCCATATCCTCGAGGCGGGAGGACACGTCGTCGGGCACTTTGCGCATGCGCCGTTTTCGGTCTGGGACGGAGGCCGCAAGCTGCGGATGGCGTACTCCCATGAACTGATGGTGCATCCCGACTACCGCAATCGGGGAGGCATGCGTCAGCTAGAAGAAGCGTTCCTCGCCGAGCGGGGCTTCGATCTACGACTGAGCTTCGCGACAGACCGCTCGGCCCGACTGATGGAGCGTTATGGGACCGGCAAGCTGCTCGGCCGACTGCCGGTCTGGATCCGGCGCCGAAAGCCCGTTCGCAGCTTTCCGCCGGGAATCCGTCACGGCACGACCGCAGTGATGCGCGCGTACGCGGCTCTCGCGAGTGCGCCTCGACCGAAACTGAAGATCGAGCCGCTTGCCGAGCTCGACGAAGAGGTCGACTCGCTGGCCGCGGCCTCTGCCTCGTTCGCTCGGTGCATTCGAGTTCGCAATGCGGGATACCTTCGCTGGCGGTGGCTGGACGAACCCAGAGCTTCGTGGTCGATCCGAGCGGCTCGAGGGGCCGGTGGAGACCTGCGTGGCCTGATCGTGTTCGGATCTGAGGACTCGGACTTCGCTCGCGTTGGCCATGTCGTCGATCTCGTCGCGCTGGACGCAGAGGCGCTCAGGTCCCTCCTCGCTGACGCTTATTCGACGCTGACCGAGATCGGATGCCACAGAGTCGTGTGCACGTACCTCGATCCCCGTCCGTGGGCGAGGCGGGCATTCCTCCGCTCAGGATTTCTCCCGGCGAACACTGGGACGAATCTCATGGGACTGTCGCTGAGCCGAGCGGCTGGCCCTTATCCCGAGCATCTCGATTCCTGGTACATCACACACGGGGACATGGATTTCACACTCGGCGGCGACGGCATGAAGCTCGCCGACCAGGGCTGATTGTGATCAGGGCTTTTCCACACCAGGATTCCGTGCCTCTGCTGATGCGTTGAGGGATTCGTCGGCCCATCCTGAGGATCATGCGATTACCGCGCGGTTCCAGGAGGCCGATGGCGGCGTGATCCGGTTTCGAACCTGGATCGATCGTGGTCTCGAGCATCGCCTTTTCGCCGTTGCGATTCTTCTGGTGCTCTGTGTCCTCCTGGTTCTGGTCGCCTTCCATGGACACCCCGAGGAGTTTGAGGATTCCGGAGCGTTGCTGTGCGCAGCTGTCTCTTTGCTCGCGGGCGTCCGCCTCTCTCTGCTCAGTTCCATCCGGTCTCGCGGGCTGCGTCCAGGAGCGGTGACGAGGCACGAAGCTCCGGAACGAGCGCCCCCGTCGGCCCGAGCGAGCAGGCCGCCCCCCTTTAACTTCACTGCTGGCATCTCTCCACTCTTGCGCTGAGTAAGGGCGTAGCGCGCCCTTGACTCGCCGTTGCCTGCTCACTGGAAAGGAGAGACATATGCGCCATCCTGTCGTGAAGCGCGACGCTCTTCCCAAACGGGGAGACACGATGAAGACCGGGGTGACCGCGTCGAAGCGTCGACTTCTCGTCCTGCTCGCCCTCATTGCGCTGGCATTCGCGTTGGGTCTGGTCGCGTGCAGCGGCGGGGATGATGGCGCATTGCCGACCGAGCCGACGCTGGAAGAGCCGGCTCCTCCGGCGAAGCCCGAGCCGGAGCCGGCCGACCCGCCCGAGGTGGCTGAGCCGCTTCAGCCTGAACCGGAAGACACGGCTGATGACGAAACGCCCGCCGAGATGCCAGCAAGTCCCGCCGAGGCTGACGATCGACCCTTGGTTGCCGACCCTGCGGAGGGCAAGGAGATCTACCTGGCCGCAGGATGCGGGGGCTGCCATGGCTTCGACGGCGAAGGAAGCGAGATCGGACCCGCACTCGTCGGACACACGGGAGAGCAGGTGCGCCGACAGGTTCGCGCTCCCTTGGCGACGATGCCCTCTTACGACGTCTCACAGATCAGTGACGCAGACCTCGAGAAGATCGCTGCTTACGTCGAGAGTCTCGGGCCGGCCGAAACGCACGTCGAGCCTGTCGACCTGCCTGAGCTCATCGCGATGCACCACTGGCTCGCCTTGAGCGCGATCCGCTCCGAGAACATCGACGATGCAGTTCATCACGTAAAGCACGTGATCAAGGAGGTAAAGGGCGATCACCTGCGAGCGATGGAGGGGATCGCCGAACAGCTATCCGCCGGTGAGGCGCACGACGCTGAGCACGCGATCGAAGCGATGCTCGCGGGCACCGCCGAGCCCGACCTAACCCTCAAGGCACTCCACCTCGAGCTTGCCCTAGCGGCGATCGAGACCGGCAACGGCGACGAGGCAATCCATCACACCGAGCACTTCGTCGAACTCGCCCGAGGCGAGGAGAAGGCGACGGGCGAGCTCGTTCTCGCCCAGCTTGAAGCGGGCGATCTTCACAGTGCTCAACATGCAATCGAGGCGGTGCTCGGGTTTACGCCCCACGGTTAATGGAACGCGAAAGACGACCGTGTCGGCTCGCCGACCCGGAATGGACTGGAAGAGCAACCCGGAAGGAGGAAGATCCTGGTGCATCGCTTCGAGCAGAGCATCGTCATCGAACGCCCGCCGGACGAGGTGTTCAGCTTCATTCATGACTTCTCCCGCGTGCCCGACCGGCAACCAAGTCTGATCGAGTCGGCTCAGGTCTCAGAGGCTCCGCTCGCCGTCGGGTCTCAGATCCGACAGGTGCGCAAATTCTTCGGCCCGAGGATCGAGTCGACGTTCGAGGTGACGGAGTTCGAGCCGCCGCGTCAATCCGCATTCAAGACGACGACAGGACCGGTTCCAATGGAGGGGAGATATCTGTTGGAGCCGGTCGCGGGCGGCACGCGACTCACGTGGAGGGGCGAGATCGAGGAAAGCGGGGTCCTTAGACTGGCCGAGCCAGTCTTTGCTCGCATGGCGAAGCGCGAGCTTGAGACAAGCTTCGCCCATCTGAAAGATCTCCTGGAAACGAAAGGGGAATCGGAGAGCCGCGATGGCTGAGTCGCTCTCGTATCGAGTTCCGGAAGTCTCCTGCGATCACTGCAGGGCTGCAATCGAGAAAGAGGTGGCGGAGGTTGTAGGCGTTCGTCAGGTGGAGATCGACCTCGAGAGAAAGACGGTCAACGTACTGGGTGAAGCGCTTCCCGACGCTGCACTCCGAGCCGCTATTCAGGAGGCCGGCTACGAAGTCGCCTAACTGACGACTAGCTTCGATCCCAGCCTCACCTCGGTCGAGGAGCTCAGCGCCGCCGTTCGGGACTGCGGCTACGAGTGTGCCGGCCGCTCCTGCCCCTGCTGCATCTGCGATCCCCTCGCCCCGACAGCCCCGCTCGCCCCGGCCGAAGACGACGTGTCGGTGGAGCGCGCCGAACATGCCCACGGCGGCCATGTCGGCACGTCGATGGACGCGATGGTGCGCGACATGCGCAACCGCTTTTTGGTTGCGATCACCGTGGTTGTGATTACCTGCCCCGATGCGCTGGGGCTCGCAACGCCGACCGCGATCATGGTCGGCAGTGGACTCGGCGCGAAGCGCGGCATCCTCTTCAAGAACGCCCTTGCCCTCGAGCAGACGGCCGGATTGGACACCATCGTCTTTGACAAGACCGGCACCCTCACGCGCGGTGAACCGGAGGTCGTGGCCGTCGCGACGGCTGACGACGTCAACGAGGAAGAACTCTTGGGAATGAGGCTGCCGCAGCGTCGATAGGCATCGCGACCCCACAGCTTCGGCGAGCGCGTTACCTCCGACTCCTTCGTAGGCCATGCCCAAGGATGAACCACGGTCACCTCGGGCCGACCGTCATCGACTAAAGAAATCCCTCATGCTGCGCGTCAGAGAAGTAATGATCGGACGCAGCGGAGCGAGCCTGGATGAGCTCGAGGCGCTGTATCGGAGCCGCTTCGACGTCTT
>CAYTCZ010000202.1:0-5442 GCA_964436315.1 uncultured Gaiellales bacterium | reverse complement strand
ACGTCTTCGGCCTCGGCGATGCCAGCAGCTGCCCGACCTCGAAGACCGGGGCGGCCGTGCGAAAGCAGGCGCCGGTGCTCGTCGAAAACCTCAAGGCGACGAGAGCAGGGAAGCCCCTCCCCGGCCGCTACGACGGCTACACTGCCTGTCCGATCGTCACCGGCTACGGCCGCCTGATCCTGGCCGAGTTCGACTACGAGGGCACGCCGCGGGAGACTTTCCCGTTCGATCAGGCAAAGGAGCGTCGCAGCATGTACCTGCTCAAGAAGCGCCTGCTGCCCGCACTCTACTGGCACGGGATTCTGCGGGGTCGGGCGTGAGGCTGGCACGGGGCGGCGACGTGCCAGCCTTGCTCGCGTCCCACCGTAGTTTCCCGAAGGCCGGGCGAGGCGGACTCCCGATTCGAGAATCGCGTGCAGAGGCCAGACTGAGAGAAAGCTCCGAGCGAGGAGATTCGGTCCGTGCGCGTGCACGATGCAATGAGACCCGAGGTGGTGACTGTAGAGCCGGACAACTCGTTGAAGCAGGTCGCCGCACTCCTCAGCGAGCGGCGGATCTCTGGGCTGGTGGTCGTCGATCGGGCCGGATCGGTCCTGGGGGTTGTCTCCGAGGCCGACATCCTCGCCCGTGAGTTACCCGCCGAGCATCAGCCCAGCCGCTCTGCCCAGTGGCACTTTGCCCGCCCGCCCGAGTTCGAGCGTCGCCTGGCCGCCCGCTCTGCCGGCGAGGCGATGACATCCCCGGCCATCACGATCGAGCCCGACCGCCCGCTCACCGAGGCGGTGACGCTCATGTTCGACCACGCCGTCAACCGCCTGCCGGTCGTCCGCCGCGGCAAGCTGGTCGGGATCCTGACGCAGGCCGACATCGTCCGTGCCTTTTCAAGCGGGTCCCCGGCGTCGTCTCGGTGAGCGTCACAGCGACACCCCAGGCGGAACGCTCTGTAAAGCGCGCGGCTCCGACGAGCACCTCGCCGGTGAGCAGGTGATGAAGACGGCATCGAAGGGGACGCCCTCGGCTCGGATGGGGAGTCACCGGCGGCTTCGCCACCTCGCTGGTGGGAGACAGGCGACCCCGTCCTCCGAGCCAGCGGCCCTCCCAGATCAGCGAGACCGCGGCGGAGGGGTCAGCTTCTCGCACGTGCGCTGGCTGGCGATCGGCGCTCCGCTTGTCTTCCTCACCATTCTCTGGGCGCTCCTGCACACAGTCCTGTTCGACCTGCACGAGTTCCCCGGGATCGTCCTGACCTTCGCTGTCGCCGCGATCGGGGTGGTCGCCTTCTCCTTCGCCATCTTCGCCACGATCCGCCGACTCGAGCGGCAGATCCTCGAGCAAAATGCCCACCTCGAAGCGCTCACGGAGATCGCTCAGGCCTCGACGCGAAACCTGAGACTCGAGGCGCTGCTCGAGCTAACGCTCCCACGCGTGGCGGAGGTGCTAGGTGCAGAAGGCGCTGCCATCTCCATCTACGATGCCGGGAGAGAGGAGGTCGTGGCGGGCGCAACCCTCGGACTGTCGGAGGCGCTCGTTAGCGAGATCGCTCGTCAAGAGCTACCAGCTGACTCAGCGGGCCGCGAGGTTGACGGGGCCGGAGGGGCGAGCGCGCCACAGCTGGCCGTCGGAGGGACCGCTGGCGAACTCGCGCATTCAGAGGGGATCGGGTCGCTCCTGGGTCTCCCCCTGCTCGCTGACGGTGACACTCGCGCCGTCCTCGCAATCGGCAGAGGCGATGGGCGGCCCTTCTCGCCGGCGGATCACGATCTGCTCGTGGATATCGGGCGCCAGCTCAGCCTGGCGCTTCGCAACGCACTTCTCTTCGAGCGGGCCGAGCGGCACAACCGGGAGCTTGCGGCGCTGCTCTCGGTCGCTCGAGCGACGACGTCGTCGCTCGAGCTCTCCGAGCTCCTCGCTGAGTCGCTCGAGGCGATCCTCGAGGTCACCTTAGCCGAAACCGCCGAATTGTGGCTGACTGCGGAATCGGACGGCCTGAGACTCGTGACGCGACGCGGCTTTGCGCTCGAGGCCTTCGGCGAGCGCGACGAGTTCGCCTGGGGAGAGGGGTTGCCCGGTCTCGCCGCGCAGAGTGGCGCGCCAATCGTCGTCCACGACCTTGCCTCCGATCCGCGCTTTCTCCGCGGGCAGGTCACCCGACTCGGTATCGACAGCTTCCTCGCCCTCCCCCTCATTCACGGGAGGCAGACGGTCGGAGTGCTGACCGTCGCCGCACGCGACTCCGCCGCCTTTACTCAGGAAAGTGAGCGGCGCCTGCTCGAGGGAATCGGCCAGCAGCTCGCCGTCGCGATCGAGAATGCGCAGCTCCAGGCCCGCGTGCTCGATCGGGCCGTCCTCGAGGAGCGGGAGCGGATCGCCCGCGAACTTCACGACGGCTTGGCCCAGGTGCTCGGCTACATCAACACCCAGACGCTCGCGGTCAAGAAGCTGCTCAGCTCGAACAGGCTCGAGGAGGCCGACGCGCAGCTTGCCGCGCTGGAGACGACAGCGAGAGCCGTCTACGGGAACGTGCGCGAGGCGATCCTCGGCCTGCGCGTCTCTCCGGAGCCCGACGGAGACTTCCGCGCTGCACTCGAGAGCTACCTGCGGGACTTCGCCCAGATGGCGAAGATCGACGTTCGCCTGGAGGCGAGCGAGTCGGCCTCACGTGCAGAGCTTCCGGCCGCGAGCGAGATTCAGCTCATGCGCATCCTCCAAGAGGCGCTCAGCAACGTGCGAAAGCATGCCGAGGCCACACACGCGACCGTCTCCCTCGACGTCACGGAGGGGGCGCTGACCGCCACCGTGCGCGACGACGGAGTCGGCTTCGCGCAGGGCGAGGCGGTCCGGAGTAGCGGTTGGCCGCACTTCGGCCTCCAGACCATGCGCGAGCGTGCGGAGGCGATCGGCGGACGGTTCGAGCTCGTCTCGACCCCCGGGGGCGGAACGAGCGTCAGCGTGCGCATCCCGCTGACGGAGGCGCCGGAGGCCGGAGCATGAGAGTCCTTCTCGCCGACGACCACGCGCTCTTTCGCGCTGGCATCGCTAGCCTGCTCACCGCCTGGGGCTTCGAGGTCGTCGGCGAGGCGAGCGATGGGCTCGAAGCTCTCGAGCGAACCCGGCAGCTCCGTCCGGAGCTCGTGCTCATGGACATCCGCATGCGCGGCTGTAACGGCCTCGAGGCAACCCGTCTGATCAAGGCGGAGATGCCGGAGGTCAAGATCGTCATGGTGACGGTCTCCGATGAGGAGGAGGATCTCTTCGAGGCGATCAAGAGCGGCGCTGAGGGCTACCTGCTCAAGGACATGTCAGAGGAGGAGTTCGCCCGCACGCTGACCGGCGTCTCGAAGGGCGAGACGGCCCTCTCGGGGGGACTGGCGGCGAAGATCCTCGAGGAGTTCGCTCGCGTCTCCCAGGGAGAACAGCCCGAGACCGCGGCGAACCAGACCGGACTCACTGACCGTGAGCTCGAGGTCCTCCAGCTCGTTGCCGAGGGGGCGAGAAACCGCGAGATCGGCGAGCGGCTGTTCATCTCTGAGAACACGGTCAACTTCCACGTGAAGAACATCCTCGCCAAGCTCCATCTTCGAAACCGGGCACAGGCCGTCGCCTACGCGATCCGCACCGGGCTCGTGAAGTTGCCCGAGGACACGTGAGTTCCTAGCAGAAGCCACCTGCGCCTACCAGGACTGGTAGGGACGAGCGACCTTTCCCGGTAGCGTCTCCGGCTCGGAAGACTACCGGTTTTTCCCTGGAAAACCGCTGTTTTCTCGCGTTCCCAAACGGCCCGCTCTCCTCGACACTGTGTGGTGTACCGAACTGCAAAAAGGGAGCGATGCGATGAGAAAGACGCTACTGATCCTAATCGCGGCCGTCGCCACCGTGACGGTGGCAGCCGTCCTCGGCGCGGGATGCGGTGGAGCCGGAGAGGAACCGCAAGCCCAGGCGCCAGCCGCGCCCGCATCCGAGCCCGCCGAGCCGGAATCTGAGCCCGCCGCGCCAGCACCCGCGCCGGAACCGGCGGCACGGGAGTCCGAGCCGGCGGAGCTGGTCGAGGTCGAGCCCGTTGCCGCGGAGACGGAGCCGGGCGGACTCGGAGCGGTCCTCTCCGGCGTCAACTACCTCAACGCCGCCGGCTTCCACGACATGGCCGAGACGCTCGCCGAGGGCACCCTCGAGCCCCGTTATCTCAACACCGTGCGCAAGACGATCGCGGTCATGGAGGGGATCGCCTGGCCCGAGGCGCTCGGCGAACAGGGGGTGCAATTAAGCGCTGAGCTGAGCGCCCTCGAAGCGGCGCTCGCAGAGGAGGACGTGGCGAAGGCCGCCGAGGCCGGCGAAGCCGTCCACGGTGCCCAGCATGCCTTCGCCGGGGAAGCGGTCGGGACGCTCACCAGCCTCGAGGCGGGCGGAGATCTCGGCACCGTCCTCGCCGGCGTCAACTACGTGAACGCCGCCGGCTTCCACGACATGGCCGAGGCGCTGGCGGAGGGCACCCTTCAGCCCCACTACCTGGGCAGGGTCAGCGGTGTGATCGCCGTCACCGAGGCGATTGCCTGGCCGGAGCCGATTGCGACCGATGCCGCCAGCTTCCTCGACGACCTCCGGGCGCTCGAGACGGCGTTGGCGGATGAGAAGGTGAAGAAGGCTGCCCGAGCTGGCGAGGCCGTCCACGGCGCCCAGCATGCCTTCGCCGGGGAAGCGGTCGGGGCGCTCACGGGCCTCGAGGCGAGTGGGGATGTCGGCACCGTCCTCGCCGGCATTACCTACATCGACGCCGCCGGCTTCCACGAGATGGCCGAGACGCTCGCCGAGGGCACGCTCGAGCCCCACTATCTGGGCAGGGTGCAGGGCGTGCTTGGGGTCGCCGAGGCGATCCCGTGGCCGGAGCCGCTCGCCGAGGTGATGGTGCTATTCGTCAACCAGCTGGAGGCGCTCGAGACGGCGCTCGCCGAGGAGGACGTTGTGAAGGCGGCCGAAATGGGCGAGATCGTCCATGGCGGCCAGCACGGCCTCGCAGATGGACTGCTGGCGGTGCTCTCCGGCGACGCTCAGCCCGCCGCGGCCGATGGACACGACGAAGCGGCAGAGAGCCAGGCCGTGAACACCTCCGCAGCAGACGACGGCCAGGGACTCGTCATCGAGATGACGGACTGGGCCTTCGAGCCCGGCGTGATCGAGGTCGAGCCAGGTCCGGTCACGCTGACGCTCATCAACCGGGGCGAGCTGCCACACGGCATCTACCTGTCCGAGTTCAAGGTCAACGAGCCTGTCGCCGCCGGCGAGACGAAGGTGATCACCTTCCAGGCGAACGAGACGGGCGAGTTTCAGTTCATGTGCAACGAGCCGCTCTGCGGCACCGTCGCCCAGCACGCCGGGATGATGGGGAAGCTGCTCGTCGGCTAACGAGAAGACGTCGCTCCCGCGATGGCGCCGAGAGAGGCCACGAGG
>CAYTCZ010000201.1:0-5513 GCA_964436315.1 uncultured Gaiellales bacterium | reverse complement strand
CGCCGATATTTCCGTCATCGAAACCCGGATCGCACTTCTGGGCTGCTGTACTAGTGCTCGTGTACGGCCGTGGCGGGTGGCGCGAGGGGTCGTAGAAGGCGAGTGTCTCTGGGTCCGACTCCGCAAGAGCCGCCTCGGATCGTCCGATCACGGTACCGCTCACGTCCTCGAGCATGAACCCGCCCACGTAGACACTCTGCCCAGCCGGGTCCTCGCCATCGACCAGCCCAACTGGCTGGACCGCCACCCGATAGACCGGGTTCTCCACATCGCGCGGGGTGTCGAAGAACAGCCAGTATCTACCCTGGGCACCACCTCCCACAGTGACTCCTAGGGAGTCGAACGACACGGAGCCCCCGACCGTAGTTCCGTCCGGAGCAAGCACTCGTACCGCCTCTGAGGGAGAGGCCCCGTCTGCGTTTCCATAGAACGAGAGTCGATAGCGACGTCCACCCGAGAGCTCGACGTTCTGCCCGAGGGACGAACGCTGATCGACCGTCCAACGGAAAGACGAAGGCTCTGACGGAACTCCGGTCCCGAAGATCACTCGATGAACTGCTGGTTGCGGCTCGTCTGCTGGGAGGGTCGGGTCCAGGACCGCGCTGACCGGCACTGGGAGAGCGACGGCACAGTTGAGCACCTCGAGCTCTCCGGTGACGGGATCCGGAATCGGCTCGCACTGCTCGGGAGTCCAACCAGCACCTGGCGAATCCAGCTGTGAGCTGTACCGCAGGAGGTTGGGACCTGGAAGCTGACACCGGGCGCGAACGTTCAACAGGTCGTCTCTCAGAGAGATGACTGCGGTGTCCTCGCCATCGGAGAACGGATGGACCAACCGGTAGGACTCGACGAGGGCCTCGAGGTCCCTGACGTAGTCGCCGATATACCCGTTCGAGAAGTCCTGGAAGTCCGATGCAAGCCCCGAGGATCGGATGCGTTCGTAGTCGATCCCGTCGAGAGTGCAGACCTCGTCGATCCACCCCGCGGGGTCTTCGACCAAGGGAAGTCCGGTCAGCTCCTCGAGCGGGAACCCAATCCGCTGCTCCACTGCCTGCCGCGCCAGGAACGCGAACTTGATGGCACGCGACTTTGCCTCCTCGTATCGGATGGACAGCGTGTTGAGCCGACGGCGCATGATTCGGTTGACGCGGTATTGGCGACCCGCCTCGTCCGAATCGAGAAGGAGTCCACGGGCGAGGGCAGATCGAGCTCTGCGTTGCGCGCTCTCGATTCCGACGAGTCCGCCATCGATGTTCTCCCGCGCGGCACTAAGCCGCTCGAACAGCAACTCCATCTGCCGCGAACGCTCGTTGAAGAGCTGCTGAAGCTCTCCGAGCGCCTGCTGCTGCTCGAGGTTGTTGATCTCTCCCATCGTGTTCGAGGACTTCACGGCCATCGCAATCTGCACGCCGGCATTTGCACAGGTCGCAGCGGCGCTGATGACGCCGCCTGCGACTCCCATGATCCCGTTCGACGACACGTTGGCCGCCGCCACGACACAAGACGTGATCTGATTGGAAATGGTCCCGATCAGGGCCAGTCGGTCGAGCTCCCGACCGAGGTCCAGAATCTCCATGGTTCGCTCGACCCGCTCCAAGTCATTGGCGAACTGCCGAAGCTCGTGCGCCAAGGCCTGTGGGATGTCGCGGAAGGCAAGCATCCCTTCACGGAGCCGCGTGACACCTGCGCCGTAGTCGCCGCCGACCGCCGGGGCCGCCCCGAACGACGAAGACGACTGAATCACGTCGACCACCTGCTGGGGCACGTTGGCGAACACCATTCGGCGACCCGACTCTTCGACCCGCTGTGCGGCGCAACCCATGAAGTCGCGCAACGCGGCCATGTCCCTTGGGCTCCTCACCTCCGGGGGTTCTCCGCAGGAGATCGGACGGTCGGAGTTGGACGCGGTGCAGAGCAGCTCGAACGCGTCCCAGGCCTGGGTGTAGGTAACCGTCGCACCGCCGCCACCGCCTTGCACGACGGGCCAGTTCGAGGCGTTTCGTGGGTCGAAGTACGGACCCACCAAGGCGGGGTCGAAACGTCCAGTTGCCTGGTAGGCGGTGAACCAACCAGGGATCTCGGTGAACACTGCCGCGTCGTCTTGCCTGTCGATGATGAACGAGGCGTATGTATCGCTTCCGGTCAAGCCCACCGCCCCACCCCGCGCGCGGTTGCGGAAGAACTGGTAGGCCTCCGCGTCGTTCACAGTGTAGCTAGGAGCCGACAGCAAGAAGTTGAGGTTGAGGTCTCCGGCACGGGACCACTGGAACGTCCCGCCATCATCACTCTGATAGAAACCAGCCACGACTCGCACGGGGTCACCAGACGGTCCGACCACATTGCTCGACACGGTCGTCTCGCGGTCCAGTCCGGGCACATCACTGAACCCAGTACCCGGAAGCCTCAGAGGTGCTGCAGGCGCCACCTTGGCAAAGTGCTGTGCCGCGATCACCGCTCTCTGCATCTCGACTGCCCATGTGTCACGCGCGGTCTCGCTGGTGCAGTCGATTGTGGGTCCGCAGAAGACTCCGCGTTCAGCCTGGAGAAGCGGGCTCAATGTCGTGCAGTCGATAGGTGGTCCAGCCGGAGAACACGGCCAACTGAGGCTGGGACCGGAGGTCGGCGACCCCGTCGAGAACCGGCCGTCACCGACGATCAGAGTCCCGTAGCCCTGACCTAGGCTCTCGAATCCCAGGGCGCGTGCGGCGCGCTGGACGTTCTGCACATCGAACACACGTTCGTTTTGCATCACGAACCGCTCGTTTTCCGTTCGCGGCACGTCCTCTGCCGGCATCCGGGCAGTCCGAATGGCTCTGCACAACTCGTCAGCCCCATTACTCGTCGGAGGCGGCGAGGTGGGGTCAGACTCGAAGACACCGAGGTTGACGTCAACCGTGACCAACCGCTGGGGCGAGTCGACGCCCGGGTACCCAGCCGCGCCCTGTAGGTCTTCGCAGGAGGGAGTGGTTTCGTCGGCCACTGCGGAGAGCTCGAACGGGCAGTCGCGGTCGAAGGGGCCCCCGCAAAGTTCGTTCGGGTTGTCCCGGTTGCGCCAAACGCAGAGAGTCGAGTCTCCCAGGCTGACCAGAGGTACCAGAGCATCTTCCCCAACGCAGGTCTCTAGCCGCGCAAGCTCACTCGGCAGCCCCGGCGAGCTCTCCAGCGCGCCAACGACGTCGAGGATGCAGGTGCCCGAGCGACAGATGTAGTCGCCGCCACACGTACCGTCCGTGCTGCAGGGTCCAGCGACCATGGGCGCGTCTGCCATACCCATCATGTCGAAGAACTCGCCGTCCCGATCGAGGAGGTCGAGATCGACCGCCGACCCGCACGCGGCCTCGATCTCCAGCATCGCACTCTCCGCGCGCAGCTCGGCGGAGAGCGTTTCGCTCAGCAACTGCTCGCCAAGGCCATCAGCTTGGGCAGCAGCCTCCCTCGCGAGGGTCAGATACGAGCGCCAGCTGGACTCGAGCGGATCGCTGTCTGCCGGAAGCGCGAGCGAGTTCTCGAGGGGCAGTTTGAAGTCGGTGTCGAGACCGGAGCAGTGGTTGACCGGATCTGGGTCGTGGTCCGTCGTGCTTCCTGGAGGCGGCGTCCGTTGAGCAGTGGCATCCTCAACCGCCTCCATCAGCTGCTCAGGCGTGTCAGGAATGACGTGGTCATAGACCTGGTCACAGGCGTCCGGACTCAGAGCGCAGTTGTTCAGGCTCGTCGCGATCACCGTCTCGGCCCCGATCAGCGTCAGGGTTGCCGCCGCTCCGCCCGGCCCGTCAGTGCCGCCACCCGGAGGTGGTGGAACCGGATCGCCTGGTGGGGCGGACGTCGCTGTCGTCCGAAGCACGAAGAGCAGGTTGTCCTCATCATCGAGGTCGCCGGACTCCGGGAGATGTCCGCTGAGGTCCCACTCCACGTAGTGTGAGAAGGTGGTATCCGCGGGAGCAACGTCAGACGCACCGCCAGGAATCAGGAAGTCGCTCACATCACACGGCTGGTTCTCCAGGAACCCTGTAGTGGCGCAGATCAGTCCCTGTCCGCTCTGAACCAGCGCCACGTGATTGGGGTCGTCTACGTAGGCGCGAAGCGACGCGCTTGGGGTTGTGCCGGCAGCGACCCCAGAGTCGTAGTGCAGCAGCCCCCGAGCACGTGCTCCATCTGGGTTCGCCAACACGTGAGCCAGCGTCTCGCTCACAGCATCGCCATCACCCATTCCCCGCTCTCGGAGCACGCGCGCGGCGACGGTGTATGAGTACTCCTTGAGGTGAGGAGTGCCGGTAACCGCGAACTGGAGGTTCGGGACCGGATGTCCGTCCGCCGTGATCGCGAAATCGTGGTTGGGTGCATCCGGCGTAACCGTCGCGCGGGCGAACCAATACGCAGCTGGCGGCTGCGCGGCCGACTGTGCGGTGACCGACCAACGATCGTACTGGGTCTCCCTAGGTGTGCCATCGGGGTTGGGCGACAGACGGATCGGCTCCGCAGGCACGTCACTCCCGCGTGGAAAGGACCGAGCTTCGTCCACCATCCACGCTCGGGCGTCCTCCATGTCGGTTCGGGTGAGCCCCAAGGCATCGAGAAATCCATCCGTGTCTGTTGGAAAGAACGACTCCTGGACCTGGTACCGATCGATCAGCCGGGCTCGCACAGAATCGCTTGCACCCGTGAGCATGAGATCGACGTCGGCTTCCACATACTCGAGCGGAGGAGCCGCGGCGCGAATCGTGTCGAGGGCTATGAGAGCCGAGGAGCTCAAACGCGACTGGGTGAAGGGAACGTCGCCCTGCAGCACTCTCATCGGCTGAGGCTCCGCGTTCTGATCTTGCTGGAGGTTCCCCACGAGTAGTGTTGCCGCGCGACCGCGGGACAGCACCGGCGCGAGATAGGCCGTCTCCACCGCCCGCCGCCGCGAGGGTTCGAGTGACAGCTCCGCATCGGCAGCCGCTGTGTTGCCCCGAACCGCCAGCACCTGCGCTTCGTCGGTTACGGCGAGCCCCTCCACCAGCGAGAGCGAAAGGGACTCGTAGGCGGTCAGCCCGTCCACCGTGCTGACCAACGTGTCCCGCTGTAGTGGGCTGCAGTACTGGGAGGCGCTCCCTGCCAGTTCAGCTGGTCCTTCGAGGCCAATGGTAGAGAGGAAAACGGCGGCCTTCGCAGAGCGCAGCGCGAACTCCGACAGCCCAGTTCTCGCATCTGCGGACTGCGGTGGCAGGGTTCGAGTCTCTCCATCCGGGCCTTCGCCCGGGAGCTCCACAGGGGCAACGCTACTGCTCATCTCGAGGAAGCGATGCGCGAGGCATAGGTTCGCTTGCGCTCGGCACGCAACTGCAGCGCAGCCCGATGGCCCAGGGTCTGGTGCGCAGGCATCGAGAACGATCGATTCGCCGTCGTCGATGTACAACCCCGACTCGCACTCCTCGTAGATGTCCACCGCGAGCTCTTCGGCAGTCATCGCAAACTGGTTTGATCGACGTCAACTACTTCTGCCGGTTGGCGATCACTATTCTTGCCGGTGGCCG
>CAYTCZ010000200.1:0-5589 GCA_964436315.1 uncultured Gaiellales bacterium | reverse complement strand
ATCCAGTATTCGGCGTGCTTCCTGAGCGTCGACCAGATGCATGTCGAGCTCCCGAGGTGCCTCGAGCGCATCTCGAATCGCCTGCGGCGTGATCTCGTGGAACACCATCCGCTTGACGGGGACGTTCGGCTCGAGGACCTCTGCCAGATGCCAGGCGATCGATTCGCCCTCCCGGTCCTCGTCTGTGGCCAAGTACAGGACGCTGGTGTCGCCCAGGAGGTGCTTGAGCTTGCGGACCTGGTCGCGCTTCTCCTTCGGAACGACATAGAGCGGCTCGAATCCGGCATCGACGTTCACGCCCAGCCGTGCCCATGGTTCCTGCCTCATAGCGGGAGGTATCTCGGAGGCGTTTCTGGGCAGGTCCCTGATGTGTCCGACGGATGACTCCACGACGAAGTCCTTGCCCAGAAAGCCCGCGATGGTGCGGGCTTTGGCGGGTGACTCCACGATGACGAGGGACTTCGGCACGGGGGACAGATAGTCAGATGACACGGATCATGTCAAGGAAGGCCCTTCCCAGACGGCTCCGCCACTTGAGGGAGGCGGGCTGGAAGGGGCGGGCTGGAGGGCGCGGTAACGTTGCTGCGCATGGCCGGATCCAGACCGGGCTCCCCTTCCGCCCTCGACCTCGTCCGCCGGGGTCCGTTCGCGCGGCTGTTCTGGGCGAACTCGCTGTCCAGCGTCGGCGACTGGGTGACGCTGTTCGCCACCCTCGAGCTGGCAGGCGACATCGGGGGCCTGGGGGGCACACTGGCTGCGCTCCTGGCTCGCGTCATTCCCGGATTGCTCTTCGGCGCCATCGCGGGGGTCGTGGCGGACAGGCTCGACCGCAAGCGCACCATGATCATCTCGGATGTCGGCAGGGCGCTCCTCGTCCTCCTCTTGATCTTCGTGCGTGACATCACGTCGATCTTCATCATCTCGTTCGCGATGGAGGTCCTGAGCCTGATCAGGCAGCCTGCCCGGGAGGCGACGGTGCCCCACCTCGTGCCCTCCGATTCGCTCGTCACGGCGAACAGCCTCTCACTCGTCGGCTCGTACGGCACCATGCCAGTCGGTGCGATCCTCCTCACGCTGTTCGGGACGTTGGTGGCTGTCTTCGATCTCGATTCGAGTGCGATCGACCCGAAGCTCTCCATGGCTTTCCTCTTCGATTCGCTCACGTTCCTGGTGTCTGCGGTGATCGTGGCCACGATCCCGATTCCGAAGCCTGAGATCTCCGAGCGTCGCAGGGCCAGGAGCACGTTCGATCTGCGTGCCCCCGTGCGGGATATCGTCGAAGGGGTCCAGTTCGTTGCCGGGGTGCGGACGATCCGGGGAATCATCATCGGCATGACGACCGCCCTGTTCGGCGCCGGTGCCCTCTTCGTCGTGGGAGACCAGTTCGCGGAAGGACTGAAGGGAGGTGCCAACGCTGAATTCGGCTTGCTCCTCACTGCCCTCGGCCTCGGTGCTGGGACAGGCATGGTGATCATGTCGACCCTCTCGAGGGTGCTGACGTGGCGAGCCGTCGTCTTCGGTGTCTCGCTGGTGGTGGCAGGCCTCGCCACGATGCTGGCGGCAGCCACGTCCACGATCTGGGCTGCCGCAGGCTGGGTGTTCGTCGGGGGGGTCGCCACCGGAGCCGGATACGTCATGGGGTTCACACACATCCACGAGTCGGTGACGGACGAGCTGCGGGGCAGGACCTTCGCTGCTCTGTTCACGTTGGCGAGGACCGCCCTGTTGGTCTCGCTGACGGTGGCGGGCGCCGTCGCGGCGGCCCTCGATGGTCGGTTCCCGCCGCCATTCGAGAGCGGCGTCCGTGACGTGCTCTTTCTGGGAGGGTTGATCGTCGTACTGGCGGGAGCCATGACCCTGTGGACGATGCGGGACCTGCTCACCGAGTCGGGGGAGGACGCGCTCAGGCAGATGAGCATGCAGTTCCTAGAAGACAGGCGCAGGGCCAGGGAGCAGAAGTCCGAGGAGAGGGCGTCGGAGGACGACACCCGGGAAGCCCCGTGAAGAGTCACTACGTGGCGCTCGAGGGTATCGAGGGAGCAGGAAAGTCCTCGATGGCCCCCAAAGTCGCCCAAGGGCTGGAGCAGGCTGGTCGCCCCACGATCGTGGTCAGGGAGCCAGGAGGGACGCAGGCAGGCGAGAGCATCCGCGCCATCCTGCTCGGCGAGGAGTCGAAGCTCGGGCCCTGGACCGAGGCCCTGCTGTTTGCAGCCCAACGATCGCAGCTGGCAGCAGAGGTGGTCGGTCCTGCTCTGTCTTCGGGGACCTCCGTCGTGTCAGACCGGTCCGTGTACTCGTCCTTGGCGTACCAGGGAGGTGCGCGGGGGCTCGGCGTGGAGTTGATCAGGGCCGTGAACAAGGCAGGGCTCGCAGACGTGTGGCCCACCGTCGTGGTGCTGCTGGCGCTGGATCCTACGGTCGGCCTCGCCAGACAGCGGATCGCCGACCGTATCGGAGCCGAGGGCATGGACTTCCAGGTGAAGGTCGCAGCCGCCTACGAGGGACTGGCTGCTGCCGAGCCAGAGCGTTTCGTGGTCGTCGATGCAGAAGCGCCCGAGGACGCGGTGGTCGCCGATGTGCTGCGAGAGGTGCTCGCCCGATGGTGACCGGGCAGACGGTGTTCGAGGGGCTCATCGGCCACGAGAAGGCGCTCGTGCTCCTGGCCAGGGAGGTCGAACGTCCTGCGCACGCCTACTTCTTCGTCGGTCCTGCAGGGGTTGGGAAGGCAACCACTGCCAGGCGGTTCGCGGCGGCGCTGCTCTGCCCGAACGGGGGCAGACACGAGGCCGGTTGTGAGCACTGCCGCAGGGTGCTGTCAGGGAACCACCCTGACCTGGTGCTGGTGGAACCGGATGGTCGAACGGCGTTGACGGTCGACCAGGCGCGGATGACCGTGTCGCGGGCGATGCTCGCCCCGGTCGAGGCTCAGCGGAAGGTCTTCCTGTTCGAGGAGGCCGGCATGATGAACGAGTCGGCTGCGAACGCCCTGCTGAAGACGCTCGAAGAGCCAACCGCCAGCACGATCTTCATCCTCGTGGCCGAATCCGAGCACGACCTCCCCGCGACTGTCGAGAGCCGCTGCCGGATCGTTCAGTTCGGAAGGGTGGCGGACACCGTCCTCGGAGAGGCGCTCGTGGCAACGGGGGTCGAGCGCGAGCGGGCTGCGGAAGTAGCACGTATCTCGGGTGGCCGTCCTGGGCTGGCGTTGGCGCTGGCCAACCGCTCGGACGTCGCGGCCTTTCGCCACATGTGGCTGAGCGTCCCTCTCCAGGTCAGCCCCAGACCCGGAGACGCCTATCGGCTGGCAGATCACATCGTCGAGAGCCCTTTGCTCGAGGCGCTCGAGGAGCGCCACCAAGAGGAGCTTCGAGCGCAGAGCGAAGGCGCGCCCTCCGCCCAACTGAAGGCGATCAAGGAGAGACACCGTCGCGAGGTCAGGAGGCAGACACAGGCACTCATGGTCTCGGGCTTGGAGATCCTTGCCTCCTGGTACGCGGACGCCGCGATGTCGCAGCTAGGTGGGCGCATCCGAAACCAGGACGTCCCTGCTTCGAGATTCGTGATCGTAACCCCTCGTCAGGCGATGCAGAAGGCAGAGCGCACCCTCGAAGCTGTGGACCAGCTCGAGGCCAACCAACGCCCTCGTCTGGTCTTGGCCACGCTGTTCACGACGCTGGGCGCAGAGGCCGCCTGAGATGCCTGGTCGAGGCTCATCCCAGGTGCGTGCTCCCCATGTTCCCTCCTCCAACTCGGGTACGACCCCCGCCTCCTTGCGACGTGGCTGCCGACGATCCTGACGAGCTTCTCGAGGTTGACGGTCCCCTGACACCGACCCTCTGACCGCCACTAACCTTCGGCGCGCGTCCGGAGGGCCACAGTGGCGAAGCCAGTGATCTTGACAGTCGACGATGAGCCAGGGGTGCTGCGCGCCATCGAGCGTGACCTTCGCAGGCGGTACAGCGGCGACTATCGGATCATCGGGGCCGGCTCAGGGAAGGCGGCCCTCGAAACCCTTTCTCAACTGGCTGTCCGAAACGAGCCCGTCGCCCTGGTGCTCGTGGACCAGCGCATGCCCGAGATGACAGGTGTTGAGGTGCAAGAGCACGTGGCGCGCGACTGGCCCGCGACGAAGCGAGCACTCCTCACGGCGTATGCGGACACGGACGCCGCCATCAAGGCCATCAACACGGCACAGCTCGACTACTACATCATGAAACCGTGGGACCCTCCCGAGGACCGGCTGTATCCGATCCTCGATGACCTGCTCTCAGATTGGCAGGCAGGGTTCCGTCCTGGCATCGATGGCGTGCATGTCTTCGAGCATGCCTACTCGCAGGCATCGCACGAGCTGAAGGAGTTCCTCGTTCGCAACCAGATCCCTTACCAGGCCTTCGACGTGGATGCAGACGAGGAGTCAGCCCAACTCGCAGCGAAGACCGAGATCGACCTGTCCCAGCTCCCGATTCTTGTCATGCCAGACGGCGAGCGGCTCGTGAGGCCGACCACTGCGGACATCGCCGCGCACGTGGGGCTCCACACCCGGGCCGAACGCGACGTCTACGACTTGGTCATCGTCGGAGCTGGTCCGGCGGGGCTGGCCGCTGCGGTCTATGGGTCTTCCGAGGGCTTGAAGACGCTCCTCGTGGAGAAGGATGCCCCAGGCGGGCAGGCAGGCCAGAGTGCCAAGATCGAGAACTACCTGGGCTTCCCTTCCGGTCTCAGCGGGGCGGACCTGGCGAGGAGGGCGGTGACTCAGGCAACGAGGTTCGGAGCCGAGATCCTCGTCCCTGCCGAGGCTGTGGCCCTGGTCCGGAATGACCCATACCGGGTCGTCCAGTTCTCGGACGGCAGCGAGGTGAGCTGCAAGGCGCTCGTCATCACATCCGGTGTCTCCTACAGGACCCTGGACGTTCCGGGCACCGCAGAGCTGACCGGAGCGGGCGTCTACTACGGCGTGTCTCGGATGGAGGCGGTGATGCACCAGGGCGAGGCTGTTTTCGTGCTGGGCGGTGCGAACTCAGCGGGGCAAGGCGCTGTCTATCTCACGAAGGTGGCGGACACGGTCACCATGCTCATTCGGGGAGAGTCGCTGGCGGCTTCGATGTCCCAGTACCTGATCGATGCGCTCGAGTCGATCGACAACTTCTCGTTGAAGACGGGCATTCGGCTCAAGGACGTTCGCGGAACGGAGAAGCTCGAGTCGATCATGCTCGAGGATCGAAACACTGGTGAGGAGGAAGAGGTCAAGGCAGGGGCCCTCTTCATCTTCATCGGCCAACGGCCGAGGACCGACTGGGTCGGTGGTGTCGTGGAGCGCGACGACCGTGGCTTCATCGTCTCCACGACCCTCGGAGGTGATCCCCCCAAGGGGTGGTACCCGGAGCGGGATCCCCTCCCCTTCGAGACGACGGTTCCCGGTGTGTTCGTCGCGGGTGACGTACGATCAGAGTCGATAAAGCGAGTGGCCTCTGCAGCTGGCGAGGGAGCCATGGCCGTCAGGTTCGTGCACGAGCACTTGGCGAGCTTTTGACCACCTACGAGTTCCTCAAGGAGATCCCCTACTTCGCGGGCCTCGGCGACCGCCAGCTC
>CAYTCZ010000199.1:2273-5629 GCA_964436315.1 uncultured Gaiellales bacterium | reverse complement strand
CTACGACGAGAGGAACGAATCGGGCAGGACGGAGTTCGGAATTCCGAGATCGTGGAGCAGGTCTTTCTTGCACCCCGACATCTCGTACTGCGTGCGCTTGTAGCGCTTCTCATACGTGTCCACCCGATACAGTGCGAGCTCGTGACTCCACGCCTGCTCTCCGCCGAGTTGCCGGGCCGTGAACTCGGCGAGCTGCATGGCGTAGCACTCAACGATTGCCTCTGGTCGCAGTCCGCCGGCGTGCATTGCCTCGTGGGCGAGTGTCGTGACCGCCCGAGCCGTGTCGTCCGAGATCGAGCGCTCGTGCGCGTGAGCGATCCGATCGAGGTTCCCACAGACGGTCGGAGAGAGGTTGATTACCTCGCGGGGCATCTGGACGTAGCCAAACCAATTGGAGATGCCATCATCGTCTCGGCCGAACGACTCACCGAGCCGATTCCAGTCCGCTTCCCCCCAACAAATCACCACGACGTCGCGAGCCTCGACCTTGCCCGTGTAGTCGCCGGCGAACTCGAGCACCCGCGTTGCGACCTGCGAATGGTGTGAGTCAATCCTCGTTCCCGAGCCGCCCTCCGCCAGTGGAAAGCAGTAGTAGCTCTCGCCGCCACGCTTCCCCAGAACTGCTCGAGCCGGGATGGGGTGCAGATCCTTGCCGCAGGCCTCGCCGTCCACGGGGGAAGCCAGCGGAGACGGGGGCTCCACCGGCCCGGCGAGGGTGACGCCCGAAGCAACTCCGGCCGCGGCGACAATCGTTAGGGCGATTGTGACTCGGAGGAGTCGCCGCCGAAGGCCTGTTCCGATCCTGCGCCCCATCGTGGCTCCCTTCCCTTGCGGGACTGCCCCGTGCAGTCCGCTTGGGTGCCACGATCGAAGGGCGCCCTTTCACCGCTCTGACGCGCTCCTGACACGTCGCTGACAGGCCGCGGATGCCCGAAACGCCGGCTGCCGCGGCTGGGAACGATCGGCGGCCGGAGCAGCGCTTAGGCCGAAAATCCGTGTGGTAGGTTGGCCATCGGCCAGAGATGGAGTTCCGAATCCTCGGTCCCCTGGAAGTTCGCTCTGGAGACGAGCAGCTGGCGCTCAAGGGCGCGAGGCAGCGGTCTCTCCTCGCGATGCTCCTCCTCTATGCGAATCAGGTGGTCTCGGCCGATCGCCTGATCACCGAGCTCTGGGGCGAGGAGTCGCGCGAGTCGGCGACTAACACCCTCCAGGTCAACATCGGAAGGCTTCGCAAGGCTCTCCAGTCCGCGGGAGACAACGAGGCGGCGCCCGTAATCGCCACTCGATCTCCCGGCTACGTTTTGGAGGTAAGGCCCGACCAGCTCGACCTCCAGCGATTCGAACGACTGACTGACGAGGGGCGTGGCGCGTTCGACGAGGGCGATCCGCAAAGAGCTTCGGATACGCTGCTCGAAGCACTGAGTCTCTGGCGAGGCGATGCGCTCGCCGACTTCGCCTACGAGCCATTCGCCCAATCGGCGATCGCACGCCTCGAAGAGCTACGCCTCACAGCTCTCGAGAGACGCATCGACGCCGATCTGGCACTCGGGCGCCACGCCGAACTCGTCGGAGAGCTCGAAGGACTGGCCGCCGAGCATCCGCTCCGTGAGCGCCTCCGGGCGCAGCTCATGCTCGCTCTCTACCGCTCGGGGCGACAGGCAGAGGCACTCGACGTGTATCAGAAGTGTCGCCGCACGCTGCTCGACGAACTCGGCCTCGAGCCTGGTGAGACACTCCGAGAGCTCGAACGAGCAGTCCTACGGCGCGATCCCGAACTGGAGTACAGACCGGACGACGGAGCAGGGGAAGCACAGCGCTCGTCGGAAGGAATCCCGGCTGCAGAGCACACCGCCTCGGAACGATCGATACTCGTCGCGCCCTGGGACGCGTCTGGCATTGAGCCCCTCGTGGCGCTCGTCGAGCCGCTCGCCAGGCGCCCAGACCGGGAGGTGATCATGGCGCGGCTCCTCCGCGACGGCGGAGAACTCGCGGAGGCATCGGCTTCCCTGCGACGTCAAAAGGAGACGCTCTCGTCGCGCGGCGTCGTTGCCCGCTCCGCGGTCTTCACCTCCGCAGCGCCCGCGGAGGACATCGTTCGACTCGCGTCGGAGCAAGACGTCGCCCTCCTGCTCGTGGACGCCTCCGTGTCGATGCTTGCTGAGGGAGCGCTCGAGGGCGATCTCGGCAGAGTGGTCGACAAGGCTCTGTGTGACGTGGGAATCCTCGTTCACGGTCGGCGCCGGGTAGAGCTCGGCCCCGGTGCCCGTGTTCTCGTTCCATTCGGGGGTGCCGAACACGACTGGGCCGCGATTGAATTGGCCTCCTGGATCACGAAGGCGAGCGCCGGCGTGATGACACTGCTCGGGACGACCGGCGATCCTGAGGGAGGCGAGCGCGACGCGAGCCGCCTTCTCGCGCACGCATCGTTGGCTGTTCAACGAGCCCTCAGCGTCGATGCGGAGCCACTGCTCGTTCCCCCGGGTGAGGAACCGGTCATCGCTGCAGCCAACGACGCCGCTCTCCTCGTCTTTGGGCTGTCCACACGGTGGCGTCAGGAGGGGCTCGGAGCGACGCGTCTCTCGGTCGTACGCGGTGCGAGACCGCCGTCGCTGCTCGTTCGCAAAGGTCTGCGACCAAGTGGACTCGCTCCTCGTGAGAGCCTGACGAGATTCACGTGGGCGCTGAGCGGGGCCGCCTAAAGCGGGCTCCTCGACTCCGTCGTAAGTGCTGACGACGGGGTCATCTAGACTCGCTCTGTGTCCCTGCTCGCCAGCGAGGGTATCCGGCGATGTTCCTGATCATCGGCATCGTCCTCCTGATCGTCCTCTCCTCACCGGCGAATATCGCGGCCTTCGTCGCCTGCCTCGTCCTCTTCGCGGGCGAAGTCGCCTTCTGGTGGTGGGTCACGCGCAAGCGAAAAGTCCAGGTCGGCGCGCACACACTCGTGGGGAAGAACGGGAAGGTCGTCTCAGCGTGCATGCCGAACGGACAGGTCCATCTCGCCGGGGAGATCTGGGAGGCCTACTGCGAGCAGGGAGCCGGCCTCGATGAGGCCGTCCGTGTCACCGACGTGAACGGCCTGACCCTCGTCGTCGAGCCCGAACCAAAGAGCTCGTAGGGATCCATCCTCCTGCCGGCTGATCCAGCCGGTCGCAGTCCGCGTATCACCCGCGTCAACCAGGGTTTCTGGCGCAGGCCGAATTCCCAAAAAGAACTGCACAAGGAGGCAATCCTTCAATGTCCAAACGACTGCTACTCCTACTGCTCGGCGCACTGGTAGCGGTGGCGGTAATGGCACCGGGTGCCTTTGCCGCAAAGTTGCGCGTCGGGCACTCGATTCCGGATTTCGGAGCGGT
>CAYTCZ010000199.1:0-2173 GCA_964436315.1 uncultured Gaiellales bacterium | reverse complement strand
TGCTGAGCGATGTCCCATTCGGTACGGCATCCGACTACCTTGTCGTCCCGGCCGACACCTACTCCGTGCAGGTCAACGTCGCGGGTACAAACAACGCCGTCTTCGGCCCCGCCGACATCGCGCTCAACAAGGGCGAGGCGTACACCGCCATCGCCAAGGGGAGCGTCGCCGGAACCGGAGCCGCCTTCATGGTCGACGTCCTGAAAGACGCTGACGCTGGCGCACTCGTCCGTGCGTTCCACGCGATCCCAGACTTCGGAGCAGTCTCGATCTTCTTCAACGACGAGCAGGTTGTTGGTTCGCTCAAGTCACTCGCCGCGACGGGCTATCTGCGGGTCGATGCAGGCAGCTACAACGTCGATGTCTCGCCCAAGGATCAGTCTGCGGACAACGCGGCTCTTACCGCCGACGTCGAACTGAAGAACGGCAAGCGCTACACGACCGTTGCCAAGGGCCTCGTCGCCGAAGGGACCGCTGGGCTCGCCCTGCAGAACGACATCAAGCAGGCTCCCGCCAAGAATGGAGCACTCCGCGTTTGGCACCTCTCCCCTGACGCCCCCGATGTCGACGTCTACGTGAACGGCAAGCGCGTCCTGAAGGACGTCCCGTTCGAAGCCGCATCGAAGTACTTCCACCTCAGGAAGGGCAAGCACAACGTCAGGATCAACGTCGCCGGCAGTGAAGTAACCGTGTTCGCCGGCAACATCTGGCAGAAGAACGGCCTCGCCAAGACCGCCGCTGCAGTCGGCGCCGTCGAGGCCGATGGCAAGCCGTTCCAGGTGAAGATCCTGAAGGACGCAACTGCGATTCTCGGCTGAAACCGAGAATCGCTATGAGAGTGAAACCGAGGGGCCCAATTAGGGCCCCTCGGTTTCCAGCCGCCCCTTTCCCGCAGGCGACACCGAGCTGGTGGTTAGGATTGACGCCATGGCACGGCTGAAGATTGGTGACAGCCCTCCGCCGTTTGACCTTCCCGGCGTCGACGGCGCGAGTCATTCGCCGGGCGATTTCGATGACAGGCCGTTGGCCGTCGTCTTCTCCTGCGTCCACTGTCCATACGTCAAGGCATGGGAAGACCGGCTGAACGACATCGCACGCGACTACGCCGACAGTGTCGGCTTCATCTTCATCAATCCGAACTCGGAGTACCTCGGCGACTCGTTCGATGACATGGTGCGGCGCTCGAGCGAGAAGGGTTTTGTCTTTCCGTTCGTCTTCGACGAGTCGCAGGAAATCGCGCACGCGTACTCGGCAGCCCGTACACCTGAAGTCTTCCTCTTCGACGGCGGGCACAAGCTCGTGTATCACGGAGCGCCGGACTCCGACCACACGGATCCCGGTAGCGCGGAGCCCTACTTTCGGAACGCCCTTGACGCGATGCTCGCGGGCGAAAGCCCTTCGCCCGAGGAGACACCGCCGGTCGGCTGCACAGTCAAGTACCACACGTGAGACGGGGTCAGGTCTCTGGTGTTGCGACTCGCAACACCAGAGACCTGACCCCGTTCCTACGTCGGAGTAGCCTCTTCGGTGTGAGGACACTCCTGCTCTTCGGGCTCACTCTCGCTCTGGCCGTCCCGGTCGGGGCGTTCGCGGTAGTCGCGAAGAAGCCGCTCGTCGTGATCGATCCAGGACACGATGCGCGTCCGAACCTTGCCTCGGAGCCGATCGGCCCCGGCTCCTCGACGCTCAAGATCAAGGACGGAGGCGGAACGAGCGGAATCGTCTCGGGCACTCCGGAGTCAGTTGTCACGCTCGCGATTTCCAAACGCCTTCGAAAAATGCTTCGTCAAGCAGGAGCTGACGTTCGGATGACGCGTACGAGGACTGCCGGCATCAGCCTCGGCAACATCGGCCGCGCGCAGATCGCGAACCGTGTCGGAGCCAGTCTGTTCGTCCGGATCCATGCCGACGGGTCGGAGAGTCCAGCCCTGCGCGGCACACACACGCTCCATCCCGCCCTCATCCGAGGCTGGACCGACGACGTCTACCGGCCCAGCCGACGTGCCGCGCGCCTGGTCCAGACAGAGCTCGTTCGCAGGCTGGGATCGCGGGACCTCGGGCTGCAGGAGCGCTCCGATATCACCGGCTTCAACTGGGCCGATGTCCCGGCGATCCTCGTCGAGGTCGGCTTCATGACCAACCCGATGGAAGATGTGCGCTTAAACCGAACCCG
>CAYTCZ010000198.1:0-5660 GCA_964436315.1 uncultured Gaiellales bacterium | reverse complement strand
GCGACAGATACCCCTTGTCGAACTGCATGCCCTCGGCGAAGCCGAGCTCGAGTCCAAAGGTCTGTCCCTCCTCGACGTTGACAACGCCGTCCTTGCCGACCTTCTCAATCGAGTCGGCGATGACGTCGCCGATCTCGCGCTCGCGCGCCGAAATCGTGGCAACCCGAGCGATCTCCTCCTTGCCGGAGACCTCCTTCGACTGGCGCTTCAGATTCTCGACCACTGCCTCGACGGCAGCCTCGATGCCACGCTTGAGCGCCATCGGATTCGCGCCGGCCGCAACGTTCTTGAGGCCCTCACGGACCATCGCCTGAGCGAGAATCGTGGCAGTAGTCGTGCCGTCACCGGCAACGTCGTTCGTTGCCGTGGCGACTTCGCGCACCAGTTGGGCACCCTGGTTCTCGAAGACGTCCTCGACCTCGATCTCGCGCGCAATGGTGACCCCGTCGTTGGTGATCGTGGGTGCACCGAACTTCTTGTCGAGCACGACGTAGCGGCCCTTCGGCCCGAGCGTGACCTTGACGGCATCGGCGAGCGTGTTGACGCCGCGCTCGAGGCTCCGGCGAGCCGACTCGTCGAACCTCAACTCTTTATGAGCCATTCAGTTTCCTCCGTTTCCGTTCAACTACGCGGCCGCTGCCGCTTTCTTGCGTCCTGATCGCTTCGGCTTCTCAGCGAGCACCTTCGCGAGCACATCAGACTCGCGCAGAATCAGGTACTCGTCGACGCCAAGCTTGACCTCGGACCCACCGTACTTCGAGAAGATGATCTCGTCGTCGACCTCGAGTCCCATGTCGATGTAGTTCCCGGTGTCATCCCGAGGGCCGGGACCGACGGCGAGAACGCGACCCCGCTGCGGCTTCTCCTTGGCCGTATCCGGCAAGACGATGCCGCTGGCGGTGATCTCCTCTTCCTCGAGCACCTCGACGATCAGGCGATCGCCCAGTGGCTGAAGCTCCATCCAGCTTCCCTCCTGTATGAGTTTCCAGAACTTGGCACTCTCAGAGACAGAGTGCCGGCAGGTCATGCTAGCGGATTCACCACGGGGTGCTCAAAGGGGTTCTCTTGCACTCTTTTGCCTCTGAGTACGGCCGAGGCTCGTGGGCACCCCGGACCTGACGCGAACGTCCCGGTCTCGATGCCCGTGTACGCAGGTGTCCTCTCTCTCTGGCGACGCTGACCACGATCTGGGTCACGCTCATCGTGCGTGTTTACAGGCGCAGCGACCCTCGCGTTCACCTCGATGGTGATCACCGCCGTGCAGTTGCTTCTGCCGGCCTGGGCTGAGACCTCGGGATCGGGCTCCTCGGCGTTCAAGATCGCACGCTCAGGACAGAAGATCCCAGTCTTCTGCTGCCGCTCGGTGAGGGACAATGGTCAGAAGAGCGATGGCGACGAGCGACGATGAGCGACGGGAACTAGATGCGCGCGCGACGCGCTCGTCGTTCGAGCGGGGTTATTGGCTCTCCCGCTGCGAGGGCTTTCGCGTCTTCGCTTCGGACGGAAAGAGGCTTGGCATCGTCGATACGCCGATCTTCGACTCCCAGGCTGAGCGGCCAGATCTGCTTTTGGTGCGCGCCGGTTTCTTTGGGCGAAGGCTCGTAACCATTTCGATAGACGAAGTCGAAGCCGTCCTGCCGCGAGAGAAGAAGATCGTCCTTCGCTAGTGGGCTAAGAAGAAAGGGCGCGAAGCGGTGGCGCAGAAGGCAGAGAAAACGACTTCGCCCTAGCTCGTCGGCCTTCGAACCGGCGCGCACGTGTCGAGCCTGGATGCGTGAACGCTGCGACTTCTGGTGACTTGGTGCCGGCTAGCCAGCATGCAGAACGCGGAGCACGGTGACGTCGTCGTGCGGCTTGGTCTCGTGTTGGCATTCGTTACGTTCGTAGTCGCGAAGCTGGGCGAGCCATCCCTCAAGCTCTCCTTGCCGCTCCCTGGCTAGACGGGCGCCGTCGGAGGCGAGAACGAGCTCGTCGAAACCGGTGGTCACGGGGCCATCAATCCGGAAGGCGAGAAAGCGACCGACTGGTGGAGCCGCCCGCCAGGACTGCTCATCCAGAAGGTCCTGCTCGGCCGAGAAAGCTCCTCGCGATCCGGTCTCGGGTGCTGGACGAGCCAGGCTTGGTAGCTCGCTCGTCCAGCAGGCGTAAGCACCTCGCTGGCGAACACTGGCTCCCAGCTGCTCCCGGTTCTGACCCAGACCTCGCAGTCTCCACAACGAAAGACAACGGCGTCACCTCGAACTGAAAGTTCGGCCACGGAGACCATCGCTTGCGGGCGGTCGCGATGGTTGAGGGACGGATCGAAGAGGTAGCCGTGGGCCCGTTCCAGACACCGACCAGCCGGATCAGGAGCGCGAAGGGAGGTGCGGATGACTTCCGCCGCCCAGACAGCTCCGTCAAGGCCGAGGGTTTCGGGTGTTCGCCGGGTCGGAGTCGCCCCGTCGATCGCGGCAAGCCTTATGCCGTCGGGACGGTATTCGATCAAACTTGCGTCCTGACTGGGGAGATCTCCAGATGCCTCTTCCCAGACGTGGATGAACCAGGGCCCTGCCTCGACCGAGCTCTCCATCATCGCGAGCGACGATAGCCGAGGATCTCCTCGGCAAGGCACTCGGGGAGCTCGGCGTCTCCTCGAATACCCCGCGGCCTCGAGCGCTGAGCGACACGTCCAGTGACGCGATCGCCTCGGCGGACTGAGCCACGAGTATCAGCTTGCTGCCTGAGTCGGCCGGCTTTGCGCACCCAATAGGATGAACGCCGACGTTTCCCCGCGTCTGCCAGCAGCCAAACGAAACCACCGCCCGCGGTGGCCGGTGATGCGTTCGATGCCACTCGCCTAGACGCGCGGAGTGCCCGGCCGGCCTTCGGGGGGGCTTGTCGCCGCTAATCCGCCGCGGATGGCCCATCGCCTTCGGGGGTAGCGACTGCGCCAGGATCCGGGTCGGCGCCATGGGCGATTGTCTCCGCTCGCAGCTTCTTAGCCTCTAACCGCTCAGCGCGGCGGCTCGCTTTTTCTCGCCGTCGTTCCTGCTTCTTCAGCTCCCGCCGGCGTTTCTGGACACTCTGATTCGATTTCCCCATGAGTGATACATCTTCTCCGATCGCGGGATCTCCGTGGCCTTTACTCTGCGATGGGCAGAGCCACCACCGAGCCCATGCTAGTGGCGTCTTTCCTCGTCCGCACAAGGTCGGCGGGCTCCCGCCCCTTATCCAATGCGAGAAGTTGACGAGCGCCGGGGCGCCCGACGTTGCTGGCTAGGAGTCGACCACGACGACGTTCGTCGCTTGAGGACCCTTCTGACCCTGCTCAGACTCGAACTCCACCTTCGCTGCTTCAGAGAGCGTCTTGAATCCGGTTCTTGGATGCTGGAGTGGTGGACAAAGACGTCCGCACTTCCATCAGACGGCGTGATAAAGCCATAGCCCTTGTCATCGGAGAACCACTTGACGGTTCCGGTTGCCATAGAAACCCTCCCTCGTCTGTCGCGAACGCGTAGGAAGGCACTGATGCGCAACCGATACTCGTTCTGAACTACCGGACATCCTAACGCAGCCCTCACGGTTGCCGACCGAGCTCGTCCGCCGCCGGGCAACTTCGCTCAGCGTCCCTCTGCTCCGACTACGATTCGTGGTCGATGATGAGCCAGACACCCGCCATGAGAGGGGGCCGCCGGCCAGCGACTAGGCAGGTCCACGGTTTCTATCGGCGGACGACGACGGGCGAGCGGGTGCGGGTCGTCAAGCGCTGGCTCTGCCCCCGCGACCCGACGTTTCGCACCTTCTACTCGGTAGATACGGACGGTCGCTTCTGGCGGGAGGCTGATGGGAAGTACAGCCCCGCCGAGCCGCCGCCCGAGCTCGTCGATCGGCACAAGAAGTGGAGGCGGGAGGCTAGTAAGGCGCGCCCTTGACTTCGGCCAGATGCCGCATCTCGGCTGGCCAGCGCCTGAACAGGACGATCGGTGCTCCACCGTCCTCTCGCGCCGGCTTCACCATCTCGACGCGCCAGACCACGCCCTCGTACCGAAACGCATCTCCTGCGACGAGCTCCTGGTCGCCAGTCTCGATGGTGTGGTGACAGAGCACGTTGTACTGGGGCACGAGCTCGAGCTTAGCGCGTCCGCTCGCAACCGGCGGTGAGCCCGGCACCGCTGCGGCCACGTCTTCCGACCTTGTGGCTCGAAATCGCCCTTAGCGGTGCGCGACCAGGCTGTCGATGATCCCGTACTCCTGCGCCTCCTCGGCGGACATGAAGTAGTCGCGCTCCATGTCCCTGGAGACCTGCTCGAGCGGACGTTTCGTGTGCTGGGCGAAGATCTCCTCGAGGCGCCGTTTGACCGAGATCACCTCACGCGCCTGAATCTCGATGTCTGTCGCCTGCCCCTCGTACCCGCTCGATGGCTGGTGGATCAGGATCTTGGCGTTCGGCAGCGCCATCCGCTTCCCCTCGGAGCCGCCGGCAAGCAGAAGCGCGCCCATCGCCATCGCCGTGCCGACGCAGAGCGTCTGGATCGGGCACTTGACGTACTGCATCGTGTCGTAGATGGCGAGACCTGCATACACGGAGCCCCCCGGTGAGTTGATGTAGAGGGAGATCTCCAGGTCGGGGTCTTCGGACTCGAGGTGGATCAGTTGAGCGACGATCAGGTTTGCGATCTGGTCGTCGACCGGTGTGCCGAGGAAGATGATCCGGTCGTTGAGGAGGCGCGAGTAGATATCGAAGGAGCGCTCGCCGCCCGAGCTCTGCTCGACGACCATCGGGATTAGCGGGCTCATCAGCTCTCCTCGCTCCTCGCCTCCAGCCCGTCATTCTCGCACCGGTCCACTCCGCTCGGGAATGGACAGCTTGTCCCGCCGGCCGGCGAGCTTGACCCGGGACGCGCTCGATACCGACCGCCATTAGCGAGAGCCCGCAGGCTTATGCCTGGGCGATGGTAACTCTCGCGATCACGAAAACTCGCCGGGAGGCAGCAGAAACCGAAGGGTTTCACTGAGATTTCTCTCAGGGTTCGAGACAGCGCCCTGTCGAAAATCAGGTGTGTGCATGCTGGAGCCGTACTTCTCGAGGGCCGGCTGACAGGGCAGACGACTGCGTCCTGGCGGGCTATTGTAGGTATAGGCACATACGGGGGACGAGGGTGTTGCGTAGCCCAAGCACAGCGCCCCCGATCGCCGGCGCGGCGTGCGTGGTCCAACGATCGAACTTCGAGAGGATGAGCAGAGATAGGCCGATTCTTCCGCAGGGCGTTTATTCCACTGATCATCGTCGTTGTGGTGGTCATCGTCGCCCAACGGATGCTCCTGCCTGGCTCTGAACAAGGCACGAAGCACACCTACGGCGAGCTGATCGCACAAGTCGAGACAGCGCCCTCGACGGTCGAAACAGTCCTCTTCAGCCCGAACAGCCAAGGAATCGAGGCGACGGTAGCCGGCGAGAAGTGGAAGGTCAGCTACCCCTCGAGCGAGGCGCAGATCGAATTCCAGAACCTGCTCGAGGCCCAAGGCGTCGAGTTCGACTCGAAGGGCACCGGAGGCTCCGGCTGGGACGTTCTGATCTCTTTCTTGCCGTTCCTGCTCATCTTCGGTTCTTCATCTTCCTGATCCTCCGCATGCAGGGCGGCGGGGGCAAGATCATGAGCTTCGGCAAGTCCCGCGCCAAG
>CAYTCZ010000197.1:0-5682 GCA_964436315.1 uncultured Gaiellales bacterium | reverse complement strand
GCCTCACCCTGCTCGCGGAACCATCTGAATTCGTCGGGATGAACCCAGCGATCGATCTCGGCGTGTCGCGACGATGGCTGCAGGTACTGTCCGATCGTAACGACGTCGACGTCGTGGTCCCGAAGGTCGCGCATCGTCTCGACGACCTCGTCGTTGGTCTCGCCGAGTCCGACGATGATTCCTGACTTGGTCAGCACGTCGTAGTCGGCGATGTCCTTGGCGCGCTGGAGGAGCCAGAGTGCTTTGTCGTACGACGCCTTCGCCCCACGCATCCTGCGGTGGAGCCGACGGACCGTCTCGATGTTGTGGTTGAAGACCTCCGGCCGCTCGGCGAGGACGATTTGCAGCGCCTCCTCTTCAAAGTCGAGAAAGTCCGGTGTCAGGATTTCGATGGAAGCGTCTGGAATCCGGTCACGAAGGGCGCGGATCGTAGCCGCGTAGTGGCCCGCTCCTTTGTCGTCGAGATCGTCGCGGTCAACGGACGTAACGACGACGTGCGATAGCCCCATCTGCGACGCCGCCTGAGATAGTCGCAACGGCTCGAGCGGGTCCGGAGGATGCTCCGGTCTTCCAGATCGCACGTAGCAGTACCGACACGCGCGGGTGCAGGTATCGCCGAGGATCTGGAACGTCGCAGTCCCCCGACCCCAGCACTCGGCAATGTTGGGACAGCGCGCTTCTTCGCAAATCGTGTTCAGTTGCTCTCCGTGGAGGAGTTCGCGCAGTTCGTAGTAGCGCGTATCCGACGACGGCGCGCGGACTTTCATCCACTCGGGGCGCCTTGGCCGTCCCACGACAGGAAGCGATTTATTCACTGGCCACCGCCACCTGCTCGACTCCGAGTGCCTCGCCTGAGCGTTGGCCGTGCGTCGGCTTGGCTGAGACGCGGTCGTGAATCGGCTGTGCCCAGAGCCCGTGACCGTCCTCGGCCGGCACCGGCTCGGGTACCAGGTCGAAGACGTCTGCTATTGCAGCGACCGCTCGCGGTCGGACCTCCTCGATCGAAAGAGGTCTGTCCAGCTCGAGGCCCATCGTCGTGAATGTTGCGTCATCGAGCCCGCAAGCGGTGATCCACTCGGTGAACGGTGAGGTATCGAGGTCGACGTTCAGGGCGAACCCGTGCGTCGTGACCCACCTCGAGATGTGGACGCCGATCGAGCAGATCTTTCGCGGCGGAGACTGAAGCCACACGCCCGTGAGCTCCTCGATCCGCATCCCGTCGAGTCCGAACTCGCCGAGCGTTCGAATAACGACCTCCTCGAGATCCCGGCAATACCGCTTTACGTCGCGGCCGTGCCGGTTGAGATCGAGAATCGGATAACAGACGAGTTGCCCCGGACCATGGAACGTTGACTTGCCACCGCGGTTGGTCTCCACCACGGGGATGTCGGCCGTCTCGGGCACGTGCAACTCCTCGACATCGGTTCGCCGGCCGATGGTGATCACAGCAGGGTGTTCGACCGTGATGATCGTGTCGGGAATCGCACCCTGAGAGACTGCACCAGCCAGTGACCGCTGGAGCTCCCACGCCTCCTCGTAGGGGGTCAGCCCGAGCTCGAACAGGTAGGCCGGACGTGCCATCAAGGTCAGATTACCGGCCTTGGAGTGTCATGCATTGTCGGGCAGGACGACAACCGGGGTAGAGTCACCGGTCGATTGAAGATCAGTACTGATTCTCGTCCCAGCTCTGGAGCGCGTTCTTGAGATCCCGCATGAACTGGGCGGCGTAGGCACCGTCGACCAGCCGATGGTCGTACGACAGGCAGAGGTTCATCATCGGCCGAATTGCGATCGCGTCGTTCCCTTGATCGTCAGTGACGACGACGGGCCGCTTGACGAGGGCCTCGACATCGAGGATCCCCGCCTGGGGCTGTGAGATGATCGGTGTTCCGTGAATGGCCCCGTAGCCGCCCGGGTTCGTGATCGTAAACGTGCCACCTTGAACGTCATCCGGTACGAGTCGCTTCTCTCGAGCCTTGTCGGCGATCTCGATGATCGCGCGCGTCAGGCCGAGGAGGTTCATTCCCTCGGCGTTCTTGACAACCGGGACGATCAAGCCCTTGCCGCCATCGAGCGCGACGGCAATGCCAAGGTTGACGTAGCTCTTGGTCACGATTTGGTCGTTGCGAATCTCGGCGTTCATCCAGGGCCACTCGGCGAGCATCGCCACCGTTGCGCGAGCGATGAAGGGCAAGTAGGTGAGCCGGAGGCCGTGTCGCTTCTCATACTCACGACGCAGACGCTGCCTGAGCTCCACCACCCGGGACATGTCGATCTCAAAGGTGGTGGTCACGTGGGCGGCCGTGTCCAGCGAGCGGCGCATGTGCTCCGCGATGCCCTTCCGCATCGGCGTCATACGCTCTATTGCCTCGCCTGGTAGGAGCTCGGGCTCCTCGGGTGCCTTGGTCGGCTCCGCTTTCGGCGGGGCTGGAGTTGGCTCGGCCTTGGGCGGCGTGGGGGCTGGTTTCGGTGGCGCCTCGGCCGGTTCGGTTGTCGGAGCCGGGGTTGGCGGTGCCGCTGGCACGACCGGCTCGGCAGGTGCCGCCGGCGGGGCCTTCTGCATTTCGATGTACGAGAGGATGTCCTTCTTGGTGACTCGACCGCCGCGTCCGGTGCCCTGGATTGCTCCCAGATCGACGCCGTGCTCGGAGGCGATCCGAGCGACGACCGGCGAGACAAACTTCCCGCCGTCGCGTCCATCTTCCTGAGCGGTGGGGGTGGGCTCGGTTACGGGCTCGGCCGGAGGCGGTGGCGTCGGCGGTGGCGCCGGGGCAGCAGGCGCTTCTGGAGGCTGGGCGGCAACTGGTTCAGGCGTGCTTGGCGCTTCGGGCTCAGCCGGCCCGGCTGCGGCGGCTCCGGAGGCGATCGTGGCGATCTTGGTCCCAACCTCGACGGTCTCGCCTTCCTGCACGAGAATCTCCTGAACCACTCCGGCTGCCGGACTCGGTACTTCGGTGTCGACCTTGTCGGTCGAGATCTCGAGCAAGACTTCGTCGGCGTCGACCGAGTCTCCCGGGGACTTCATCCATCTCGTGATCGTCCCCTCCGAAACCGACACGCCCATCTGGGGCATGACCACGTCGACGAGCGTTTCCGTTGCCACCTCTGAAACTCCTCCGTATTGACTTTAGGACCTAGTAGTCCGCCAGATCCCGAACTCCTGCCACGACATCTTCGACTTGCGGGAGAAAGGCCTTCTCGAGAACCGGAGCGAACGGTACCGGTGTATCTTGTGCTGCGATTCGTTTGACCGGCGCGTCGAGGCTCTCGAAGGCTTCTTCGGCAATCGTGGCGACGATCTCGGCTCCGAAGCCGGCCGTCCGGGTGTCCTCGTGCAGTACCAGTACTTTTGACGTCTTCGCCACCGAGTTCAGGACGGTGTCGCGATCCCAGGGAAGCACCGACCGAAGATCGATGATCTCAACCGAGATACCCTCGCTTGCCAACGCCTCTGCGGCATCAGCGGCCGTCCAAACCATCGCCCCCCAGGTCACGAGAGTGATGTCGTCGCCCTCGCGGTGGATCCGCGCCTCGCCGATCGGAACCTCGTATCGATCCTCGGAGACGTCGGCCTTGATCCGGCGGTAGAGATGCTTGTGCTCGAAGAACAGGACCGGATTTGGGTCGGCGATCGCGCTCGTAATGAGGCCCTTGGCGTCTTCGGGCGTTGCGGGGCACACACACTTGAGACCGGGAATATGGGCAAAGCTCGATTCGGGATTCTGGGAGTGGAATGGCCCGCCCGAGAAACCGCCTCCTGACGGAAGACGAACCACGATCGGGATCGGAGTGCCCGCGCGGTAGTGCTGCTTCGCCGCGACCGTGACCAGATGGTCCCAGCCGCACGAGATGAAGTCCGCGAACTGCATTTCTGCGACCGGACGCATGCCCATGAGCGCGGCGCCGGTGCAGCTGCCGAGGATCGCCGTCTCTGACAGGGGCGCGTCGATCACGCGCCAGGGGCCGAACTCCTCCTGGAACCCCTGAGTCACCTTGAAGGCACCCCCGTAAACGCCGATGTCCTCACCGATCAGGTATACGCGCTTGTCCCGGCGCATCTCCTGTCGAAGCCCTTCGGAGATCGCCTGAATGTAGGTCATCGTCGCCATCGGTCACTCACATGTGATGTGGCGTGTCGAGCTCCTCGGGATCCGCGTAGACGCCGTCGGCTTGGGTGGCCGGATCCGGCTCAGGGCTTGCTTCCGCCTTCGTCACCGCTTCGGCCAGCAGCTTCTTCACATCGGATCCGATCCGGTCTTCTTCGTCCTCTGTCAGGGAAGCATTGTCGCGCAGCCACGAGCGGAACCGCTCGATCGGGTCGCGCTTTGCCCATTCTTCGAACATCTCTCTGGGGACGTAGAAGGCGTCGTCGTGTACGGCGTGACCCTCCATGCGCAGGGTGACGCATTCGACGAGCGTCGGTCCGCCTCCCTCACGCGCCTTCTCGATTGCCCGCTTCGCCTCGCGATAGACGGCGAGCGCGTCGGTGCCGTCGACCACGATCCCCTCGAACCCGTAGGCAGCAGCACGATCCGCGATGTGCTCGACGGCATACTCGAGGTGGGTCGGTGTCGAGTACGCCCACTGGTTGTTGTCGCAGATGAACACCACGGGTAGCCGGCGCACGGCTGCGAAGTTCATGGCTTCGTGGGCGTCCCCCCGAGCCGAACCGCCCTCGCCGAACCAACCGACTGCCACACGCGGTTCCTGGCGAATCCGGAACGCGAGTCCGCAACCAACGACGACCGGAAGCATCGCCGGCAGATGGCTGACCATCGCGATCAAGTTGAGACGGAAGTCGGCGAAGTGGATGTTTCCGTCTCGCCCTCGCGTTGGTCCGTCGACTCGCCCCATGAACTGGGCCAGGATCCGCCACGGCTCAGTTCCGCGCGCCACATGGACGCCCATGTCTCGTTGCGTTGGGGTTCCTACGTCCTCGGGTCTCATTGCCGTCGCAACGCCGACGGCTGCGGCCTCGTTCCCCCGCCCGGTGTAGAAACTCCCAGGGATCTTGCCCTGCTTGTAGAGGATGTGGCCGCGCTCCTCGATGCCGCGGGTGATAAGCAAGTTGCGGTAGATGCCGAGGAGGTCCTCTCGATCGAGGCCTGCCTCTCTCACTTCGTGGAGCGAACTAAGCGGGTCTGCCTCGCGAGCGATTGCCACGGAGAATCTCCTCTCACTGTAGCCGACGGCCTTTACGCTGATAGCCATGCGAAAGGCCGGGGATTGGCTTCGAGAAGAGCGGCGCAAGACGCTCGGCGATTGGGCCGCATTCTGTTTGGACTGTGGCCACGGCTTGCGGTACTTCGATGAGTTTGAGAAGGAGCTTCCGTCGAGGTGTCCCGCCTGCGGCGGCGAGATGCGGCACCGTTGTCCGAGTTGCGACGCTCGCTTCACCTCTATCTTCGCCGTGGAGTGCGAGGCGTGCGGTGGATTACTGCGGCCGCCGACGAAGTTCGGAGGGCCGATTCGTCGGCCCGGGCGAGAGGGCGACCGCTAAGACTTTTGAATCTCCGAAAACCGGATGACCGTCACCGTGTCGTCCATTCCGACGGGACGGTTGTAGAGCTGGCTGAGAAACGTCGCCATTTCGTCCGGTCGTCGAATCTCCGGGTTGTCGTGCTCGATCTCCCGCGGTGAGAGCTCGCCGAGCGTCTTCACCTCGATCTTGTCGATGACCGC
>CAYTCZ010000196.1:0-5713 GCA_964436315.1 uncultured Gaiellales bacterium | reverse complement strand
TCACGATCGCGTGGGACGCGCTCAAACGCGCTGTGTGAGATGGGGTCAGGTCCGCGCTGTTGCGCTGCGCTCGGTGCAACAGCGCGGACCTGACCCCTTTACGGTTGAACTTCGACAAAGCCGGCCGCTGCGAAGTCTCGGTCGAATGCAAGCGCCTCCCGCAGGCGTCGGTCTCGCATCACCGCGAAGCTCGTTGCATCAACGAACGAATAGCTGCGTTCGTCGCGCTTACGGAGCCACGCCCACGCCCTGGTTTCCTGTTCGCGACTCACCCGGTGCAGGGACAGTTTGTTGCTCTCCGTAAGGGCGTCGATGCGATCGATGAAGGCGACGGCTGATCGGTGACCGTGTTTCCGACGAAGGAACGTCCAGGTCTCTCCGAGGACGAAGTTGGTTGTCAACACCTGCTCCGCTCGCCCCAGCCGCGAAAGCATCGACAGTGCGTCGGCGTGATGGCGATCGCCAGTTAGCGACCAGGCGACCCACCAGCTCGTGTCAGCGAACTTCACGCTCCGTAGACGACTCGGTCGATCTCGCCTGGCTCTGTGCTCAAGTCATCTTCGACAAAGCCGGCCAGCTCAAGCCAGAGATCCTGGGTCGGCTGAGGTGGGCGATTCGGAATCTCCGTCGCCAGGCCGCGTCGGATCAGTTCGGATTTCGAGATCCCTCGCCGTTTCGCCTCGGCCGCGGCTTGGGCGTCGAGCTCCTCGGGGATCGTGATAGTAATCGTCTTCACGTACCAAGTATACATAGTTTACGTAACAGTGGATAAATAGTTTCAGCCTCGCCTTTGGAAAGGCTGACTTTCGTCACCGTTAGCTCTATCCTCGACGGTGCGGAGTAGGTAAGTGGAAGTAGGCCTTGATTCCCGCATCGGTACTCGCCTTGCCGGTTACCGGATCGAAGAGCTGATCGGCCAAGGCGGGATGAGCGTCGTCTACCGGGCCGAGGATCTCGCGCTCGGGCGCAAGGTCGCGCTGAAGCTGATGAGCCCGGAGCTTTCCGACGATGAGGGATTCCGGGAGCGATTTCGGCTCGAGTGGCGCCTGGCCGCCTCGATCGACCATCCGAACGTGATCCCGATCTACGAGGCCGCCGAGGCCGATGGCCAGCTCTACATCGCCATGCGCTATGTCGCTGGGACGGATCTGAAAGCTCTTCTCACGCAAGAAGGTGCCCTCGAGCCGAAGCGGGCGCTCGATCTCGTGAGCCAAGTCGCCGATGGACTCGACGCCGCTCACGAGCGCGGCCTCGTCCACCGTGACGTCAAGCCCTCCAACGTCCTGATTGCTCTCGACGGAAAGAAGGAGCACGCCTACCTGGCGGACTTCGGCCTAACGAAGCCCGCCTCGACTGCCGAGGAGGCCCGCGCCTCGATTCAGCTTTCGGGCACGACGGACTATGTGTCGCCCGAGCAGGTTGCCGATGGAACCGCCGAGGCGCGCTCGGATATCTACTCGCTCGGCGCGCTCATATACGAGAGCCTGACCGGAGAGGTTCCCTACCCGCGAGAGCGCAAGCTCCAGGTCCTTTTTGCCCACGTCAACGATCCGCCCCCCAAGCCCACCGACGTTCGACCCGAGCTCCCCGAGGCTGTCGATGAGGTCATCGCGAAGGCGATGGCGAAGGAGCCAGAGGATCGCTACTCGAATGGCGCTGAGCTTGCTGAGGCCGCCGCCGCGGCTTTCCCTGAGCCGGGCCGCCCGCCCTGGCAGATCGCCGCGCTCGTCGGCGTCTTGGCGCTTGTAATCGCCGCAGCGGTCGCCATCCCTGCCGTCCTGCTCACGGGCGGGTCCGATGAAGCTCGGCCGCAAGGAACAACCGAGATCACGACCGATGCGGTTCAGCGAATTGATCAGGAGACCGGCGAGCTAGTCGCCACGATCGAACTCGAGGGAAGCGCAGACGATGTCTCGGCCGGGGGCGCTGGGATTTGGGTCTTGAACAAGTCTGAACGAACCCTTTCGCGCATCGATCCGCAATCCGATGAGATCGCGGAAAGCGTTCGTCTTGACGTCGCAGAGGATCAGGACCCAGGGAAGATCGCCGTCGAGGACGAGAGCATCTTGGTCACATTCTTCGGCCGCCTTCTCGCGGACAGTGCGTCTGTTTGGGCATTCGATCCTTCATCGCGAGGCTTTGAAGAGGTCGCATCGGGCTTTGAAGCCACGGATCTCGTCGGTGCCCCCGTCGACGAGGAGCGCGTCTGGGTCCTGATCGAGACCTTTGGTCCGTCGCCACGGCCCATCCCCACGCTGCTGGAAGTCGATCGCGAAACGAACGAAGTCGCTACGACGATCGAGCTCGTGATGGGCTCGACGCTTCCCCAGACCATTGCGGTCGGTGCCGGTTTTGTCTGGATTCCTTCTCCTCAGGACAACGAGCTCATCCGGCTGGACCCAACGACAAAGGACGCCGTCTCCATCCCGGTCGACCGCCAGCCGGTGGCGGCAGCTTTCGCGGGCGGCGACATCTGGGTTGTCAGCGCTCGCGATGGCACGCTTTCGCGAATTAACCCCGAAACGTTCAACATCGAGACGATCGATGTCGGTGGTGCGCCCACCGATGTGGCAGCATCGGAAGAAGGAGTCTGGGTGACGGTGCGGCCGTAGCTCGGTCGTCTTTGGTCGCGAGCACTGGAGAGCAGACGAACTCTTACGCGGTAGTGGGATCGTCCACGACGGTTGGGAAAGCCCGGCGAAGGTGAGCCAGTGCCCCCACCTGACGCTCGACACCGATCTCCTCGGTAAGTGCGTTCCAGCCCTCCTCGACGTTTTTCATCGTCCGTTCCGCCGACTGCTGGTCGGTCAAGTGTTTGCGCAGCTGCCCTCGAAGTATGTCCTGGTACTCGAGTGAACGATCGAGACTCATAACGCCTGGGACCGTTCGCGGCATGATCTCCCCCATCTTCTCCAGCGGCTGCTTGCCATACCTGGTAGCGACTCCGGGATCAGTCAGGCTGTACGTGTGAAGGGGATCGAGGCCACTCTCTGCCTTGCTGGTAAGCCACGCGTTGATTCGGGCGCTACCGGCCCACTGTAGGTAGAGATATGCAGCCTCATGCCGCGACTTCTGGGCGAATGCATTCACCGAGCCGCCTGGACCGGCGAACTCAGTCGAGCGACGAAGAAGCCCGCCGTCTACGAGGCGCCCCGGGGAAATCTCTGCCTTGAAGCCGAACGGGAGTCCCGGAAACAGACGAAATGTGGCCGGCCACGTTCCTCCCATGAAGCCGGTACCTCCGGTCATTAGCTCGAATTGAACCTCGAAGGGGTTGTCCACGGCTCCAGGCTCTGACCATTGAAGCGACCGCTTGTGCTCTTCGGTCGCTCTAATACCCGCCTCGTTGTTGACGTTCGCTGCACCGTCATCGGCGAGATAGAAGAAGTCCGGGTCTTCCGAAGGGAGGAGGCGGTTTGCCCAGTTGACCCAGCCGGAGAAGTCGAACTTCCGCTCAACCGAACCGTAAAGTGGTGGATTGTCATTCGGCCGGGTGAAGAACGCGGCAACGTCTGCCTGCTCGTCCCATGTGAGGGGGAACCGGAGCTCGCGGCCGTACCGGTCTTCAAACCTCGCCTGTTCAACCTCGTTCTCTAGGAGGTCGGCTCGATACGCGACGGGCTGGATGTCATTGTCAAGCGCGACCCGGTACGTCTGTCCCTTGTAGGTGTTGTAGAACTTGACGATCCGCTCTCCGCCCGCGTAGCCAAGCCTCGGGTCGAGCCAGCTGGGTCGATGGGCCTCAACGAAGTCGTCGAGCGGCCGGAGCAATCCAGTCTCGGCCATAGTGCCCAGATTCACGGTCCAAACGCCAACGACGTCGAAGCTCCCATCGCGAGTTTCGGCCGCCTGCAGATTCGGGTCGATGAAGTTCACTTCGATCAGCCGAATTCGAATCCCGGTCTCGTCCTCGAAGAGCTGAGTGAAACTCGGCCCCTCCGGGGCATAAGGTGTCTCGAGCTGCGGGCGGAAGAACGTGTCAACCTGAACGACGAGCGAGTCGGGCGCGATGCCATCTCGACGTAGTCGGCGCAGAGCTGAGATCGCCCGACCTTCCTCGGAATCGAACGGGTACTGGTAGCGCTCGGCACCCTCGAACCCAGTTGGCCCTCCATACATGCCCTCTGCCAGTCCTTGCTTGAGGGGGGCTTCCTCGCTCGGCGCCGGTGTCGGCGAAGGCTCGGGCAGATCCTCGGGCGTCGGGGATGCAGCCGGAGCGGGGGACGATGTTTCGCTCCCATTTCCGCCGCAAGCGGCCAGCAGGAGGCCGAACGACGTTAGCGCTCCGGCAGCGACGAGTTCCTTCCGAGTTATGGCCTTGTCGAACTTCGTCACGGCCTCACCGTCACCCAGACGCCGTCCCCGTGGGCGGCGATGTCACCCGCAGTACCACCGACGTCGATCGTGCTCACATTGAGAGTTGCGGGGTCGACCCGCGTCACCGTCCCATCGCGGTCACTACCAACCCAGATAGCGCCGCTGCCATTCGCAACAACGCTCGGGCTTCGTCCTACCCGGACGGATCCGGTGGGGGCACCGGAGGACGGATCGATCATGGTCACCGCGTCCTGGTCTCCGTTGGCGACCCAGAGGGCACCTTCGGCCCATGCCATCCCGGTGACGAAGAACTCGACGTCGATCGATTGGGCGATCTCGTTGGTGCTCGGGTCGATCCGATGGATCCTGCTCGTCTCCGGCGGCAGGCCGGTATAGAACGCCGCCTCCACCGTCCACACGGAGTCTCCGCCCACCGCCATGAAGGCGGTGGGAGTGTCGATCTGGGCCACGAGCGCGCCGGTACTGGGGTCGATGCGGAAGGTGATGTCACATCCGGCCCAGAGCGCCTCTCGGGTGAGGAGGAGACCACCGGGCAGGCCGTGATCGACTCCTCCAAAGGCCTGCTCGATCTGCTCATTGGCGACTGCCTCTTCGAGCAAGTGCTGGCGAACGTCGTACTTCCAAAGCGGGCCGCCGGCTTGATCGGCAATGACGTCCTCCGAGGGATTCCCCAGCCAGACGGTGTCTGGGCCGGCGGCGATAGCGGCCGGCCTACCCGCCTGCGAGACGTCGATCTCCTCGACGAGCGCCCCGGTGCTCGGATCTGCGTTGAGGAGCTTCTTCTCGTTGGTCGCGGCCACCCACACAGAGTTGGCGTTCAATGCGAGTAGTGCTGGGCTCCCCGGAAGAGGTTGGGCGGCGACGATCTCGTTGTGCTCGGGATCGATCCGAATGAGGGAATCGCTGGTAAGCGGAAGGAAGGATTCGGACGACGTCTCCCCGCCGCCGCGTGTGAGAACGATCGCCGGCACGGCTGCCACCGCGGCCCCGGCAAGAGCGGTGGCGCTGGCGAGGAGGAGGAGCCGCCGACGGGTGAAGCGGGGCTGGTCGAGGCCGAGCGCCGTTCGGGCCGCCTCCGCCAGGTCGGCACCCGTCTCGTAGCGATTCTCGGGCTCCTTGGCCATCGCAGTGGCGATAACGCTGTCGATCGCCTCAGGAAGCTCCCGCTTGACCTCGGTGGGCCTGGGTGGTGGATCGTTGACGTGGGCGAAGAGGACTTGCAGCTTGCGCTCTTTGGGGTAGGGAACATCTCCGGTCAGCGACTCGTAGAGGAGTGCTCCGAGGGCATAGAGGTCAGACTGTGCATCAGCCGTCCCATCGGCGATCTGCTCGGGGGAGACGTAGTCGGTCGTGCCGGAGAGCTGAATCGACTCTC
>CAYTCZ010000195.1:0-5732 GCA_964436315.1 uncultured Gaiellales bacterium | reverse complement strand
ACGGCTCATAGCTGGCGGCCGACGCTGATCTCATCTCCGGGCAACCTGGTCTCGGCCCGAGGGGCGCGGGATCTGCTTGCCGAGATCGTGTCTCCAGTATGAAATCGGCCCCCTCGCCTACCGAAACCTCTGGCCGTCGTCTCGCCGATACGCCCACACCGCGACGAGCGCGAAAACGGTGCCCCAGGCGACGAGTCCCAATGCTGGAAACACGGACGAGGTCTCTCGAAGCGGTGTCCAGAGGATCTCCATCCACTGGCGGGTCGGAAGTGCCAGTGACAGCGCGTGGATTCCGTCCGGAAGACTCCCGGGCCCGGTCCACATCGCGCCCAGGTACGCCAAGCTCAGGAACAGGAGGTTCGCGAGTGGCAGCGCGGCCTTGGGACTCGCGAGGTAGCCGATCGCGAAGCCCAGCAGTGCGAAAGGAATGCTTCCAACTAGCAGAGCGGCGCCGAGTATCGTGCCTTGAGCGATGCTTAGCGACACAGGTGTTGTCGCGAGCGCGAGCGCGGCGACGACGAGAGCTGATGTACTCGCGAAACCGAGTGCCGAGAGAACTCGGCCAGCAACTCGCTGCCACGGCGAGACCGAGAGTGTCCGAACGAAGAGCTCCCACGGCGAGAGGCGCTCAGAGGCGATGCCCACTCCAAATTGGAAGAACGCGACTCCGAGGAAGGCAAACGCGACGAAGGACGCGAGCATGAAATTGGCGGTTTCCGCGTCGGCGCGAGGGATCGCAAAAAATGCAAAGAACAGAGCGGGGAAAAGCAGCGTCGGTACAACGAAGCTCGGATAGCGAAGGAACTCGAGCACCACCATTCTCGTATGCACGACGAGGAGCTTCATCGGATAGTGCTCATGAGTTCGAGGAGCGTTTCTTCGAGGCTCGTGTCCCGTACCTCAAGCTCGGCGAGCGAGAACTCGTGCTCGACGAGCCAGCGAACGAGGGTGTCGACGTCTCGCGTATAGAGGGTGCAACTATCTCCCTCCTGTATCCGGTGATGGATCGCGGGATGGTCGGGAATTGCCCTGGCGCGGATCCGGACGGTCCGAAACCCCACACCGGCCTTCACCTCGCGAACGGTTCCCTTTCTGACGACGCGGCCGTCGGCGAGGACAACGATCCGAGAAGCGAGTGCCTCGGCCTCTTCGAGGTAGTGCGTCGTGAAGAGCACGGTGCCGCCGGCGCTCGAATACTCGCGGATCGCGTTCCACACCCTGCGCCGAGCGTCCATGTCGAGGCCGGTTGTCGGCTCGTCGAGAAAGACGGCGTCGGGACGTCCGGCGAACGCGAGTGCCACCGCGAGCCGTCTTCTCTGGCCGCCCGACAAGCCGCCGGTTTGCCGGCCCTCCAGTCCGTCGAGCCCGAAGCTTGCGACGAGTTCGCTCGTGGTGGCCGGCCGCGGAAAGTGGGCTCGCACGAAGTCGAGAACCTCTCTCACGGCCAACGTCGCCGGAAAGCCCGTTTCCTGGGGAGTGACGCCGACTCGAAGCTGCGCTGCACGATCTCCGGGCTCAAGTCCGAATAGCCGAGCCCTGCCGGCGTCGGGGCGCCGCAGACCAAGCATGATGCGGACTGCCGTCGTCTTTCCTGCGCCGTTCGGACCGAGCAAGGCGAGCCGCTCGCCGGTGCGCAACTCAAGGTCGATCCCGCGAAGGGCCGGCACGTTCCCGAAGGACTTCTCGACGGCTTCGAGCTCAGCGGGGTTCGCGCAGAGCGGCACGCCGGTTACCTCGGAGCCAAGTGAAAAGACTCGCCACCATGAGTGCGGCGGCGACACTGCTGGACTCCGAGCGCCACCAGGATGTTGTAGGTCGCATGCGCAGCCACGACGCCGACGAGGCTTCCCGTCAAGGCGTAGGCAAGGGCAAGCGCGGATCCCGTGACTAGGTGAATGCCGACCGCGCGAGGCTCGACGTGGGCGAGCGCGAACGCAACGGTGCTTATACCCGCGGCCGCCCAGACGCTCGTAACGATCGCGAGGCTTCCGAGGACGAACCAGCGCCAGAAGATCTCTTCGCTCGCTGAGCGAAGGAGGAGGACGAGGCTGCTCAAAGCAAGGACTGCCGGACGAAGTCGAATCGCACCGAGAGGAGGCCTCCATGTTCGCTCGATCGTCATGAACAAGCTCAGGCCGATGACGAATCCGCCGCCGGCACCGACCAATGCAGAGACGCTCGGGTCTCGGGCTGCGAATCCCGCGAGGAGGAACAGCGCGGTCGCCACCGCGATCTCTGAGCCGAGCCGCAACCAGAATCGGGCGGCTCCGGTCACTTGGGCCGGCCGATCGCGACGCCGTAGACGGCTGATTCCGTCACACCATCGACGCTGAGAAGTCGGTCGAGAGACCGGTCGAAGTAGCCTGCGACCGGCACTGCCGCCAGCTTGAGTGCCGTGGCGGCCAGGAGGATGTTCTGCATGACGTGGCCCGCTTCGATGAGACAGAAGCGATAGCCGCGAAGTCCGTACTTGAACCGTGTGCGCCAGAAGAGCGCCGTGATCGCTATGAAGACCGATGCCCGCTCGACGAGCTGAGGGTGGATCAACACCTTGCTCAACGATTCGCGGGCATTCAGGGATCTGATCTCCTCGACGGCTTCGTCGATCGGATTGAAGTGATAGATAGCGGGGGACAGCCCATCGACGGCAAGGACGATCAGGTAGAGCTCGAGCGGGAAGAGCGCCCCGCCCGAGGGCACGGTCCGCAGGGCGCCATTGCCGGCCGTTCCGTAGCCAGCCGACAGCGTTGTCACAACCTCTTCGAATCCGAGCTGACCGTCTCCGAAGTCGCGGTTGGAGCGCCGGCCGTGAATCGCTTCACCGACGCTCATCGTCAAGTCAGCCCCGCCTTGGGTGCTGATCGACCGTCGGTGTCCGTGCCGCCGGACCGCACGTCTAACGCGCTCCTGCATCGTCAAGTCAGCTTCGAGTGCCCCGACCCCCGCGGCCTGGCGCACAGCGAATCCAGGCGAGATCTTCGATGCCTCGTGGTAGTTCTCGGCCGGATCGTCGTTAGGAATCGGATCAGCTCCGTAGACAAGCCGCGCTATGCGCCCGGCCGGCAGACTGGCGAACCCTGTCGGCTGACGAGTCACGGGAATGGGTGTGGATACGGGTTGACATCGTCGGGAAGGAGCGGCTCCGGGCGAAGACCGAGTTCAACCGGAACCTCGTACAGCCGTCGACCACCCAGGTATCGGGCGCGGTGAGGGACATCGAGCATGCAGAGATCTGTCGCGACAACCCGAATGACATGAAGGCCGGCGTTCCGGATATCAGGTGCCGTCACATCGACGGCGTAGATATCGATTCCGTTGCGATAAAGCCGCGACACAATGGCTCGGAGTTGTTCTTCCGTCTCGGTTCCTTCGACGTCCGGAACCGACCGCAGTCGTCGAGCTTTCGTCGAGTTGTCGAGAAATGATGCGTATCCGACGTTTTCGGCAAGAGCGTGGAGAAGGACGCGATCCTCGAAGGAGACGACGTCCCGGAAACCGGGCGAAAACCGTCGGTCGGGGAACTGGAGGCGGAGCGAGCGCGCCCAGGCCCGTACCGCGAATGCTTCCGAAACCGCCTTCTTCCATGCTTCTTGGATCGAGGGTGCGCACGCGGCGCCGACCGCGAGCGCCACTGGGTCATGGTCCGATCCCCGCACGAGTGCCAAGGCCGTCGGCACCCCGTGGATCTGGCTCATGTCGACCACACGGACTGGGAGCCCGGTCGGAGCGAGGTACACGCGCCCGAAACGACAGATGTCCGGGTCGTCCGAGGCGTCGAGGAGCGGGAGCGTCAAACGGGCATTCCAAGTCAACATGAACGCGTCACGCTCGAGCAACTCGAGCAGCGCCGTGAACGTGGCCTGTTCAATGGTTTGGCCACACGCGAGCCCGCTGCTTGTTGGATACGCGATTGGCACTTCGCCCTCGGCGAGGGCACCGGAGAGGTAGATCAGCTGAGCCGGCACCAGTACTGATTTGCCTGTTGCGAGTGCAGCTCCGCGGGCCCAGCGTACCCGAGTCGTCCTCGTGAAAGGTCGATACGGGAACTCGTCCTCATACTGATCCTGACCAAAGAGTGCGAAGCGCTCGGGCTCAGCCGCTTCGTGCCCGAGTTCCTCGGCGGTCCCGATCGGCAGTGAGTCTGGAACGAACGAGGCCGAGTAGCGCTCGGCCGCTTCACCGAGTGCGGCCGCGCGGGCTTCGGCTGCCCGCTCATGCAGTGAGCCTGCGTTCGGCTCCACCTGGTGGCCGGTCACGCCGAGCGTCTGGGCCACCTCGGCAGAGTATGAGGCAAGCCGGGGATCGTCCGGCTCGGCGAACGTCTCGTGGAGCTCGTGCACGATTCCCGTGAGCGGAGACACGAGTGAGTCGAGCTGCCTCGTGCGTGGAGTGGTGTCGGCGCTCGGGGCGACCGCACTAGGCCACATCGGAATCGTTCGACTCGAACCACGGAAGCGGGGGTGCGAGGTCTTCCGCCGTCGAGCAGACGGAGCAGCGTGGAACTCGATACACATAATGCTCGGTCAGGCGCAAGGTCTCTTGCTGCTCAAGGGCGAAAAGCACTCCGGGAAGTTGGGGATCGCGGAGCGCGAGCCAACGCAATGCCAAAGATCCGGCCAGACCGGCGAGCGCGGCGGTGATAACTGGCGGAGTCGGATACGACGCCGCCGCTTTCTGCAACGTCAGGAATTCCTTTGGGTAATCGACATTCGCGGCACGTCGGCGAACAAAGCATTCGAAGCAGCAAGTCTCTCCCGGGAGGTAGAGCGGCCCGACCGAGGCCAGCGCGCCGTCATGGGGGAGAATCGGTATCCACGGCGTCTCCGCACGAAGCGTCGAGCGATTGAGTTCCTCCAAGACTGGAAGCTCGCCGGGGGCCGGCGAAGCGATCAGAAGATCGCAGTGCCTGAGCTCCCGGGCCGCCGGTTCACTCTTCAACGTGACGTGCCGAACTCCGGAGAGCCGAAGAAGTCGCGCGAGCTCGAGGGAAAGGTTGCTTGACCCGGCGATCGTGACTCGCGCATCTTCAAGATGCGTGAGCAACGACGCAGGAGACACAGCGGCCTCCGTACTCGCCGCGAGGAACTCGGCCGTCGCTCGGGCCGGCGGGAACGAGTTGCATGCAAGCTCCGATTGATCCATCACGATTCCGTGTTCTGTCAGGAGATCGAGGGTGTTTCGAACCGCGGGTTGGATCGCAGCCCCACACGCCTCGGTTAACTCGACTACTGTCCGGGTTCCGTCGAGAAGCGGCAGGAGAGCCGGAAGCAGCGTCGTTGCCGCACCGCCCGTGAAGCGCGAGAGCGAACCTGCGTGCTCGAACAGCACCCCATGCTCGTCCGCGGCGATTCGATACCACGGCTTCACCTGCGGTCTCGAAGGCAGCGCCGTCACCCTCGACCTCCCGCGACTCATCTGTCTCAGCTCCGTCGATCAGAGACGGACGCCATCAGTGACAGAAGAACCAACAGTCACAACACGTGCAGCACGCACAGCACGGACCCTTCGGCGTGTTGAGTGCGTAAAAGGCTCGGCGAGTGCCCATCTCCTCCACAGTGAGATCCATCAGTTCCTCGGTTAGCTCCTCGAACAAGAGCGTTCACCTCCTCCCCGGCCACGGCGGGCGCGGTTTCGTCAGCCGTCAAAGACTCTAGGAGGTCAGAACGCGCAAAACATCGTCCACTTGAGACGGTTTTGCACCGTTCTCCATCGACTTGCACGGCCCGCGGCAA
>CAYTCZ010000194.1:0-5741 GCA_964436315.1 uncultured Gaiellales bacterium | reverse complement strand
AGATCTGCCGGAGTGTCCACAGACTCGTATCCGCGAGCCGAGGACTACTCCACAGCCGGAGCGGTGGCGAGAAGCTCGTCGCGCACCCACTCGAGCTCGCGGCAGACGTACTCGACGATGTCACCGGTCTTGAGATCGTCGGGAAGCATGTCCCACGTGTAGGTCTCGATCTCGAGCTGACGCGATAGCGGGCTCGCCCGGTGGAACTCGAGGGCGTCCTCGATCGCGAAACGCGTCGTCCGAAAGGCGCCAAGGTCGTCAAGAAACACCGGTACGTGGATATGGACACGCCATTCGCGCGGCCCGGGGTTGCTCCTCCAGTCTGCGAGTGCGTCATCGAGGTTGAGAAACCGCGTGATGGTGCCGTCATCGCCCCGCTCGTACGTCTGGGTGAGATAGATGGTGTCGGCGAATGGCGTCAACACCTCCACAGCCTCCTCGGTGACGGTTGGAACGTACAGCGCGGCCGCCTCCTGCAGCTTGAAGATCGGAATACCGGCATCGACCAGTCGCTGCAACGAGTCCGAAATGTCCTCGTACTCGACCGCCTGGTGGCAGATGTCGAACACGACGCCGAGGTGGTTGCGAAGTGCCGCATGTGCCTCGGAGATCGGGATTCCCGCTAGCCGGGAGACCTCTGCCGCGGCCTCTCCTGAGTAGAGATGCTCCTTGAAGTACGCCACAGTCTCCTCGGTCGTCTCGAGGAAGCAGTAGGGCTCCGGCTCGATCCCGAGCGTGACAGTGCGCCCGGTTTCTCGCTCGAGTGTCACGAGATGCGCGGCGACGTGGAGCACGTGCTCCGTGTAGCTGGAGACGACATCGGGCCCCGTGACGTTGGGCTTGAAGCCGAGCGGCGAGGTCTGGATTGACGGTTCCGTTCCCGGTTCGACGACGCTGGCGAGAATGTCCGCGACGTTGATCGTGTACCGGGTACGCTCCTCCGAGCGCCAATCGGGTTCGTAGACCTGCTCCTTGACGCGGCGACCCTTGAACGGACCGTACGGAAAGGCATTGACGGTGTAGAGGTACAGGTCGTTGTCGGCGAGGAAGCTCCTGAGCCTGTCGCGTTCCGCTGGGCTTGCGACGAGAGACTGGGCAGATGCTGCCGACAGGCGGAGGGAGACCCCGAAAGGCTCGTTCGGTGCGACCCGTTCTTTTACCTGCGGGACGTACGTCTTCAGGCTCGTCCACATGTCGTCCCACGTATCTCCGGGATGAACGAGCGTCGAGTAGGTCAGATGACCGAGACCGTTGCCGAGATCCATTTCGTGTCCTTGATTCGAGGTTGCGAGAAGCCTATAGCTCCTTCTCCCGGAAACAGGGTTCTGGCGGGCGCCGGATAGCCCGACGGGTGAAGTAGCCGCTAGCCGACAGCCTCCACGTTCCCCGAAGCGGCCGAACGAACGACTGCCTCGGTGACCGCTGCCCCGTGAATCATCTCCTCGGTCGTGATCGAAAACTCCGGCCCGCCGCTGGCTGCAATCGCAAATGCCTCCAGCGCCGCTCGGGTAACGTCGTGCATCTCGGCGTCCCAGGTCTCCATCGGCCCCTTGAGCGGTTGGAACTTGCACGTTCCGAACAGACGGGTTCGTCGCTCCTCGGACGAGGCGCCTGCGACATGCGTCATTCCCTCGAGCCGGACCCACCCTTCGGAGCCAAAAACCTGGAAGCTGAATCCGGGGCCCGTTGCGGTCATCGTGCCGAGGTAACCAGACATGCCGTCTTTCATCCGAAACAGGATCGAGGTCGTGTCATCGGCATCGATTTCGACTACGCGCCGAAAGCTCTGGCAGTAGACGCGATCGATTTCACCGCAGAGATCGATCATGCCGTCGACGGCGTGGACACCCATCGGCGTGAGCCCGCCGCAGGGCGTCTCCTCGCGGTCGGCGCGCCACTGGCTGGGCGTGAGAAAGAGCGCGTTCGGAAAGGTCATCGTCGCCTCGACGTGCATGACGACGCCGAGGTCGCCCGACTGAATCCGCTGGCGGAGCTTCGTCATCTCCGGATGGAAACGCCGGTTGTAGCCGAGGCCGAGCGTGACCTCGGCCTTGCGAGTTGCCTCGACGGCCGCCTCGGCGTCGCGCTTCGTGAGCGCGAACGGCTTCTCGCAAAACACGTGCTTGCCCGACTCTGCTGCGGCGATCACCTGCTCGGCGTGAATCGAGTGGGGCGTCGCGAGAACGACGGCTTCCACATCCGGCTCGTCGAGGAGAGTCTCGTACCCATCGATCAGGCGAAACGAGTGCTCGGAGGCGAACGCCTCCACCTCGGGCGCGATCGTCCGCGTGGCCCCGGCGACGAAGCGAATGTCGTTGCTCTGACCCTGGACGGATTCCACGAGCGTCTTGCCCCACCATCCGAGTCCGACAATCGCTGCGTTGATCATCGTCTTCTCCGTTCGTCGAGCCGGAGTCGATCAGGCCGTCGGGATCAAGGAATAACGGGCGTCGGCGGCCATGCACTCAGCCTCATCGATTCCAAGCTCCTTCCGCACGATGTTCGTTCCGAGAACGAGTGAGACCGTCTTGTAAAAGGCGTGTCGTCGGCTCATTCCCTCCCGACCCATTCCGCAATCGGAACAGATGACGAGTCGCTCGGTCGAGATGTGGTCGAGCGCGAGTCGGACGCTCTCAGCGACCTCCTCCGGCGACTCGACTTGGAGTGTGTGATGGTCGATCACCCCGATTCCGACTCGCCTGTCAGTAATAACCTCGCCAATCGCCTTGAGGTCTTGGGCCCCAGAACTCCTGGTTTCAAAGGTGATGACGTCGGCGTCCACCTGATTGAGAAACTCGAGCGCCGGCTCGTACGACTGCACCGTCGCGAACATGCGCTGCTGTGACGGATTGCCCCAGCAGGTGTGGCACCAGACCTCGGTCTTGTCACGCAAGCCCTTGACCGTGTTGTTGAAGACCTCGACCATGAAAGCGGGATTGATCACGTCATCGACGATGCCCCGGGCGGCCAGCAGATGGATTTGCGGCTCCTCCATCTGGATTACCGCACAGCCGGCATCGGCGAGCTCGTGCAACTCCTCGTTCAGGGCGTCACTGATGGCCATGATGCGTGACCGAAGGTCCTCGTAGTAGGAGTCCTGCACGGCGAAGGCGACGAGCTCGGGCGTAACGGTGCCGAACTTGACTGGCTTCTTCGTGAGCCGCTGTGCCGCCTTCCACATCTCGGCGTACTGGAGCTCGCCGCGTCCGACGGGTCCGACAATCCGCGGCATGACGCGAGCCTCGAGGTAGTCGTGGAGGATATGGCCCCTCGGGAAGCCGAGGCCTCCGGCGCCTGCCCGCGCGAGCTCCGGGTGAGCGTGCTCGAAGCCGGACATGTGCTGAGGCGGATAGCGAGTCCAGCTCTGGCCACCCACGTCGTGGTCGAAGCGGCAATCACCGTCGGTGACGACGTCCAGCCCGGCGAGTTCCTGCTCGCGCAGGTAGACGGAGAGCGCATCGACATACTGCTCCCGAAAGCCGATGTCGACCATCGCGTCGAGAAACGCGCGCGTCCCCAGATTCTCCTTGTACCAGGACGGCCGCGGCAACGAGCCGATGATGGTCGTCGGTAGCAGCAGCCCGTCGGTCGCCTTGAGCATGTTTCGAGTCCTCCGTTCGTTGGCGCCTTTGTGCTGGCCCAGAATGCGCGTTCCGGTTTTGCCGACGTGACGGCGGGCGCGGGCACTCTCACCGCTCAACGCCGACCTATTCAGTGGCTCGCAGGAGTCGCGATCCTACTATATTCCTCCCACGAAAACGCTCGTCTCTACGGTGAGGGGATCCCGTTGGCGAGGCGCTCCGCACCCAAGCGTCGTTGCCGCGCCGAGTGCTTCCGTAGCCCCTTGCCATTGGCCTGCGGAAATGTGTTCTCGATCGATGGAGGAATGATGAGAGTCGGTTTCATCGGCATCGGACGGATGGGCAGGGGGATCGCGGGACAGGTCCTGGCCGGGGAGAACGACCTCGTCGTCTACAACCGGACACCTGAGAAGGCTGCCGAACTGGGGGAGGCCGGAGCACAGGTCGCCGCGACAATCGCCGATGCCTGCGAAGGCCGCGAGGTCGTGATGACGATGCTGGCGGATGACGCCGCTCTCGAGGAGGTGACTCTCGGGGAAGGCGGCCTGCGGGACTCGTTGGCCAAGGGCGCCATCCACATGCCGATGGGCACCCACGGGGTGGCCACGATCCAAAACCTCGCTGCAGCCCACTCGGCGGCGGGCCAGGTGATGGTCGCGGCGCACGTCGTCGGTCGACCCGACGTCGCCGCGGCGGGCCGGCTCGGAATCATCGTTGGAGGACCGCCGGAGCCGGCGCGTCGCTGTGCGTCGCTCTTCGAGGCCATCGGTCGCCGGACGTTCGAGGCCGGCCCTAGACCCGAGTCGGCGACCGCGATCAAGTTGGCGAACAACTTCCTGCTCGGCTGCGCCATCGAGGTGATGGGAGAGGCTTTCTCGCTCGCGCGGAAGTACGACGTGAAGCCGGAGGTCCTCTACGAATTGATGGTCGACGGCCTCTTTGCGGCGCCCGCCTACGAGGTCTACGGGAAGATCATGGTCGATGAGGCATACGACCAGGTGGGCTTCACGGCTGACCTCGGCCTCAAGGACTCAAACCTGATCCTGGAGGCCGGCGATCTCGCCGCTCTCCCTCTGCCGAGCGCCAACGTTCTGCGTGATCGACTCCTGGGTGCCGTCGCCCACGGCGACGGTGCCAAGGACTGGGCCGTCGTGGCCCGCGAACAGGCCCGCGCCGGCGGTCTCGACTAGTTGCCCTGGGAGCTTGGAGTTAGATGAGCGCCCGGCTCCGAAGGTCGTCGATCCAGCTCACCGTCTGCTCGAGTCCGCCGAACGGGAAGAAATGCAGTCGGTCAAACAGCGCGCCGGGATCGCTGTCACACGCCTCGACAATTCCCGCCACCAACCGATCCGGCCGATAGGTCGAGCGTCCGAGCAGCCGCGCAAACCCACGGGTCTGCTTTCGCACCACCCGAAGCGACGGGCCCACACCGCACTGGATTCCGAACCGAAGCAGCGCGCGTGCCGAGGTGACGCCCGGGAGCCCGGGGTGAACCGGCAAGGCGTTGCCGGTTTCACGAATCTCTCGCTCCCAGCGAACGTACGGCTCGGATGTGAAGCAGAACTGGGTCACGATGTAGACGTCGAGGTCGGACTCGGCAGCGAAGGCGTTCTTTTCGATGATCGTCCCGGAAAGGGTCTCAGCGGAGACATCCGGATGTCCCTCTGGATAGCCGGCGACGCCCACGCGACTGATCCCGTGGTGCTCTAGCAAGCCAGAGCGCAAGACCTGGAGAGATGAGTCCAGTGTCCCTGCTGGGCGAGGGAGCGAGCCGGCGATGACGAGCGCCTCCTCCACGCCCGCCTCGGCCAACTGTCCGAGAAAACGGTCAACGTCGGCAAGTTCCGGGAACGCGCGCGCTGCAAGGTGCGGTACCGGGCGCAGTCCTTCGGCGGCGATCCGACGCGATGCAGCCACCGCGTTCTCGGGAGGGGCCCCAGGAAGGGCGGTCACGTACACATGCGTGCCGCTGGCTAAGTACCGTGCGAGCCCACCGACCCGCTCGTACTCCTTTGGCGTTATCTCGATCGAGTAGGAGTCGACGAGGCGTTGGAGGCTCGTGTGCATGAGGCGAGGCGGCGCAGCCTCAGAGTAGAAGCCAGCCGCCGTCCACCTGGAGGTCGGTCCCGTTGACTGATGGGTTCTCGAGGAGGAAGATCG
>CAYTCZ010000193.1:4573-5774 GCA_964436315.1 uncultured Gaiellales bacterium | reverse complement strand
CCGACGCCTCGCAGCGTCTCGGCACAATCGGCTACCTCGCCCCGGAGCAGATCGAGGGACAATCCCTGAGCCCGCGCACCGACGTCTACGCGCTCGGCTGTCTCTTCTTCGCGTGCCTGACCGGAAAGCCTCCCTTCAGGAAGGAGACGCCGGAGGTCCTCCTCGAGGCCCACCTGCACGAGCAGCCGCCATCTGCGAGCCAGTCCTGCCCTGAGCTGCCCGCCCAGATCGACCGAGTGATCCAAAAGGCGCTCGCAAAGTGGCCCGAGGAGCGCTACGCGACCGCTGGAGAGCTCGCCGCCGCCGCGGAGGCAGCGCTCGGGCACGACGGGGAGCGATTCGGGCGAACGTCCGAAGTCGATCAGCTCGCACCGCTCGCTCTCCCACCTCGTCCCGCGCCGGACGCTCCGGCCCAGCAGTCACGGTCACCTACGGTGGATGAGGAACCAGCTTTCGCTCGCGACCCGCTGGTGCACTGGCTCCAGGCGGGGAGGAAGCCGCTCACGGCGGTCGCCGCCGCCCTCCTGTTCGTCGCCTTAGTGGCCGGGGCGGTCTGGTTGACCAATGGCGAGTCGGACGTCGTGAGCGGCGAGGCTCCCGCGCCTGCCGTCGCCGAGACGCCCACGGAGGTTGCCCTCGACGGAGGGCAAGGAACCACCCCGCCCTCAGCCGCGGCCGAGGCGCCAGTCGTCTCCGGCTTGCTCCTTCGGATCGATGGCGAGACGGGCGACATCCTCGCCAGGGTGCCGATCCAGTCGCCACGGCTCTTGGCTGGGGACGGCTCGGCGGTCTGGGTGCTCAGCGACCAGAGTACGGGGGCGAAGGTGATTCGCGTCGAGGAGGCGGAGAACGGCACCGAGCTCGAGACCTTCGAAGGAGGCTGGGGCAAGGCGAGCTGGCTTGCTGCGGCCGGCGGGAGCGTCTGGCTCGGCGGCGGCTCGCGGCCGATCTATCGTCTTGATCCCGGGGCGAGTAAAGTCGAGCCGGAGAACTTCATTGGCTCGGACGAGGTGTCGCTGAGTTTCGTTCCCTGCAGCCTGGTCGCCGCCGCGGACTCACTCTGGATAGCCGAGGTGCGCAATGTCCCTGCCTGCTCTCCGCCCCCGGATCTCTACCGGGTCGACCCGGCAACGGGGGAGGTGATTGCCCAGATCCAAGGCGCCAGCGAGATCGTCGCCGACGGCGGTGAATTCATCTGGGC
>CAYTCZ010000193.1:0-4473 GCA_964436315.1 uncultured Gaiellales bacterium | reverse complement strand
CGCTTGCGGCCGGGGCCGGCGCCGTCTGGGCGATGCTCAGCAACGGCACGGTCGCCCGCTACGACATCCCGGCCGACCGGGCCGAGGCAATCGACCTCGGCGCGACGCCCAACGACCTCGTCTTCGCCGGCGGGTCGCTTTGGGTGGCCGTGGACGAGTCAGAACTCGAGGCATCCGCCGATCGCGAGGCGGAAGCAGAGCCCACGCCTGTCGCCGAGGAGGCGGCCGAGCCCGTCAGCGACGTCGCGTCCCCGCCGCTCGTCTCGCTCGCCCCGGGCTCGCTCCTGCGAATCGATCGGAAGAGCGGGGAGATCCGCGCACGCGTCGCAATTTCGTCCCCGAAGCTCCTGGCCTCGGACCGTCGGTCGGTCTGGGTGTTTGGCGGCGAGGGTCCGGATGCAAGGTTGGTTCGGGTCGAGGCGGCGACGAACGCCGTCACGAGGACCTTCGATGCGGCCGGGGTGGTGGTGAGCGGGCTTGCCGTCGCCGGCGGAAGCCTGTGGCTCGCGGACGCCCGAGGGTCGGCCTACGGTGAGAGCCAAGCATCGCTCTATCGTCTGCGCTCGGGCGCGAGCGCCGCAGAACCGGTGACCTTCACCGGTGCCGACGGCGAGCCGCTGAGTCTCAGTGGGGAGCACAGCCTGGCCGCCGGCTCCGGCTCCCTCTGGGCCTCCGCGCTCTCCCCGGATCCAGATCCCCTCGACAGGTTCTCCCCTACAGGTCTCTACCGAATCGATCCTACGACGGGAGAGGTGCTCGTCCACATCGACGACGCCGACGAGGTCGTCGCATACGGACCCGGCTTCCTCTGGGCGGTCGGCAACAACTCGTTGGGAGACACAGAGAACGGCCTGCGAGTCGAGTGGGCCGACTCCGCCGAGACGACTGCCAGCTACTCGGGCGCCCTCATTCGCATCAACATCGGGACGCTCGCGTCCGTGCCCGTTAAAGCCCTCGAGTTCGGGTGGGCCGACTTCGCTGTCGCGGACGGAGATGTGTGGGCCTCGGGCCCGGAGGACGGCGCGATCGTTCGGCTCGATCCCGCGACCGGAGAGGAGCAGGAGCGAATCCCTGTCGGACAGAAGCCCCTTGCGCTCGCGACCGGGGGCGGCGCCGTCTGGGCGGCGCTCGGCGAGGGCGGCGCGGTCGCCCGCTACGACATCGCGGCTGACCGGGTAAAGACGATCGATGTCGGCGGCACGCCCATCGACCTCGTCTTTGCCGGCGACTCGCTCTGGGTGGCGGTGGACAACCGGCTGACGGTGGCGGAGTACACCTCCCGAGCTCAAGCGATCTGCGAGGCGGCGGAGGCCAGGTTGCGTGGGGAGATCGAGGAGCTCGACGCGGCCGGCATAGGTGACGAGGCGTTTAACGAATTTGCCGTTCGCTGGGCGGAGAAGGCGCTCGTCGAGCTGCGCGCTGTCCCACCGCCCGAAGCCGTCCGCGTCGAGTTCGAACGTGACTACTCGCTCCTCGAGCGGGACATCGAAGCACTGCGCCTGTGGGCAGAGGGGAAGGAGCACCCAGCATCATGGACCCCGGCTGCTCATTCGATCCAGCAGAGCTTGCAGGGGTGCACGGCTGGCGGGTGAAACGCCGTGCCGCGCAAGCCGCTGCCTCACGCATTCGAAGTACAGGCCCGTTCATCATGCCACTGGGCGCTGACGGCAGGTCTCAGTCGCTTTATCCTCTGAGCTGCGAGCGGAGAGCACGTGTCGGTAGAGGTCGATCCCCGCATAGGCACCGTCTTTGCCGGCTACGGGATCGAGTCACTGCTCGGCCGAGACGAGTCGGGCTCTCTCTACCTCGGTCGTGAGCGTGCCCACGACCGCCGGGTTGCCCTCAAGTTGCTCGCTCCAATGCTTTCCCGGGACGAGCGCTTCCGTACGCGCTTCCTGCACGAATCGGCGCTCGTCTCCGCCGTCGACCATCCGTCGATCGTCCCGATCTATGAGGCAGGGGAGGCCGATGGGCTCCTCTACTGCTCGATGCGCTACATCGAGGGTCCCGACCTGACGAGCCTCCTCGCGCGCGAAGGTCGTCTCGAACCCAGCCGTGCCGTCGCGATCGTCTCCCAGCTCGCCGAGGCGCTCGATACCGTGCGGTGGAAGCGCGGTCTCCTTCACGGAAGCCTCGGTCCGGGCGACGTCATCGTCGTTCCCGATCCGGATTTCCCCTCCGGCGAGCGCGTCTTCCTCGGCGGCTTCGCCCTCCGTCACGAACCGCCGGCCGACTCGCAGAAGGCCGAGGTTCCTGCGCTGGAGGGCCTCACCGAATACCTCGCCCCGGAGCAGATCGACGGGAGGGTGCCAAGCCCACGCGCGGACGTCTATGCGCTTGGCTGTCTGCTCTTTTACTGCCTGACCGGCGAGCCCCCGTTTGGTGGAAACTCGCCCGAGGCCCTCCGGCATGCCCACCTCCACAATCAGCCGCCGTCGCCACGCCGGCACCGCTCTTCCCTTCCGGCCGGAATTGATCAGGTGATCGACAAGGCTCTGGCCAAGTGGCCCGAGGAGCGGTACTCGACCTGCCAGGAACTTGCGGACGCTGCCCGGGCAGTTCTCGCTCCCGGCCTGCAGCAATCCAAGCGATCCCACGCGCCTGAGCAACTCGACCCGCCCATCCTCCGGCTTCCCGCGGATCTCATCGGAGCCGAGGAGCTTCCCTCGTCCGAACCCGCAGATGGACAACCGCCAGCCGGATCCGGCCCAGCGTCTACTCCTCTCTGGTCACGCCGAAAAAGGTCTCTTACAGCGCGCGGTGCCGTCCTCGTCTTGCTTCTTGCGGCCGTCGTGGCCGGAACCGTCTGGCTCACGAGTGGGAAGCGCGACGACGGGCTCATCGGGATCGAGCGTCTGCGTGGCGCCCAGACATCTCAGGAGATCGGTTCCGGGGGTAGCTCGTCGCTTCCGAGCGACGTATCGACCGGCGGCCAAGTAGCTTTTGAAGAGCCCGGTCGTGCCGAAGCGGCCGCGGAGGTCACCGGGGAGGAAGCGGCGAGTGGCACCGAGGACACATCGGGTGCGAGTCCCAGCGAACTCGGTCCACACACCCACGCGTTCATCCACATCGACCCGGAGACAAACGAGCTACAAGTGCTGCTGAGGCACGGAGCGCCCTTTGAGCACAGCGAGTCCGACCCCGTGCTTGCCACCCGGGGGATAGGCGGAGGCGCGGTGTGGGGCATCCTCTCCTCCGCGCCAGGCGCCGCGCTCGTGGCCCGGATCGACGTCGATTCGGGCGACGAAACCGAGGCATCTGTCCAGGGGTCTCCGCGTGACTTAGTGGTGAGCGAGGGAATCGTCTGGGTCGTCAGCTCGGAGGTCGGAGGCGGGTGGCTCACGAGCGTCGAGCCCGCAAGGAACGAGCTCCTCGACGAGGTTCGTCTTGACCTCTCCGATCCGGTCGCGATCGCCGCCGGAGCGGGAGCTCTTTGGGTCATCGCCTCTGACGGCCCCGATGGCGACCAGAACGCCCTCTACCGCGTCGATCCAGGCTCCGGGGCGATCGCGGCGACGGTCCCACTCCCACGACGGCCGGAAGCCATAGCTGTGGATGACCAGTCGGTCTGGGTGCTCGGTGAGCGCAGGAACGGGGACAGTCGTCTGGTGGAAAGTGTTGTGTACCGGATCGATCCGACGACGGACGAGATCGCCGGATGGAGCGAGCTGGGCGTTGACCCGAACACGATCGCAACGCTCGACGGGGCGGCCTTCGTCGCCGGTAGCTCCGATTGGGGCATCATCCGGATTGACTCCGCGACCAACCGAGTCACCGGGCTGACCCAGACAAGCGCACATGCGCTCGTCGCGTGGGACGGCTTTCTGTGGATCACGAACCAGCCGCGCTCGGACAGGATCCTTCGTCTCGATCCCGAGACTGGCACGGTCGAGGCGGCGATCGATCTCGACGGGGGCGCCGACGAGCTCATCGCTGCCGAGGACGGGATCTGGGCCAGAGTCGATCGGGCGCTCGAATCTGAGGTCCAGACTTCCCCGCTGCATCACGCCTGGCTCGGTCGTGCGGATAGACCCGGACAACAGTGAACTCACCGCCGTCATCGAGACGGGCTACGCGTACGAGTCTCCCTTCGTCGCAGTCGCCGACGGCGCGGTCTGGGTCAGAGAATACGAGGGCGCGGGGGCTGGTGCGGTCACGCAGATCGACCCGCAGACCGACAGCGTCGTGAGATCGGTCGAGATCCTCGGTGAGGCAACGAACATAGCGATCGGCCTGGGCTCGGTCTGGGTCACGAGTTCGTACGCCCGCGACGGCGTCCTCGTCGAGATTGCGGCGGACACGGGTCGCTTTCGCCGTGCGGTCAGTCTCGGCCAGTTCGATCTCACGGACGTTGCGGTCGGCCCAGGGGCAGTATGGATCGCTGCCGCTGGCGGTGACGGCAATGCGGTTCTTCGGATCGAGTCAACGACGGGCGACGTCGTGGCGAGAATCCCGCTTTCGGATTGGCCCAGT
>CAYTCZ010000192.1:0-5780 GCA_964436315.1 uncultured Gaiellales bacterium | reverse complement strand
CCCGCCGATCCCCGACAACTGCCAGTGGGGCATCTTCCTGCGCAACCACGACGAGCTCACGCTCGAGATGGTCACCGACGAAGAGCGCGACTACATGTACCGGGTCTATGCCCACGACCGCCAGGCGCGCATCAATCTCGGAATTCGCCGGCGGCTGGCTCCCCTGCTCGGAAACAACCGCGCAAAGATCGAGCTGATGAACGGGCTGCTCCTGTCGCTTCCCGGCACGCCGATCATCTACTACGGCGATGAGATCGGGATGGGCGACAACATCTACCTCGGCGACCGCGACGGGGTTCGCACTCCGATGCAATGGAGCAGCGACCGAAACGCCGGCTTCTCGCGCGGAAATCCGCAGCGTCTCTTCCTCCCCGTGATCATCGACCCGGAGTTCCACTACGAGACGGTCAACGTGGAGGCACAGCAGCACAACCCCCAATCGCTCCTCGGCTGGATGCGACGCCTTATCTCCCTCCGCAACCGCTCGAAGGTCTTCGGCCGGGGGAGCATCGATTTCCTAACCCCCGAGAACCATCGGGTGCTCGCGTTCGTCCGTCGTTACGAGGACGAACGGGTTCTCGTCGTCGCGAACCTCTCGCGACATGCACAGTACGTCGAGCTCGATCTGTCGGAGTTCGAGGGGTCCGAACCGCTCGAGCTGTTCGGCCAGACGAGCTTCCCTCGGATCGGGGAGCTTCCCTACCTCCTCACATTGGGACCGCACGCGTTCTACTGGTTCGCCCTCGAGGTACCCCGCGTCGAGCTGCCCAGCGCGCCCCTCGACACCAAGCCCCCGACCGTACAGGTCGCCGGCCGCTGGGAGAACGCGTTTCGCGGTCGCGCCAGGAAGCCGCTCGAAGCAGCGATCCAGCAGTACCTCGAGCGGAGACGGTGGTTCGCCGGGAAGGCAAGGCGACTCGAGTCCATCTCGCTCGGCGACGTTGTGCCCGTGCCGATGGAGCACGCTCCCGCCGCAGCGGTCGCGGTCGTCGAGGCCCACTACGTGGAGGGGGAGCCCGAGACGTACGTCTTGCCACTCATGATCGCCGTCGAGGAGCGAATGGAGCATGTTCTCTCCGACTTGCCGCAGGCCACCGTCACGCTGCTCGAACTCCGCGGTCAGCCGGGCGTGCTGTTCGAAGCGGTCTACGATCAGGACTTCTGTCAGACACTCCTCGATACGGTCAGGAGAAGGCGGAGGTTTCGGGGCTCCGAGGGCGCGATGGCCGGTCGACCCACGCCAGTGCTACGCCGGATCATCGGAGAGGCAACAGATCCGCTCGCAGCGTCGGTCTCGAGCGCCGAGCAGAGCAACAGCTCGGTCATCTACGGGAACCAGCTGATCCTGAAGCTGTTTCGCCGCGTCGAAGATGGTCTGAATCCCGATCTCGAGATCGGCCGCTTCCTGACGGACCGCACAGATTTTTCGCACGCCCCCGCCGTCACTGGCGCGCTCGAGTACCGCGTCGGCCGGGGAGAGCCCACGACATTCGCGATCGTGCACGAGATCGTCCCCAACGAGGGCGATGCATGGAGCTACACGCTCGATGAGCTGAGCCGCTACTTCGAGCGGATCCTCCGTGACTACGAAGGGGAGATCCCACCCCAACGCCCGACCTCATCTTTCGTCGACCTCGCACGGGCCGAGGTTCCCGAACTCATCCGCGCCGAGAGCGAGGCCTATCTCCAGGCGGCCGAGCTAATGGGGCGGCGGACGGCGGAGCTCCACATCGCACTTGCCTCCGATCGCACGGACGAGGCCTTTGCCCCAGAGGATTTCACCCCCCTGTACCAGCGCTCCGCCTACCAGTCGATGCGGAATCTAACTCGGCGAAATATCCAGCTGCTCCGGGGAAGGCTCTCGTCGCTTCCAGAGGTCGACCGACCCGCGGTCGAACGGGTGATTTCGCTCGAGCCAGACCTCTTGGATTGCTTCCGAATCATTCTCGAGCGGAAGCTGACCGGACAGCGAACGCGCTACCACGGCGACTTCCACCTCGGCCAGGTTCTCTACACGGGAAACGACTTCTTCATCATCGACTTCGAGGGCGAGCCGGCACGGTCTCTCGCTGACCGGCGAGTGAAGCGGTCGCCCCTACGCGATGTGGCCGGGATGGTCAGGTCGTTCGACTACGCGACGCATGCGGCTCTTCGAGAACTGATCGGGCGTGGAGTCATCGAGGCTTCATCCGAGCAGGCGAGCAGGCTCGAGACATGGGGTCGATTCTGGTACAGGTGGGTCGGCGCCTCGTACCTTCGCGCGTATCTCGATCGCGTCGAAGGCTACCCGTTCATCCCGCGTGATCAGGAAGAGCTCCGGGGCCTCCTGGCCGCCTTCACCCTCGAGAAAGCCGTCTACGAGGTCGGCTACGAGCTCAACAGTCGGCCTGACTGGGTACGGATTCCGGTCTCGGGCATACACGAACTCGTCGAGCAGCCAGGATGACCCATGCCGAGCAGCGCACGCTCCACGAGCTCGCCCGCCTCCACAGGATTCAGCTCAGCTACACGGATGCGGAGGGGCGAAGGCGCCGCGCGAAGGACGCGGCCTTGCTCGCAGTGCTCCGCGCGCTCGGCGCTGCGATCGACAACGAGCGCGACACACGTGATGCCTTGCGCGTCCGGCGCCACGCTCCGTACGAACGCGGTGTCCAACCGGTGATTCTCGCGTGGGGAGGCATCGGTGAGGCCCTCGCCTGGGCTCCTGCCGGTGATCGGCTTCGCTTCACGCTGCGCGATGACGCGGGCGCCTCGTTGGAATGGGAATCCGAGCCGCCGACCGAAACGACCACGATTGACGGCCGCACATTCTGTTCGGTCCGCTGTGAGATCCCCGAAGCCCTTCCTGCTGGCTATTACGAGCTCGTCGCCGAGTGCGGCGAATGGCTCCGGCGTGCCGTGGTCATCTCGGCGCCGCCGCGTGCCCACCATCCGGCCGAACCCCCGGCTCGTCGGGGTGTCTACGTTCCGCTGTATGCGGTCCACTCTCGGGAGAGCTGGGGTGCCGGCAACCTCTCAGACCTCCAGCGTCTCATCGAGCTTCTCGCGGAGCGCGGGGGCAACATCGTCGGCATCCTGCCGATCCTCGCCTCGTTCCTCGACGATCCCTGTGAGCCGAGTCCCTACGCTCCAGTTAGCCGCCGGCTCTGGAACGAGTTCTTCGTCGACGTCACGCGAGTCCCTGAGTTCTCCTCCGCGATCGGGGCGCAGGAGACTCTCGTCCCGACTCACGACATCGCCCACCTCAGGTCCGGGTCACACGTCGACTACCGCCGGCAGGCCGCTCTCCAGCGAGAGGTTCTGGCTCGACTCTCTTCGCTGCTTCGAAAGGACTCGCGAAGGAACGTCGCACATCAGGAGTTCCTCTCCGAGCGGCCAGTCGTGCACGATTACGCCCGGTTTCGTGGTGCCTGCGCCAGATATGGAGTTGGCTGGCGCCGGTGGCCGACGAGCGTCCAGGCGGGCACGCTGTCCGATTCCGACGTCGACCACGGCGAGGTCGACTATCACGCGTTTGTGCAATGGATAGCCCACGAGCAGCTCGAGGCGGTCGCGGGGTCAGCCCGAGCGCGCGGGTCCTCGCTCTACCTCGACCTTCCGCTCGGAGTGCACCCGGACGGCTACGACGCGTGGCGGGAGCGGCGGGAGCTCGTCTCTGGCGTCTCGACGGGTGCTCCCCCTGACCCGTTCTTCACCAAGGGCCAGAACTGGGGGTTCGCGCCGCTCGATCCCGAGGCGAGTCGGCTCGACGGTCACCGGTACTTCCGCGAGTGTCTAGAGCATCACATGCGTGTTGCCGACACGCTCCGCATCGACCATGTGATGGCATTTCACCGGCTCTTCTGGATACCCGAGGGAATGCCGGCGTCCGATGGTGTGTACGTTCGCTATCCGGCGGAGGAGCTCTACGCCGTTCTGTCGCTGGAGTCGCATCGCCACGAAACCCAGGTGATCGGAGAGAACCTCGGCACCGTGCCCGAGGCCGTCAATCAGTCCATGCGCCGGCACGGCCTCGGTCGGATGGCGGTGCTCCAGTACGAACTCGGTGCGGACGCTCGCTCGCTACCGGACATCCAGCCAGGCTCGCTCGCAAGCTTGAATACGCACGACATGCCGACCTTCGCGGCGTTCTGGCAGAGTCTGGACGTCGATGAGCGAGTCGACCTTGGCTTACTCGATGAGCGTGAGTCGGACGCCGAGCGGCGCCAACGCGCGTTGCTCGTGCGGGCTCTGGTCAGAAATCTCCGGGAAGCTGGCTTTCTTGCTGAGACGCAGGTCGACCTCGAGGATGTGTTGATCGGCGCACTCGCGTATCTGGGCTCGAGCCGAGCAACAGTTGCGCTCGTGAATCTCGAGGACCTGTGGCTTGAGACATTGCCGCAGAACACGCCGGGGACGCTCGACGAGCGTCCGAACTGGGTGAGGCGCGCCCGGCTCTCGCTTGAAGAGATCGCAGCCTCCGTCGACATCGCCCGAAGGCTCGAGCCGCTCCTCAACGCGACCGACGATGGCTCGTAAGCGATCCGGGAGTACAAAGGCCGGCTCGGGCCCCAGGAAGGGCCGTGCTCCGAAGACGTCTCTCGTCCTCGAGACGGGAGAGCGACTACTCACTGACTACGACCTGCACCTCTTCAACGAGGGGAGCCACTTCCATCTGTACGAGAAACTCGGCGCCCATACGGTCGAGCTGGACGGCCGATCGGGCACACACTTCGCTGTCTGGGCACCGAACGCCGAGCGCGTTGAGCTCGTGGGTGACTTCAACGACTGGGTCGGTGACCGACACTGGCTTCACGCGCGCGCCGACTCTGGAATCTGGCACGGCTTCGTTCCGGAGCTCGGCATCGGAGCGCTCTACAAGTACCGGATCCATTCGCGGCGCGCCGGCTACCGCGTCGACAAGGCGGATCCGTTCGCCTTTGCTGCCGAAGAACCTCCCCGTACCGCCTCGCGCGTCTGCCAGCTCGACTACGACTGGCATGACGACGAGTGGATCAGCACACGCTCCGAGCGAAACGGGCTAGCGGCCCCCGTCAGCATCTACGAGGTGCACCTCGGCTCCTGGCGACGGGCACCCGCGGAACAGAACCGCTCTCTGAGCTACCGGGAGCTCGCCGAGTCGCTCGTCGAGTATGTCGGGTCGCTCGAGTTTACGCACGTCGAGTTCGTGCCGATCATGGAGCACCCGTTCTACGGTTCCTGGGGATACCAGACGACCGGCTACTTCGCTCCGACGAGCCGGCATGGGTCGCCAACGGAATTCATGGAGCTCGTCGACGCCCTCCATCAGGCCGGCATCGGCGTCCTCCTCGACTGGGTGCCCTCCCACTTCCCCGCCGACGAGCACGGCCTCGCGTACTTCGACGGGACGCATCTCTACGAGCACGCGGACCCTCGCGAGGGTCGCCACCCCGACTGGGACAGCCTGATCTTCAACTACGCCCGGAATGAGGTGCAGAGCTTCCTCATCTCGAGTGCCCTCTTCTGGCTCGACCGCTACCACATCGACGGGCTTCGGGTAGATGCCGTGGCCTCCATGCTCTATCGCGACTACTCCCGGGAGGAGGGCGAGTGGATCCCGAACAAGCACGGCGGACGCGAGAACCTCGAAGCCATCAGCTTCCTACGACGTCTGAACGAGCATGTCTACGAGCGACATCCCGATGTGCAGACGATCGCCGAGGAATCGACTGCCTGGCCGATGGTCTCGCGACCGACGTATCTCGGCGGCCTCGGCTTTGGCTTGAAGTGGGACATGGGCTGGACGCACGACACGCTCC
>CAYTCZ010000191.1:0-5786 GCA_964436315.1 uncultured Gaiellales bacterium | reverse complement strand
CAGCGGTTGTCTCGTCCTCGCCGACACCGGATGGATCGGATGGCCGAGGCGCTCGGAGTGCAAAAGCTAGCTCGCCAGCCAGCTCGGCCGGCTCAGGGACTCCCGCTCCAGCAAGGAGGCCTGCCCGTCTCAGACCAACCTAGCCATCGGCCTCGGCCGCGCTTCGAAGCCGTTCGAGCGATCTTGCCCAGCGTCGCTTGACGTCGCGGAAGGCAAGCGGGGCGGCGAGCTTCGCGAGTCCCTTGAAGGTGATCTCATCCTCGATCGTCAGTCGAGTGCCGACCTCGCTCGCCGCGAGCTGGTAGCGTAGGTGGCGCGCGAACGTCTTCTCCGCGTGGTCTTCCTCGAGGAGAGCCGGCGACTCCGAGTGGGAGACGCGCGCCTTCACCTCTTCGTCCATGCGTGTAGGAAGACGTGGTCGTTGTGCGTGTGTGGGCCGGGGTAGTCACGCGAGCAGGAGCTCGTCTCGCGGTAGCCCTCGAGCCAACGCTCCGGCTCACCGAGAAGTCGCTAGACATCGTCCGGGGGACGGTCGATCTCCACAGTCTCGGAGTGCGTGGGCTGGCTTCTCCTTCCCTTCTGATCGAGGGTGAGCATACTCCTGTAGACGAAACCGGCCCGGCGAGCGTGGGCCGATGCTGCAGCGCTCTCGCTTCGAGCCTAGCTGGGTGATGTTCGCGTAGTCAACGAACAACGTCGAACTGTGCCATCATGCCCGCCGCGTGGTGCTCGAGGATGTGGCAGTGATACATCCACCTGCCGGGTCGGTCATCGGGGAGCCAAGCGATCCGGACGCGGCTCCTCGCCGGGACGTTGGTCGTGTCCTCCCAGGAGAGCCTCTCTGACGGCTGCCCGTCCGTCTCGAGCACCTGGAAGAAGAAGCCGTGCAGGTGGAAGGGATGGTCGAGTGGCGTCTCGTTGACGATATCCCAGGTCTGGAGTTCACCCACGCGAACGGGCTCATCATGGTGATGGGCCTCGTGGTTGATGAGAAAATCGACGCCGCGGCGAAGGTTCATGCGGCCGCCGAGGCGAACCTCTCGGGTGGGCTCGCTCCCGTTGCGGGCCAGCGGCTCAATTGAGCGCAGCTTCTGCGGAATCTCTGCTCGGGAAGGGGCGGAGGGCCCGGCGCGGAGCGTGGCAAAGCGCTCAACCTCGCGCTTCCCCGTCCCACGGTCGTACGGGAGCGAGTCGATCGTTAGTGTCTCACCCTCGGCGAAGGGACCGACGGCAAGGTCAAACCGGTCTCCAGGCGTGAGAAGTACATCTGTCGCTTCGGTTGGGACCGCCAGCAAGCCGCCGTCCGTACCGAGGACTGTGAACCGACGCCCACCGATAGACAAGCGGACATAGCGCGCGCTCGCGGCATTGACGATCCGCCAGCGCTCGATCTGGCCGGCGGCCATCTCGAGCTCCGGCTCAACCGTCCCGTTCACCATGCGGGTCTTGCCCTCCCGTCCGTTGTGGCGCTCGAGCCAGCCGCCGAAGCGAGCGATCTGTCCCCGCCGATTGAGCTTGAGGTCATCGAGGATAAGAGTCCGCTCGCCGTCGAGGCTTGGCTCCCGTGGTCCACGCACAATGAGAGCGCCGTAGAGGCCGCGTTCGACCTGGACGGTCTCGTTGATATGAGGGTGGTACCAGAAGGTCGCGGCGTCAGGGACGAGGAACTGATACTCGAACGTCTCGCCGGGCAGGACTGGTGGCTGCATCAGCTCGGTGCCGTCCATCTCTGCCGGGACGCGCACGCCGTGCCAGTGGATGTTCGTAGGCTCTGGAAGGCTGTTCGTCAGCCGGACGACCAGCGCGTCCCCAACTCGTGCCTCGATGGCCGGTCCCGGCGACTGCCCGTTGTATCCGTAGCCCCGAATCGCATGCCCGGGCGCGATCTCCCATTCCGTTTCGCCTGCCTCGAGATCGATAGTGACTGTTTGACCGCGGGCTTGTGTTTCGGTCGGAGAATCGGGGTCGGAGCGCGCCTCGCCGGCGAACCGCTCCTCCTCAGGAGGACGCTTCTCCTCAGGAGAACCACCAACGTGGCCATGATCTCTTCGCTCAGCGTTCATAGGGAAGTGGCAGGTCGACGATCAGCGCGGGAACAGGATCGGTCGTCTCCCCTGTGCCAGCTGAACCGTTGCTCCGGCCAAGGCAAGCAGGAGGACGAGCACGATCGCGGTAACAAGGAGAACCCTGGTCATGGGAGCGCGAGCGGGAGCAGGAGGGAGAGCAACACCAGGATCAGCGTCAAGACGAGGCTCATAAAGACGACAGTTAGGGCAGTTCGACGAGAAGATGGACTGTGCTCTGCGCTCGGCATGTGCCGTGCTGGTCCGGTCATCGATTCACTCCTCACGACGGCCATGGCGTCCAGCCTCTTCCCGCCTCTAGAAGGCCGCCGCCCCGGCTGTGAGCACGATCGCCATGACCGGCGCAGTACGTGAGAGCGGCGAGTCCGCAGCGCCGGGTCTGGCGGATTGCCCAGCTCGCGAGCGTCGCCGACGACAACTTCGAACCCGGTATACGCAACTTCGACCATCGCGCCTACGCAGTTATACGATAGAGATCGTACGTATTATAAATCCGGATGTCAACATCGTATGGTTCAGCCATCACCGAGTTCGAGGAGGAGAACTGTGCATGATGAGCGGTTCGTGAGTGAGCATTTGTCAGCCAACGAAGCAGCAATCGTGTTGCTCACCCGTCCATCCGCTCCGCCGGTCACCTCTGCGGGTTGAAGAGCACGCTGCGCTCCCGCCGAGCGTGTCCTCGTCGCCACTGACGAATCCTCCTCAACACACCGCGATACCGGACCGATTTGAAGCCGCGAGGATCTGCGAAACTCATGGTCTTGTGAGAGGCTGGAGGCTCAGCTTCGTCCCGGCGCTTGCGACCGTCGTCCTCGCGCTCGCTGCCTGTGGTGGAGGCGAAGAACAAACGGTCTCGCCCGAAGAAATCGCAGCCGAAGGAGTGGAACTCATCATGTTCGACCTCACCAGCACTGCCTTCGCCGAGTCGCAGGCGATTCCCGTTGGGCACACCTGCGATGGTGATGATCGCGCTCCCCCACTTGCCTGGTCTGATCCGCCCGAAGGCACCGCGTCCTTCGCGCTGCTCGTTGACGACCCGGACGCCCCTGGCGGAACCTTCACCCACTGGATTGCCTGGGGATTCGGAGGCGAGACGCGCGAGCACGCCGAGGGATCAGCAGCACCCTTCGAGGGGCAGAACGGCTTCGGCAACAGCGGGTACGGCGGTCCTTGTCCTCCCCGCGGAGACGGTCCACACCGCTACGTCTTCCGTCTCTTCGCCCTTGACTCGGAACTCGAACTCTCGAACGGCGCAGGCAAAGCAGCCTTCCAGGATGCCCTCGAAGGAAAGGTTCTCGCCACCGCCGAGCTCGTCGGTATCTACGAACGCAACTAAAGACGCGTGCTGGCCGCTAATCTCGTTGCCGGCCGGATGCTCTGTGACATAGTGGCCGGATCGAATCAGTCTCTGAGTGGGAGGGTCGAGTAAATGGAAGCAGGACAGGAGGCGCAGGTCTCCGAGGCGCAGATCGCCGTTCACTGGAAGGAGGAGGACTACTATCGTCCTCCTGCAGGGTTCATCGGGCAGGCGAACAGCGCCGACCCAAGCATCTTCGAACGGTTCGCCGAGGAGCGCTTCCCGGACTGCTTCAAGGAATATGCAGATCTCCTCACGTGGGATCGCTACTGGCATACGACGTTGGATACCAGCAATCCGCCGTTCTGGAAGTGGTTCGTGGGAGGACGTCTGAACGCCTGTTTCAATTGCGTCGACCGCCACTTGACCTCGAACCGGAACAAGGCGGCGTTCATCTGGGTGCCTGAACCCGAGGCCGAAGAGACCAAAGCGCTTACGTACCAGGAGCTTTACCGGCAGGTGAACGAGTTCGCTGCGCTGCTGCGCGACTTCTGCGGCGTGAAGGTCGGCGACCGCGTGACCTTCCACCTACCGATGGTTCCCGAGTTGCCCGTCTCGATGTTGGCCTGCGCCCGGTTGGGGGTGATGCATTCCGAGGTGTTCGGCGGCTTCAGCGGTGCAGCGTGCGGAGACCGGATCGCCGATTCCGGAAGCCACGTCCTCGTAACCATGGATAGCTACTACCGAAACGGCGAACTGCTCGACCACAAGGCCAAGGCCGATGAGGCACTGGCAGTGTCAGCCAAGCGCGGGGTCGAGGTCGACAAGGTTCTCGTCTGGAGACGGCACCCGGGCGAGTATGGATCACAGAGCCCGATGGTCGACGGGCGCGACTTCTTCGTCGACGAGCTCCTAGTTGACTACCGGGGGAAGCTGATCGAGCCCGAGTCGATGCCCGCCGAGGCGCCGCTTTTTCTCATGTACACGAGCGGCACGACGGCCCAACCGAAGGGCTGCCAGCACAGCACGGGTGGCTATCTCGCCTACGTCGCTGGCACCTCGAAGTACTACCAGGATATCCACCCGGAGGACACGTACTGGTGTTTCGCCGACATCGGCTGGATCACGGGCCACTCGTACATCGTCTACGGCCCGCTGGCGCTCGGGACGACCAGTGTCATCTACGAAGGGGTGCCGACCTACCCGGATCCCGGTCGTCCCTGGCGGATCGCCGAGCGGCTCGGCGTAACGATCTTCCACACTGCGCCGACGACGATCCGGATGCTGCGCAAGCTCGGTCCGGAGGAGCCGACGAAGTACGACTACCACTTCAAGCACATGACGACGGTGGGCGAGCCGATCGAGCCCGACGTCTGGCGCTGGTACTACGACGTCGTCGGCAAAGGGGAAGCGGTCATCGTCGATACCTGGTGGCAGACCGAAAACGGCGGCTTCCTCGGCAGCACGTTGCCTGCCCTGCAGTCGATGAAGCCCGGCAGCTGTGGGCCAGGCGTCCTCGGCATCTACCCCGTGATCTACGACGAGGATGGGAACGTGGTCGAGGCTGGGAGCGGCCGGGCCGGCAACATCTGCATCCGTAACCCCTGGCCCGGGATCTTCCAGACGATCTGGGGTCAGCCCGAGCGGTTCGTCCAGATCTACTACGAGAAGTACTGCCGGAACAAGGAGAGCACCGACTGGCGCGACTGGCCGTACTTCGCGGGCGACGGTGCCGTCCAGGCGGCCGACGGCTACTTCCGGATCCTCGGCCGGGTCGACGACGTGATCAACGTCGCCGGACACCGCCTCGGCACGAAGGAGCTCGAGTCGGCGACGATCACGGTCGAGGAGGTCGCCGAGGCCGCTGCCGTCCCCGTGGTGGACGAGCTACGCGGCCGGGCGGTCGAGATGTACGTCTCGCTAAAACCCGGCTTCGGCGCGAGCAGCAAGATCGAGGAGAAGGTCGCCGAGGCGATCGCGACCGAGATCGGAAAGATCGCGCGCCCGAAGAACGTCTGGATCGTCCCGGATATGCCGAAGACGCGCTCGGGCAAGATCATGCGCCGGGTGATCGCTGGAATCTCCAACTTCGCCGAAGTCGGCGATACGACGACGCTCGCGAACCCGGAGGTCGTGGATGACATCCGCCACTTCGTGCAGAGCGAGAAGGTAAGCCGCGGCGAGCTCCCACGCGAGCTCTCAGAGCAGGAAAAGGAGGAGATCGCGGCCTTCGGCCACGCCGAATAGCCGTACGGGCTACACCTGGCAATTGACCCCTCACTTGGCCGCAAGCGAGTTTCGTCGGGAGCTGTTTCTAGGGCAAGAGACTGGCGGCGACCGTGAACTCTCGAAGCGCCATGGCAGTGTCCACATGCCGACGGAAGCTGATCGTGTCTCCTCGCTCG
>CAYTCZ010000190.1:0-5809 GCA_964436315.1 uncultured Gaiellales bacterium | reverse complement strand
CGAACCAGGCGAGGATGGCCACGACCCAGATAGCGCCGCCGAGCGCCGCAGCAATGAACAGGGCTGGTATTGCGAGGAAGATGCGAAAGCCGGTGATCCAGCGGTTCTGACGCTCGGGAGGCGCGACGTTCACGTCTATGTCGTAGGACTCGCCGACGAATCCCGGGAACGGATTTCCGATCAGGAAGAGGTACGCATAGACATGCGCGCCGTAGCGGAGGTATGCGGCGAGGAAGCGGTGTAGCGAATCCGGCGACTGACCGGTGAACAGCGTCGCGAACCAGTTCGCGATGATCGCGAAGAACACCACGATTCCCCAGAGAAACAACCAGACGAAGTGGGGGAAGGTCAGAAGGAGTCGGAAGAACACGGTCAGTCGCGAGCGACGAAGATCGTCGCTGACCGTCATCGTGATCGGGTGGTCGGGTAGCGGCTCGACGCTGCCCATATCGATCGGATCGCTGTTGGGGTACCGATCGGTGAGCAGGAGGAGGTAGGCCCAGCTCTGGGCTGCGTAGCCGACCGAATAGGCGCCAAGGTTCCTCATCCCGGGCGGCATCTCACCCTTGACGAGCGAGGCGAACCAACCGAGGAAGCCGACCACCTGCAGGACGCCGCCCGAGTTGTTCCCTGACTGCCCGGAGCCGCTTCCGCCTCCACCCGTGAGAGCGGTCGCGAGCATCATCGCCGGAATGCCGAGAAACATCCGGAAGAGCGTTTTCCAGCGGTTCTGGTCAGCAGGCGGCGCGATGTGCAGATCGACCGGGAATCCCGGCCGGCCCGTGAAGCCCGGGTACTCGTCCGCAATGAGAAAGAAGTAGGCGGTGACGTGAGTCACGTACCGAACGTAGGAGCCGATGAATCCGTGGAATGCGTCTGGCGAGCGACCGAGAATGAGCGTCGCGAACCAGTTCACGATCACTGCCAGGAAGGCCGCGATCCCCCAGAGGAAAATCCAGATCGCGTGCGGAATGATGACGACAAGGCGGAAGAAGACCGTGACGCGGTAGCGCTTGAGGTCGTCGTCGACGGTAAGGCTGATGGGGTGCTCGCTCACGCGTCTCTCTTATTCGGCGCGGGGCAGGTGAGACCTCTGCCTGTCGGGCATCACAGCGCGACAGATTTCGGCAGGAGGCCGACGATGACCACGACCGCGATGAAGATCACTCCCCCGACACCCACCAGCGCGATCCTGGCTCGGTCGGACTCAAAGCGGGTGCTGATCCCGGCGAAGAACAGCGCGGCTGCCAAGAGGACGACCATGATCGTGTAGAAGTTCGCCCGTTTGCGGGCTTCTCGCGAGTCCGCGGAAAGCTCCTCGGCAACCTCGGCGAAACGCTGGGATTCCTCGAGCTCGGCCACCGTGTAGGCTGGGAGCTCGAAGGGCGAGAGCGGCGCGTCGGGGTTGTTGATCGGGTCAGTTGCCAACCACTCCTCGAAGGCCGGCTTGAACTCGTCCCGGAAGCGATCGACGTAGAACTCGAACAGTTCCTCGTCTTCGGCGGCGAAGGCATTCGCCGCCTCGGCGAACATGGCGATATCGATCTGCTGAAGCTGACCGCCGGTTGCGGCCGCCCGCGATGACTCGAGGCGGGCGGCGTTCGCATCCGCGGTAGCGGTTGCCTGGACACCACCCCAGCGGGCCGACTGGTAGCCGGCCCAGGCGGCGGCGACGGCGGAGAAGGCGAGCACGATGGCCGCACAGATCTCGATCATGCGCCGCTGACGGGTCACCTCGGGTTCTGCCGCTTCTGCCGGAGCGTTCGCCTCCGGTTCGTCGGCCACCGGCTCTTCCCCGTGCCTAGACAAAGATGACCACCGGCATAGTTGCGACCCACAGGGAGTTGGCGACGAAGCCGATCGTCGCGACGGCGACCAGGGCCAAGCGGACCTTCTCGGCGCGGAACATCGAGCTGATCCCGGCGAAGAGCAGGATCGCGGCGAAGACGACCGTCGCCAGGATGTAGTTGTCAGAGCGCTGGTTGGCTGTCGCTGCTCGGGCGGTCGCTGCCTCTGCCTCGACGACGAGCGCATCCGACTCTACGAACTCGTCGAGCATGTACTCGGGCAGCTCGAACGGCGTGTTGGCAGCATTCGGATTGGTGAGCGGATCCATCGCCAACCAGGCGTCGAAGGCGGGCCTGAACTCAGGCCGGAACCGTTCGACATAGAAGTCGAACAAATCCATGTTGCCCGAGGCGAAGGCATTCGCCGCCTGGAAGAAGAGAGCAACATCGACCTGAACCTCCTGACCACCTCTGGTCGAGAGGCTTGTCGAGTCGACGCGGGCGGCGTTCGCACCGACGAAGTTCGCCGTCTGAACCGTGCCCCAGCGCGAGGATTCGTATGAGGCCCACGCGGCTCCGATTGTGGCAAATGCCATCAGAAAGGCGACGTAGACCTCGATCTTCCGCTTGCGGGAGGACTCGCCGGCGGCATCGACCGTCTCGTGGGCAACGCCCGCACCCTCTTCGGGTTCGTCAGTCGGGGCTTGATCGCCGTTTTCGCCAGCCTCAGCCATTCGCGTCCTTTTCCGTGACCCGGGAGCCTATCGCGCGCCGAGACCCCACGTGCTGGCAAAAGTGGCGACGCACCGACGTCCGAGTCTGAACTGCGGCTGGTCCTAGAGGAGAGGCCTGGCTGACGAGGGGAGAGGCCTCAGCGTCGGCGGGGCGGCCGCCGCGCAGTCCCAAGCCAGTCGAGGATCAGAGCGCGCCGCTCGTCCAGCCAGGCCTCGGCCTGGTTGGCCGGGACTCACTCCGGCACGCCCGGCGATGCATCGTCGTCGAGAGCGCCGAGCGACTTCCCGCGGTCGGCCTTCATCTCGGTCGCCTTCTCCTTGGCATCCCCGTAGGAGCGTCTGACGAGCTTCGACCCGCCGCTCCAGCCGAAGACGACGCAGACGAGAACCACGGCGAACACCGCGTTGAACGCGGTCGTGATGAGCTGCTGTCCAGTGGAGTAGGCAGCCGCCGTCGTCGAGTCCGTGTAGCTGTCGAGCGCGAACGTGTTGAACGCCTGGTTGACACCGATCCCGCCGGGGGTGAATGAGAGGAGGTTCGCGAGCTGATTCGAGCCGAGCACACTCATGATTGAGCCGAAGGTGACGGGGATCCCGTACGCGGCGAGGAAGACGACGATCACGCTCACCTTCGCCGCGTAGCCTCCGACCTCAGGCAGGAGTACCCACTTCACGTAGGCGCCGAGGTCTCCGAGGATGGCCGCGCCCTGCTTCGCCTTCGCCCACATCTTCTTGACCCAGTGCCAGAAGATCCGCACGAGCAGGGCGACGAGGAAGATCGCGCCGGCGACGATTCCGATCGTCAGCACGGCATGGCTCGAGATCGCATCCCACTCGTTCCCGAACTGGAAGTCGAAGGAGCCTGCCACCTGGAGGAACAGGTAGACGTAGATCAGCGTCCCGAGTACGAAGAAGAAGAGCTTCTGGACGACGTAGCCGGCGATCACCCCCGGGAACGTGGCGTGCCGGACGATCGCGACGTACATGACCAGCGTCACGAACGTGCCGATGTTCGCAGGCAGGAAATTGTTCAGGGCGACGCCGGTGGCGTAGGAGGCGAGCACGGGCATGAACGTCACCCCGCCGGGGTAGGCGTAGCGGAGGATCCCGTACCAACCGAGGGCGGTCAGCGTCGTCTGCAGACCCTGGAAGAGGCACCCGAGGATGATGTAGCCGGTCGAGATCTCCGTGACCGTGTCCCAGAGCTCCTGGAGCCACCCCCACACGTCGACTCCGGCGAAATGGAGGACCACGAGCAGAAACACGAGTCCGAGGAGCCAGGAGGCGATCTTCGCTAGCCGTCTCCGCTTGGAAGGCTGTTCCGGAGCAACAGGGTCAGGAACAGCGACTGCTTCCGACATCGAGCTGAGCGTAACGCGGTGAAGCGAATGAAGGGAGATGCGAGGCGTCATCGGTGGGATATCTGGACCGCGCGATCGCATGTATGCCCGGGCGACAGCGCTCTTGTCGCGGGGGCTTGTGGTCGTCCTGTCCGAACGGAGGAAAGGTCATGCCACAACCGAATCAGAACTCGCCATGAGTTCTCCCGCGCATGCGCCGCGCGTTCCGGAAGGCCGGCCCAACCGCCGCTACTTCGTAACCACCGCGCTGCTCGTCGTTGCGACTGTGCTCGGAATCGCCGGGCTCCTGATCGCCCTCTGGCTCGTGCGCGAGACGATCGTCTGGCTCGTCGCGGCCGCCTTCCTCGCCTTCTCGATCGAGCCACTCGTCCGCATCTTCCAGCAAAGGGGGATGGGGCGCGGGATGGCAACGACGCTTGCCTTTCTCGTGATCGGTGGGGCTGTCCTCTTCTTCGCGATCGCTCTCATCCCCTCGGTCGTCGACGGGGCCCAGGCACTCAAGGAGAAGATCCCCGAGTACGTCGAGCAGCTTCAGTCAACCGGTCCTTCCGACTCCCTCAATGCGGACGAGGCGATCGAGAGCGCCGGTAGCGCCGCCGAGGGTGCCGCGAGCTTCTTCGAGAACGCCAACAAGGTGCTCGACTTGGTAGGCGGCCTTGCCAGCGCGGGCTTCGCCGCGTTCATGATCTTCACCTTCACGCTCTACTTCCTCGTCTACGGCCGGGAGCTGCTCCAGCGCACCACCGGACTCATGCCCTCCTCCTATCGGGCGCCCTTCCTCTCGGCCGTCCGGGAGATCTTCACGATGAACACGGGCTACTGGTATGGCAAGTTCCTCATCGCCCTGATCGCCGGACTTACCTGCTACGTCTCGATGAGGCTCCTCGGCCTCCCCTACGCGGCGCCGCTTTCGGTCTTCGTCGCGATCACCGACCTGATCCCGAACATCGGCGCCACGATCGGGACGATTCCGGTCGTCATCGTCGGCCTGCTTGAGGAGCCGTGGAAGGGTGTGGCGATCGGCGCCATCCTGATTCTCTACCAGCAGATCGAGAACAACCTGATCACCCCGAAGGTGTTCAAGAAGACGGTCGAGATTCACCCCTTCCTCTCCGTCGTCACGGTGATCGTCTTCTCCGCCCTCCTCGGGATCGTGGGCGCGCTGATAGCCGTGCCGGTGACAAAGGGGATCCAGATCTTGGTCGACGCCCTTCGAGAGGGACGGCGGGAAGCGGTCGCGACGTCGCCTTCCTCGGGACTCGCGCCGACAACGAAGAAGTAGCTTTGCCGAACCCTGTGACCGTGGGCGACTCGGCGCTTCCGACCACACCTCCTGCGGCCCGACGAAAACAGTCGACACGCCGCTTGGCGGTGCATCCTGCTCTCCTTCCTCGCGTTTGAGTTCACCAACCTCACCGAGGAGAGCGAGGTGATCCCGCCGGTACAGCAATAGCAGATCGCAACCGCGCTGGAGGACGCCCAGGTGATGAGCAACGCCCAACTCGAGCCGCTGCTCGCCGACGAGTCCACCGACGTCCAAACAGAGATCCTTCGCATCAACAGGGAGGCCCGAGACCGCTCCCTCCAAATCGCGCTACTCGTACCGCGGCTCGCCAGCCTCCTCGTAGGGCTCAACGCGGTGCGGGAGAATCGCCTCCAAGCGTCATGGCGATGTTCTGGGCCTGGATGTCCTTCAGGGGAATCTCGACGACCTCGAGCAGTCTTGCCCGCGGCTGGATTCTCGGCAAGGAACTGGGAGTTTACGAACAGACTTTCGGCCAGTCCGTCTATCGCGAATGGGAGGAGGAGCAGCGCGCTCTGTCGTCTAGTTTCTCGGCGGCGGATTTCTCGAAGGCGACGTGCTCTAACTCCTCCGACGAACGAACGTCGGAGGACCTACTCGACGTTTCCCGTACATCACAGGTGG
>CAYTCZ010000189.1:0-5954 GCA_964436315.1 uncultured Gaiellales bacterium | reverse complement strand
ATGCGCCGCGTCTCAGCCGCCAGCCGGGGGTGCTGCACCTACCGGGATAGGCTCTGATTGGCAATTGACGCCGTTTCGCGTTAGCGTCCCCGTCACTGGGCGATGCGAACCGCGGTATGTGTCCCTGGCCACGTGGGCCGCGGTGAGCAATCTGAGAGAGCCCGCCGCGATCACCCCCCTGCGGCGGGCTTTCTCGATCTGACGCACGTCCGGCTCGGACCGGCGCCTGCGCTTCGGGCCGGGGGTACACTCGGCCCAAGTGATCAAGGGGATCGTCCTCGCAGCATCCCGGGGCTATTGCGCGGGCGTCGAACGGGCTGTCGACACGCTTGAAGCTGTCCTCGATTGCTACGGACCGCCCGTGTACGTCCGCAGGCAAATCGTCCACAACGCACACGTCGTTCGAGCCTTCGAGGAACGCGGCGTTGTCTTCGTCGATAGCGAGCTCGAGGTTCCCGCCGGTGGGACGGTCGTCTTCTCGGCCCACGGCGTGGCTCCCTCTGTGTACGAGAATGCAAAGGCTCGAAATCTCACCGCAATCGATGCGACGTGCCCGCTCGTAACGAAGGTCCACTCAGAGGTTCGCCACTACGCCGCGAGTGGCTACCACGTCTTCCTGATCGGCCACGCCGGTCACGACGAAGTCGAAGGGACGATGGGTGTCGCGCCCGAAGCAATCACGCTGATCGAGACAACCGACGACGCCAGAGCGGTCGAGCCGACGCAAACCGATTCGCTCGCCTACGTGACGCAGACGACTCTCTCAGTCGACGAGACCGCAAGCATCATCGACGTCCTGCGTCGACGGTTTCCTGACATACGAGCGCCGAAGAAGGACGACATCTGTTACGCCACGACGAATCGGCAGGAGGCTGTGAAGTCGATGCTCGACGAGATCGACCTCTTGCTCGTGATCGGATCGAAGAACAGCTCCAACTCTCAGCGACTCGTCGAGACCGCGCTCGTCGGGGGAATCGAGGCGCATCTGATCGATGACGATTCCGACATCAATGAGAACTGGCTCGACGGAAAGGAAATGGTCGGGATCACATCGGGCGCATCCGCACCGGACTTCCTTGTGCATCGGGTCATTCGCTGGTTTAGCGATCGCGGCGTCAAGCAGGTCGAGGCCCAGGATCCCGTACCCGAGAACGTGACGTTTCGGCTACCCGGCGAGTTCCGGGAGCTTCCGCTCGCCGATATCCGCTAGACCGGTCAGGCAGACGCTTTCGTCACGGCGAGCTCGTCGCCAACCTCGATTCGAAGCGCGAGGGTCTCTTCCTTGATCCAATCCTCGTGGCGCATCAACTCGCTGTCCTCGGGAAGCGTGAGGATGATTCGATCGGTGATCTCGAGACCCGAGGCCTTCCGAAGGCGCTGGATCTCGTGAATGAGATCGAAGACCCTGCCTTCGAGCTCGAGCTCGTCGTCAAGCCGGACGTCGATCGCAACCGTCACGCCGTCCTGTTCGGCGAGCGCCCAGCCCTCTGGTGCCTCGCGTTCGACGAAGACCTCCTCAGGTTCTAGCTCAAGTCCGGCGACGATCACGCGCCCGTCGGCCCTGAGCTCAAACTGTCCGTTGTTCAGCTCTCGCCGAATCTCGGGGAGTTGCTTTCCGAGCTTCGGGCCAAGAAGCACAAGGTTTGGCTTCGCGCGGACCGTGCTCCCTTCGAATGCACGGAACTCGACCTCCTTGACGCGCAGCTCGTCACCGATCTCCCCAGCGTGTGTGGCCGCGTTCGGAATCCCATCCACGACAAGACGACGCAACGGCTGTCTCAGCTTGATGCCGGCAGTCGAGCGAGCACGTCTACCGAGCTCGACGACCTCGCGCATCGCTGCGACCTCACCGAGGAGGCGCTCATCGAGAAGCACGTCGTTCAGTTCCGGCCAGCCGGCCAGGTGCACGCTCTCCGGAGCATCGTCGCACGGATCCGCGACGAGGTTCTGCCAGAGATGATCGGCAAAGAACGGCATGATCGGCGCGATCACGCGCAGCCCCTGGACGATGGCGTACCAGAGCACGCGGAATGCGGTCTCTTCGCCCTGCCAGAAGCGCGACCGATTTCTCCGTACATACCAGTTCGAGAGCTCGTCCATGTAGGTCTCGAAAGCGAGCGTCGCCCGCATGCCCGCGAAGGCATCGAGGCTCTCCGTCGAGTCTCGAACCAACTCCTGCGTTCGCGCGAGCATCCACCGGTCGAGGGGGCGGAGATCAGCACCGGCGGGCGCGTCATCGATGTCGACGTAGCCCGGCTCGAAGCTCTCGATGTTCGCATACGTGACAAAGAAACTCGCCGTATTCCAGAACGTCAGCAGGCGCTTCTTCACCTCGTTGGCTGGGCCGTAGCCAAAGTTGAGGTTCTGGCTCGGCACCTGGCCTGCGTAGAGCCAGCGCATCGGGTCGGCGCCCATGCTCTCGAGCGCCTCGTTCACGTCGATCGCGTTGCCCCACGACTTGTGCATCGGACGGCCCGTCTCGTCGTTCACCTTCTCGTGAGTGAACACTTGGCGGTAGGGCGCGCGATTCGTGAGCGCAACGGACATGAAGAGCTGTGAGTAGAACCAGAGCCGGATCTGCTCGCGCATCTCCGTGATCCAGTCGGCCGGCCACCACTTCTCCCAGTACGAATGGTCGGGCAGGTCGGCGCCCGACACCTCCTTCGAGGCTCCGGTCGCGTAGCCGTGTGGGATGTACTCCTCACTCTGGTACCCGAGGGTCGAAAACGGCACGATGCCGGCATCGAGCCAGGCATCGCCCACATCCGCGAGCCGACGTAGGTCGGTCTGGCCGCAGCCCTCGCAGCTGATCGTGACGTCGTCGATCCACGGTCGGTGGAGCTCCTCGAGCTGCTCGAGCCCCGATGTGGCGCGCTCCCGGAGCTCGGCCTCCGACGAAATGATGTTGAGCGTCTCGCACTCCTCGCACGGATAGAACGGGAGCGGCAGGCCGAAGTAGCGCTTGCGGGAGATGCACCAGTCACCCATGTTGCGGAGCCAGTCGTCCATGCGCTTGGAGTAGAAGTCGGGCGTCCACGTGACGGTCGCGTTCGCGTCGAGCATCGGCTGCCGAATCTCATCGGCCGCGATGAACCATTCATCGACGAGTCGGAAGACGAGCTCCGTCCCGCATCGCCAGCACACGGGGTAACGGTGGGTGATCTCACTCGCTTCGAGGAGGCGGCCGCGGGATCCGAGATCGTGCGGAATGCTCTCGCGCACCTCCGCAGTAGCCATCCCGTGAAGCCAGCCGTAGTCCTCGTAGAAGTGTCCGGATTCGTCGATCGGCGCAAGTACCTGAAGGTTGTGAACCTGGCTGAGTTCGAAGTCCTCGGCGCCACAGCCGGGCGCGATGTGAACGATGCCGGTGCCCTCCTCGAGCGAGACGTCGTCCCAAGGAATGACTCGATGGACGACTCCCTCCTGGGCAGGGAGCTCGTCGAACGGGCCCTCGTACTCCAGATCAACGAGCTCGGCGCCCTTGACCACGTCGCGAACCTCACCGGCAAGTGGAGTGCTCTCGAACAGCTCGAGCGCGACGATCTCGATGCCGCCCGATGTCTCGACCCGTGCGTAGTCCGCTTCGGGGTTGACGGCTGCCGCGACGTTTGCCGGCAATGTCCACGGCGTCGTCGTCCAGACCACCAGCGCCTCACCTTCGCGGCCGAGCAGCGGAAGGCGGACGTGGATCGACGGGTGGCTGATTTCCTTGTAGGAGTCGATCAGCTCGTGTTGTGAGAGGGACGTCCCACAGCGCGGGCACCAAGCCATCGAGCGATGACCCTGGTAGAGCCAACCCTTTTCGTGGACCTCCTTGAGGAAACCCCAGATGTAGGAGATGTTGGTATCGGAGAACGTGTAGTAGTCGTTGTCCCAGTCCATCCACATGCCGAGACGGATGGACTGTTGCGTTTGCACCTCGGAGTACTTGGCCACTCGCTCGACGCAGCGTCGAGAGAACTCGGCGAGCCCGTACTCCTCGATCTCACGCTTCGAGTTGAGGCCGAGTGCCTTCTCGACCTCGACCTCGACCCACAGACCCTGGCAATCGAAGCCGTTCTGGTACCGGAGTTCGTGTCCGCGGAGGGCCTTGTAGCGCTGATAGAGATCCTTGTAGGTACGTCCCCAGGCGTGATGCACGCCCATGGGATTGTTCGCCGTGATCGGCCCGTCGATAAAGCTGAACTTCGGACCGCCGCGGTTCTGCTCACGAAGTTTCTCGAAGATTGCGTTTTCGGCCCACCACTCGAGCATCTCTCGCTCGAGTGCGGGGTGATCGGGGACCGCCGGCAGGGGCCTGAACATCGCCGCGCATTGTAGGTTCAGCCGCGAGATGAAACGACCGAGCACACCATGATCGACTCGACCTCCGGGCGGATTCAGTGGCAGCTGTCAGAACCTGAGTCGGTGAAGGTGCCCACCCCAGCCGGCAGGAACTCCCAGTCGTAGTCCCCGTCCTTGAGCGTCAGCTCGAGAACCCCGTAGGTGCTGCTGTCGAAGACCTCGCTGTTGGCCACGAGTTCCCCCAGCTCGCGCAGGCTCCTCCCACCAGTGCCGATGACGAACTGGCGAATGCCGCGCTCCTCGTCGAGTTCTCCCTCCGGCGTCTGTGGCGCAAACCGTTCGTAGTTGTGGTCGTGGCCGCTGAGAACAATGTCGGCTCGAGCGTCGTAGAGCACCTCCCAAAGCGCTTGTACCTGTGGGTTGTTTCCGTGCCCCGAGCCAGAGCTGAAGAGCGGATGGTGGAAGTAGGCGAGGGTGCAGTCAGCCGAACTCGCCTCGAGGTCGCCGCGTAGCCACTCTTCCTGGAGTGAGCCGGCGTGGCAGCCGCCCACCTCGTCGCAGTTGCTGTTGAGCGCGACAAAGTGCCACTCGCCGAGGTCGAAGCTGTAGTAGCCGCGGTTCGGATCTCCCGCCCGCTCGCCGAAGTAGTTGAAGTAACCGTCTGCGCCTGGAAGGTCGTATTCGTGGTTGCCGGCCGAAGGATAGGTTCGCTCTTTCTCTTGACCCCAGCTCGGCTCGTAACAATTCGCAAAGTCGGCGTCGCTGCCGTCGTCGTATGCGTTGTCCCCCAGCGTCAAGACCGTGCCCTCCTCTGCAGCGAGAAGCGCCGCGGTCTGCTCGTCCCCGTCTGACTCGCAGTGGGCGATGTCGCCGGCTGCGAGCACGGTCACCGTTTCACCCGAGCCACATGCAGTGAGCAACAGGACCATGCTCGTCACGACAGCCGCGAATACCGCACGCATTCCTGCGATGGTACGGGCTGCCCCGGCTTGGAGGGCTCTTCCCCGTGGAATCGAACCCGTCACGGAATACCCACCGATACTTCAACGTTTGAAGTAACGACAGCAAACAAACCACCGAGGTCAGATGACAACACAAGTTTCTGAATCCACGTTTGACACCGAAGTGCTCGAGAGCGATAAGCCGGTGATCGTCGACTTCTGGGCCGAGTGGTGCGGTCCGTGCCACGCGGTCGCCCCGGTCCTCGAGCAGATCGCCTCTGAGCGCGCGGACGAACTGTCCGTGGTCAAGGTGAACATCGACGAACAACCGGGACTCGCTCAGCGGTACGGAATCATCAGCATTCCGACAATCATCCTCTTCGAAAACGGCGAGCCGGCGGCCACAGCGCTCGGCGCGCAGCCGAAGGTGGCCCTCGAGCGGTCGCTCGGCCTCGTCGAGTACCAGCTCTAAGAACCGTCCCAGACTCCCCGCCCGCCTCAACCGAGCGACGATCTGGACTTCGTTGGGTCGCGGACGTGGGATGATGGATCGATGGAGGCTTCGGCCTGAGACACCAGCTTGCGAGCGTGCACGAGCTTGCGCAGCTCGGACTCTTCGCGGGTCTCCCCGGCGAGACGCTGGGCAAGCTCGCCGCTCGAATGGAACGCCGTGAGCTTGGGCCTGGCGATTCCCCGGCCGACCCTGACGATGGACGGCGTTTCTACGCG
>CAYTCZ010000188.1:0-6018 GCA_964436315.1 uncultured Gaiellales bacterium | reverse complement strand
TGAGGCCACAATCCGGGATCTCCCGGGGCTGTCCCGGAATCAGACCCTGAGGCGATCTCGGGGATCTCCCTGATCGACGTTCGCGTGCGACAGTCACGGAAGGCTCTCACAGGGCCGAGCTCGCCGTCGTCCACCCCGGGCGCGGCCAGTTCTCCACGCGCCTCTTTGCCCGCCGGCCGGTGGCTCGCCTCCGCCGGATCACGCCGGGACGATCCTCGGCGGCGTCCTCGACGCGGATTTTTTCAGAGGGCTGCGCCTAGGATGCGGGCGCTCGTCCATGCGCACGAAGGACGGGAGGCCGTTCACCTCGGCGAGCTCGACCGAGCCGAGGCAATAGTGAGGGACTTCGAGGAGCGCGGCCGGGCGCTCGACCGACTCTGGGCGCGCGCCACCGCCGCTCGGGCCCGCAGCCTCCTGCTCAGCGCCCGCGGCGAGCGGGCGCCGGCCGGCCTCCGCCGAGCTCAGCGAAACGCAGCGTCGCGTCGCCACCCTGGCCGCGGAAGGTCTCACGAACAAGGAGATGCTGGTCATTGGTGGGCTTGGGATGCGGGTGCGACCGCAATGGGACCCCCCGTTGTCAACGAGAGCCAGCACTTCGTCGATGAGCAGCCCAACGACGTCGGCCCGAACTGTGCAACCGGCAATCTCAGCCAAAGCGACGGGGTCTCGAGCGGCATCATCCACACGCTCGTCCAGTCGGACGGGAGCGTCCATCTGCGCGGGAGCTTCCGCGGCACGGATACGGTCGCTCCCTCGGCGATCAAGCCGGTGCGAGAGGACAGCGAGAGTAGACGGTCAGCGTTCCTCAGTCACTGAAAACCCAGCCCGCAAAGCCCCGGGCCACTGTCCTCGCCGATTAGCTCAGCACCAGTCGACCTTTCGCTCCGTGACCGTCAGGGACACGGCACTTCCGCCCGCTACGGCTGATGCCCGAGACGCACGCTGACGGGCTCGGTCACCTCCACGCGGTGTCTCACTTGACGTGAGAAACGCACACCAATGACGAGTACGAGCACGCCGCCGAGTCTTACACTATTTTGGACGATCCTCCAAAAGTGCTCACGCACCCGAATCGTGAACCTAACCAGCGGAATGAGGAATCAGTTATGAAGTCACGAAGAGTCGTCGTCGGAATTTCGGGTGCTACAGGAGCAATTTATGGGATACGAGCGCTCGAGATCCTTAAAGCCGTTGCGGACGTGGAGGTCCATCTCGTTGTCAGCAAAGCAGCAAAGCGCACCATTCCCGAGGAGACGGATTACAAAGTGAGAGATGTGACGAGACTTGCAAATGACGTCTACGATGATCGCGACATTGGTGCGGCACTCGCGAGCGGGTCCTTCAGAACCGAGGGAATGATCATTGCACCGTGTAGCGTCAAGACAGTTGCTGCAATAGCGAATGCTTACTCCGACACATTGATATCCCGCGCGGCCGACGTGACACTCAAGGAGCGACGGAGGCTCGTCCTTCTAGTTCGGGAGACACCGCTTCACGCCGCGCATCTTCGGGTGATGGCCGAAGCTGACAGAGCTGGGGCGATCTTGCTGCCACCGGTGCCCGCCTTCTATAACCGGCCGAAGACGCTCGATGACGTCGTGAATCATACGGTTGCGCGAGCGCTGACATTGCTCGGACTCGAGTCAGGGATCGTCGAGGAATGGCGAGGAACAGCGCGGGCCCGCGACGGTCCGAGGACTCTTACGCGACTCGAAGAGCCGCATCCGAAGAAGTGAGGTCAGATGCTCGAGGTGGGAAATTCCTCGAAGCATTTGCAGCGTATTCACAGCGCCGACTCGCTCCTCCTGTGCGACGCAGGAAGCCCGCAGAGTGCAAGCCGTCCCGCACAACAAGCCCTGCTGGGCGGCGCCAAGGCGGCGCCCATGAATCGTGGCTCGGATATCCTTGTGCTCGCGAAAACGAACGGCGACGATGCGCCGCCGACATACATCGGTCGCCGACAGAACGCAAGCTGACTGGGATTTAGGAGGGACGACCATGAGTACCACGATGCCAGCGCCCGCTCGGACATCGACCGAAGCGATTCCGGACCTCCGCTCCACCTTGGCGTCGCTGAAGGCTGAAGGCGATCTCATCGAGACGGACGAGGAGGTCAATCCCGATCTCGAGATCACGGGACTGCAGAAACATCTCGACGGCGGTTGCCCGATTCTCTTCAACCGCGTCAAGGGAAAGCCGAACCATCGGGTAGTCACCAACCTCTTCGGCGACATCAGCGTCATCAACAAGCAGTTCGGCTGGACCGACGATCGCGACCGGACGCGGCAACTGGCGCACGCACTCGGTCACCCATTGCCGCCGGTGGAGGTGGGTCACGACGAAGCGCCCTGCCAAGAGGTCGTGATCGAGCACCCGCAGGACGTGAACGAGTACATGGTTCCGATCCGGCACACCGACGTCGAGCCCGAGCTCACCGTCGGGTCGGGAATTCGCGTCGTGACCGGATCCTATTTCGATGACGGATCCGACATCGGGTACAACCGGATGAACTTCCGCTGGGGAAATGTAGGCACTTTCCAGATCTCCCCCGGGTCACACATGTGGCAGGTCGTCTCCAAGCACTACACGGACGACGAACCGGTACCGATCACGGCGTGTTTCGGCGTACCGCCCTCCTGCACGTTGCTGGCGGGAGCCGGATTCGACTACGTGATCCTCCCACAAGGCTGCGACGAGATCGGACTTGCCGGCGCCGTGCAGGGGCAGCCGATTCGGCTCGTGAAGGCCCGCACGGTCGATGCAATGGCACTTGCCGATTCCGAGATCGTGCTCGAGGGTTATGTCAATCCGCGCGACCGCCGTTACGAGACCGAGGAGTCCGAAGAGGCGGATGTCCAAGGCCGTCTCCACTTCCATCCGGAATGGGCCGGCTACATGGGGAAGGCGTACAAGGCGCCGACGTTCCACGTGACGGCGGTGACCATGCGCGCGCCCGAGTCGCGACCCGTCGTCTTTTGCCTCGCCGTCCACACGCTTGATGATCACAACATCGACACGACGGTGCGCGAGGCCGCGATCTACTCGCTATGCGAGCGAATGCAACCTGGCATCGTGCAGGACGTGGTGATTCCCTACTGCATGACTGACTGGGGCGGCGCCATTATCCAAGTCAAGAAGCGCAACCGAATCGACGAGGGATGGCAACGGAACTTCATGTCCGCGATCATGTCCACCTCCCAGGGCATGCGTATGTGCATCGCCGTCAGCGCGGACACCGACCCCTACGACATGGACGACGTGATGTGGTGCCTGACGACGCGGGTCAACCCCCACACAGACATCCTCAATCCCATCCCGGGCGGCCGTGGCCAGACCTTCATGCCGGCTGAGCGATTGACCGCCGGCGAGAAGGAGTGGAAGGCCTCGAACACCCTCTTCGAGGGTGGGATGTGCATCGACGCAACCGTGCCCTTCGGCTACGAGGAAGACTTCATGCGCCCCGTGTATCCCATCGACAAAGTGAAGCCGGAAGACTTCTTCAGCGACGAGCAGATTCGTAACGCCAAGTCTCGTATGCACGGGTGGGTGCGCAGTCTTGCCAGCACCGGCCGCTAAGCCCGCGGCTCGGGTGAGCGTGGCCCGCGGTTCGATGCCTCGGGATGAACTTGCGTCCCTGATCTAGAGGTGCGGCTACGGGCGCTGCGTACGCGCCCATTCCTCGGCAAGCGCACTGCGGTCCAGCTTCCCTCGGTCCGTTTTCGGGAGGGAGGAGCGAAGGATCACCTCTTTCGGCACCTTGGCTTCGGAGAGCCGCGCGCGGCAATGCGCCAGCACATCGTCTGCCACCAGGCCTGAGCCGGGTTTGGGTCTGACATAGGCAACGAGCTCCTCACCCCAGATCCGGTCGGGCACGCCGACCGTTGCAGCCTCGGCTACATCGGGGATTTCGCAGATGATGTTGTCGATCTCGACCGGTGCGATATTCACGCCACCCCGGATGATCAGATCCTTTGCGCGCCCGGTCAGGTAGAGGTAGCCGTCTTCATCGACATAGCCCATGTCGCCGGTATTGATACGCCCTTTTGCGCGCACCTGGATCGTCCCGTCGTCGCCGAGGTAGCGGTATTCGGCGTCTGTGCCTCGACCGAGCTCGATGGCCCCGACCTCCCCGGGGGGCAAGAGTTCATTCGCTTCGCCCACGACGGCGACGTTCTGGTAGGCAAACGGCTTGCCGACGGAGCCCAGACGGCGTGTACGTTCGTCGCTCCCAGCGATCCATCCGGTTTCGCTCGAGCCATAGCCCTGCGCAATGGGGATGCCGTAGGTCTGCTCGAAGGCCTTCCAGTCCTCTACCAGCAGCGGTGCTGAGCTGGACGTGATGAAGCGCAAATCCGGAATGTCCGCCCGCTGAACGTTCACCGGGCGGTTCAGCAGCATATTGATCGTCGTTGGATTACCGGTCGCAATCGTCGCTCGATGCTCTTGAACCCATCGGAAAAACTGGCTTTGCGAGAACTTGCGGGCCACTATAAGTGTGGCTCCCTTGTAGAGGGTGCTGAGTCCACCGAGGACCTGCGCAGACATCCAGTTGAACGACCGGGACTCCAGCACGCGGTCACTTGAAGTGATGCCGAACGCATCCGCCGTCGCCTCCGTATTGTCGACGAGCTCCCCGAAGCTACATAGAACACCCCTCGGCTTTGCCTCCGTTCCTGATGTGAAGAAAATCGACGCGACATCATCTCGCGTGTTGACGGGTGCATCGTCTCGATCCTCAGATCGCTGCGTCACCTCTTTATAGAAGCCTTCCATCGCCCCGTACCGCCAGGTGCCGAGCGGCATCCACCGACCCCGACGATCTGGGGTCGAATCGGCCAGCTCAACGTCACGCGCGAACAGGACGATCTGCGGATTCACGGCCCGTAGAACCTCGGGAAGATGGACGACGTTCATCTCGACATGAATCGTGCAAGCGGTAGCCCCATAGGCCATGATCCCGAAATAGGCAGCGAGATGCTCAATGGAGTTATGGGACAGGAGCGCGACGCGGTCATTTGCCCGAATGCCGTACTCAGCGAGGTAGCTCCCGATCTGGCGACAGAGACGAAGCATCTCGGCATGGGTAATGATCCTGTCCTGGTCGATACTGTGGACGAACACCTTGTCCGGCGAGCGCTGGGCGTTCGTCGTCAGCCAGGAGAGAAACGCTGCCGACGAGCCTGGTACGTATCCATGGTGCACACCGCGATCCATCCAGTCATCGGTGCGGGCAGCGAGCTGGGACGGGCTCGTGCCGCACGACCGGGGATGAAGTCCGGAACGTTCGGCTGCGCTACGACCCGCGAGGATGCCGCACAGCTTCTCATGGGGATCGACCGTTGACAAGCGGCCTCTTCCTCTGACGACGTGTCGAAGCAGGTTTCGGACCTTCTGCCGCGAGAACTCGTCGAAATGCTCGACGGTCAGAATCTTGAGGAAAAGGTAGGCGAGACGTTCCAGTTGCTCACTGTCGGGGAAGATGACTGGCCCAACGTCTCCCTCTTGAGCGCTGGGGAGGTGCTTGCCGCTTCCGAGGCGGAGCTCCGGCTGGCGTTGTGGCCAAACACGAGGACTACCGCCAATCTGGCACGCAGTGGCCGAGGCATCCTGACCTGCGTGCTCAAGTGCACTGCCTACAACGTGAAGCTCAGTACGACGTCCGTGCCCTGGGGAGACACCTCGTTATCGTGTTTCGCGTGCCGGGTCGAGGCTGTGGAGAGCGACACTGTGGACTATGCCAAGCTTGAGAGCGGAATCCGCTTCCGGCTCAAAGACAGCCCGGAAGTCGTGGACCGGTGGCGGCGCACCCTCGAGCTGCTACGACAGCGTGAGGACTCAGCCTCGGATCGGTGATCAGCACCTCGGCCTCGATCGGTCGGCGCGAGCGAACGAGCGGCGGGATGAAGTTGACCCGCTCGACGATCAGCCGACTGAAGCGGGGACGGTCGCCAGGCTGGGGGCGGCCGAGCTTCCGGGGCCACTGACCGAGATAGCCGCGGCAGTTCCCGGCGGCAACTC
>CAYTCZ010000187.1:0-6023 GCA_964436315.1 uncultured Gaiellales bacterium | reverse complement strand
CCAGAGAATCGAAAGACCAACCGAGCGCGTGTTGCCGACGGGGCCGGAAGCCACAGGCTCAGGCGAAGGAGCGACCTCAGTCATCGCGAGTCTCCATTCTGTGCAGAGACTTTACCCACCAGCCTTGGCTGGGAGGGCGATGGTCTGCGGAGAATCCGCACCGCCATCGGCGGATGTTCCGATGCCTGAATCGCGTCGCGATGGAAGGGTTGAAGTAGGAACCTATCTGGCCGAAGACGGAGGAGTCAGTTGCCGGCGTCGGTCGACACAAATCGTCTCGAAGCTCGACGGCCGGCGTGCCGGGCGAGATCTGACGGTGGTGGTCCGAGCCGCTCTACGTGCATTGAGTCTGCCCGCTCGTCTCGGCTGTGCCGGGAGCGTTACCGAACGAACGGGCTCAGAGACGCGGTCTCAGCGCCGCTGCCAAGCGGGGAGCCTCCACCGTCGGAGGTCGATCCCGAATCACAACCTCGGGCAAAACAGCACTTCCGGTCGCTGCTCCCGATCGGCCGCGAGATCGCCATGGTCGGATTCGGCATTCTGGTCTACGGCGCGGTGCGGGCAGTCACGGAGGGAAGCGCTGCTCAGGCCATTGCGAACGCACAGACGATCGCACGGATCGAGCACGCCCTTGGGATTGCCTGGGAGGCAAGCGCACAGTCGGTCGCAATGACGAGCGATGTGCTCGTCGACCTGGGGAACTGGGTATACATCTGGGGCCACTGGCCGGTGATCCTCGCCGCGCTCGTGATCACGTACTTGACCCATCGGGGCGCCTACCGGCTGCTTCGAAACGCCATGTTCATCTCCGGAATGATCGGCTTCGCCTTCTTCTTCGCCGTGCCCACGGCGCCGCCGCGACTCGCTGGAATGGAGCTGGTGGACACAGTGCTCGAGCGCTCGACGTCGTACAGGACACTTCAGCCACCGTCACTGACGAATCAGTTCGCGGCCATGCCCAGCCTCCACTTCGGCTGGAACTTGCTCGTCGGGATCGTTCTCTTTATCGCCTTCACGTCGCTCACGGTCCGCGTTTTCGCGGTGGGGATGCCGATACTGATGGGCATCGCGACCGTCACGACCGCGAACCACTTCGTCCTTGACCTGATCGTCGGTGCGGTCCTCGTCGGCGTCGCGGTCGGCATCGCCGTTGGAATCGACCGAACGCGCCGGCGCCACCGGTGGCCGCCTCGACTGCCAGGCGTCATTCAAGCTAGGCCTGGCTACACTTGGCGTTCGTGAGCTCTACGCTCGAGCGCCGTTCAGCATCGTGAGCGCTCCCCGTGGCACAACGGGGGGTGGCGGCTCCCCGTTCGTCATTGCACACCGGGCCGGCAACGAGCTCGACAATCTTCGTGCGGCGGAATCGTTGGGGATCCGCGTGGTCGAGGCCGACGTTCACCTGTTCAGGGGACGCCTGGAGAGTCGTCACCTGAAGACGGTCGGCCCGATACCCGTCTTGTGGGACCGGTGGCGCCTTGCGAACCCATTCGCGCCCCGCTTGCTGTTGGATGAGCTGCTCGCTGCCAAAGGCGAAGCAACGGAGCTGATGCTCGACCTTAAGGGTCGTGACCCGGAGCTTTCCGGCCGGGTACTCGCTGCCTTGCAGCCGTCGCTTGGAATCTCGCAAACGACGATCTGCTCGAGGAACTGGGCGCTGCTCGACCCCTTCGCAAGCGCGTCCGGCGTGCGCGTCGTCTACTCGGTCGGGAGCAGGCGCCAGCTTCGGGACATCCTCCGTCTCGGTGACGGGCGCCGTTTGCACGGCATCTCGATTCACGAGCGGTTTCTCGACCCACCGACGGTGACCGAGCTGCGCCGACGTGCCGACGTCGTTCTGAGCTGGCCGGCGAACACGCTGGCCCGCGCGCGCGAACTGGCGGCATTCGGTGTCGACGGGCTTATCACCGAACAACTCGACCTTGGCGAGAAACTCGGCCTCAGCGGTCACAGCCCGTAGGTGAGGCTCTCTGGTTGACGAGGCGATAGCTGGGCTCGAAGCTGCTGCTGAACGACTCGGATCGGTGGACCTCCGATTCGTCTCGATCGCGCTCGCCTTCCAGCTCGGAAACCTCGTTCTGCGATCGCTCGCCCTTCGAAACGTCATCGCGGCCGCCTATCCGGAGAAGCGAATCACCGTCGTCTCGGTAGGGGCCGCCTATGCAGCCGGTGTGGCCGCGAACTCCTTCATGCCAGCCCGTGGCGGTGAGGCGCTCAAACTGGCTTTGCTGCGGATGCGAATCCCGGGATCCTCGGTCCCCACGCTCGCCGCCGCCGGTGCGATCCTCCTTCTGCTTGACGGGATCATCGGCGTTGGTCTGGCGGTCGTCGCCTGGTGGGCTGGACTGATCCCCCAGCTCCCGGGGTTGCCCGCAGTGCCCACCCCGGCCGCGGCGCTCCACCATCCGATCGTCGCCGGTCTCGTGGTGCTCGGAGTGATGATCGTGCTTGCGCTGCTGGCCGGTCCGCTTCGAAAGCGCGTGCGTCAGTTGCGCGAACGGGTCGCTCAAGGTGCGGCGATCCTCCGCTCGCCGCTTCGGTACCTGCGTCAGGTCGTCCTCGTCCAGCTGGGCGCATGGGGATGTCGCATTGCAGTCGTCTACTTTCTCCTCGCCGCATTCGGATTGCCAGCGACGGTGTCAGTGGCGGCAGTGGTTGTGGTGGCAAGCGGGATCTCGACGCTCGTCCCGGTTACTCCAGGCGGCGCGGGCACCCAGCAAGCCCTCCTCGTCTACGTTCTTCAAACGAGTGTCACCGCAGCTGCGGCGCTCTCGTTTTCGGTCGGCATGCAGGTGGGCATCACCGCCGTCAACACACTCATCGGTCTGGCGGCACTCATGTTGATATTCCGCACGATGCGACCGGTAGCCGCGCTCCGGGCGGCCCGTGTTCGGGTCGGCCAGCCCGCGTAGCAGGGCCGGGACGGAGTAAGAAACTCGCAACCGCCGTCTCGGGGATGTCGCCGAATCGGCTGGAGCATCAGCCTTCGCGAGGTCGCTCAGATCGGTTCGGCAAGTAGTTCGGGCTGATGACGAAGCACTCACGGGTACTCATCCTGCCCGCTTTGGCCACGTGGCGACCGCGCTCAGGGACGCATGCGATCCGACACTCGACCCACACCTGTCGCTGTGGGGGGTGGAAGAAGATCTCCCCGAACCTGCGGCGGGCGAAATCCGAGTCAGCGTCCAGGCTACGGCGTCTCCGCCTTCGGTCTTGCCGCCCTGGGGCGGCGGTGAAGGGCCGCCCGAACCTTCGCGTCTTCCAAACTTCGGTGGCGACTCCATCGCCATCTACCGGCGCTGGCGTCGTCTCCCCGGAAGGCCGCCTAGCGGATAGCCAGACGCGTCGAGGGCTTCCACACCCCCGCACCCCAACATTCCTGCGGCTCGGCTACTCGTAGAGAAGAGCTTCGATGATGTTGATTCTCGAGGCTCTGCGCGCGGGTGCGATGGCGGCAGCAATGCCGGCGATGGCGGCCAGAATAATCACGGTGACGAGCAGCGGTACGGGGATCGAGAGAACGAGACCCTCGTCCTCGAGTGCCTCGACCGCAACAACAGCGAGCGCGAGGCCGATGGCCGCCCCGACGATTCCGCCGATCAGCGCCGTGATCACCGACTCGTAACGGATCATCCGGCGCACCTGGCGTCTCGACGTTCCGATCGCCCGCAACATGCCGATCTCTCGCGTTCGCTCGTGGATGGTGAGGATGAGTGTGTTGACGACGCCGAAGAGCGCGATGATGATCGAGAGGGCGAGAAGGGCGTAGATGAGGACGAGCACCTGGTTGATCTGCTGGCGGAAATCGTCTTCCAGTTCTGCCTGCGAGCGCGATTCCACATTGGGGAACGTCGCAGTCAGCACGCGATCGATCTCGGCTCGGACGATGTTGCCGTCCACTCCCTCTTCGTAGCCAACCAAGACGACATCGTCGCCGTCGACCCCGAAGTTGAGGAGGAGCGTATCCCGTGGGATCGCGAAGCTGTTCAGGAACAGGCCGACCTCGTCGCGCACGCTGCCCTCGACCCTGTAGCGAACCTCTGTGCCGAGCGGTGTCGTGACCTCGATCGTATCGCCAACGGAGATGTCGTGATCCGCACCCCAGTCGGTCTCGATGATCGCGCCGCTCGCGCCGAGTTCTGCCAGAGTCGAGTCTGAGCCCTCCCTCCAATCGAAGTTCGCCACTTGGGCGACGGTGCCCGGGTCGAGCCCGCTGACTTGCTGCGTACCCGAGACACCGGCGACGATCGCATCGCCTCCGGCCACCGGCGAGACGACGGCCACGCCCTCGACGTCGCTGACGGCGTCGGCCACCTCGGGCGAGATCCTCAGGAACCCCCCGTCCGAGTTGTTGAGGATGAGGTCGCCGGCAAATTGACGGTCGAGCACCTCGTCGATCGATTTCGTCAGCGCCGAGGCGAAGGTTGCGACGAAGACGACGAGTGCGAGGCCGATCATGAGCGCTGCAGCAGTCGTGGCGGTTCGGCCCTTGTTGCGCTGCGTGTTCTCGCGGGCGAGCTGGCCGGGGACGCCGCCAAGGCGCTCGAGCGGCCAGCCGATGGCCGAGGCAAGCGGGCCGATCAGGCGGCTGCTCAGCAGGGCAACCCCGAGAAAGAGGAGGAGGATGCCCGGACCGAGGAAGACGAACGCCGCACCGAAGCTCTCGGCCTGGAAGAGGCCCCAGACGATCGCAAGGACTGCGAGGGCAAGGGCAACGAGGCCGGCAATCGTGCGACGTCGCGAGGGTCGCGCTGTCACTCCTCCCTCCCGTACGGCCTCGAGCGGGGTCACGCGGGTGGCCCGCCGTGCTGGAGCGAGCGAGGCGATCACGGTCACGACGACGCCGACGAGCAAGGCGACGATCACGGTGCTCGCCGTGAGGACGAGCCCACTGGAGGGGAGGGACAGTCCAAAGGCGTCGAAGAGGGCGATGATTCCAGCGACAAACCCGATTCCGCCGAAGAGACCGAGGACGGATGCAATGAGACCGATAAGTGCCGCTTCGAGCAGAACGGCGCCAAGGATCTGGCGACGGTGGGCACCGACCGTGCGGAGCATTCCGAACTCACGGGTGCGCTGAGCAACGGTGATCGAGAACGTGTTGAAGATGATGAAGCCGCCGACGAACAGGGCGATTCCACCGAAGACGAGCAGGGCATTGGAGAGGAAGGAGAAGCCCTCCTTGAAGTCGTTGGATTGGTTAGCGGCGTTCTCCTCGCCGGTCCGCACCTCGAGATCCTCGGACACGACCTCCTGTACCGCGGCCTTGAGTTCCTCGGGGGTAACGTCCTCCTCGGCGGCCACGACGATCTCGTCGAACTGTCCCTCCTTGCCAGTCAGCCGTTGTGCTTCGGGCAGGGTCATGATGGCCAGGCTCGCGCCGAGGAGCTCGGTGCCGTCGCCGAACTCGGCGATTCCGGAGATCGCATAGTCCTTCGCTGCCCCCCCGGTGCCCGCGATCGTGACGCGGTCGCCGAGCGCCCAGCCCTCCCGATCGGCGGTGAAGTTGTCGATCCCGATCTCGTCGGCCGTCTCGGGTGGCCGTCCCTCGGTGTAGTTCCAGGGGCTAAAACGATCTGGGAGATCGCTGCTGGCAAAGTGAGGCGGGCCGGTGGGGCCGACCCGGTCTCCCTGCTCGTCGAGAACGGAGACCGTCGGGTCGAAGACCTGCCCGGCCGCCTCCGCGACGCCGTCCACGGCCTGGACGTCGGCGAGGACACTTTCGTCGAAGGACGGTGGGAGTCCACCGCGCGAGTCCTCGACCGTCTCCTTCGTCGCAACGCTGACGTCCACACCGCTGTTCGCGTCGGCGAAGATGTCATCGAAGGAGCTGTTGACCGAGTCGGTCAACATGAGGGTGCCGGCGATCATCGCGACGCCGAAGAAGACGGCCAGCGCCGTCAAGGTGCTGCGCAACTTCCGAGCCGCGAGGCCGCGCACGGTCATGGTCAGCATGACTCACTCCACCTGCATGAGGGCGAGCACCTCGTCGGCCGACGCGACCTTGCCGTCATGCACGACCA
>CAYTCZ010000186.1:4007-6046 GCA_964436315.1 uncultured Gaiellales bacterium | reverse complement strand
ACCGCACCTACCGGGATAGGCTCTTAGTCGGCGCTCTCGGGCGCGGGTTCGGCGCTCGGCCTTGGCTTTTCGTCAGCGACTGGAAAGGTGACCGTCGGGGGCTCCACCGTGACGCGTGGAAGGAGGCGGTCGACCCAATTGGGGAGCGAAGGTCGGGCGACCCTCAAGACGCGCTCGGGCCTCTGGTGCACCTCCGGCCAGAGGCGCGAGGGCGCCTATTCGCCCTTTGCGTAGAGCTTCTCGATCTCGTCGGCGAAGTGTTCCTCGACGACCCGCCGTTTGACCTTGAGCGTCGGTGTGAGTTCACCCGCATCCTGGGAGAAGTCGCGATCGAGGACGGCAAAGCGCCGAACCTGTTCGAATCGAGCCAGCTTCCGGTTGGCCGCGTCGATTGTGGCCCTCACGCGCCCGTTGATTTCGTCTTCGCCGGCGCCGATCGCTCCGACCTCGTCTTCGTCGAGGGTGATCAGCGCGACGAGATACGGCCGCTTGTCCCCGTAGACGAACGCCTGGGAGATGAGTGGCGATGCTTTCAGGACGCCTTCGACATGTTGCGGAGCGATGTTCTTGCCGCCGGACGTAACGATCAAGTCCTTCTTTCGATCGGTGATCGTGATGAACCCCTCGTCGTCGATCTCACCCACGTCGCCCGTCCGCAGCCAGCCGTTCTCGGTGATCACCTCTCCCGTTGCCTCATCGTCTTGGTAGTAGCCCGAGAAGACGTTCTCGCCTCGGATGAGCAGTTCGCCATCCGTGTCGGTCTTTACCTCACAGCCCGGGAGCGCGAGTCCGATCGTCCCGAACTTGTAGCGATCCGGGCGGTTCACACTCGCGACAGTCGTGCACTCGGTCAGTCCGTATCCCTCGAGGATCTGAATGTCGAGTGCGTGGAAGAACTCGGCGACGTCCGGTCGAAGGGGCGCCCCACCAGAGACTGCGAAGTCGAGGTTCTTCCCGAAACGTTCTTTGACCCGCGAGAAGACGAGTCGGTCAGCGACCCGGAACTGAGCCTCGAGGTATGGCGGGATCGGTTGGCGTGCGAGACGCCGACGGCTCACGGCTCGACCGACGCCGAGCGCCCACGTGATCAGACGACGTCGGGCTCCGGTGGCATCGTCGAACGTCCGAGCGATCCGCACCTGCGCCTTCTCGAGCAACACGGGGACTGTCGGGAAGATCGTCGGATGAACGGCCTGCAGCATCGGCATGATCCTCGAGAAATCGGAGCAGAACGCCAGCGTCAGGCCGGTACGAGCGCCCACGTAGGGAAGGAGATGACCGAACGAGTGGGCGAGAGGGAGGTAGAGGAGTGCTGATCCTCCGGAGGCAAAGGCGCCTGTCCGGTCGACCATGTCCGTCATAAACCAGTGGTTTCGATGCGTGCACACGCATCCTTTGGGTCTACCGGTCGTCCCCGACGTGTAGATGATCGTCGCGACGTCGATCTCACGCACCCGCCCGCGAGCTTCCTCGAGCTCGCCGGGTCGTTCGTTGGCGCGCCGGCGCCCACGCTCGACGAGTTCGCCGAGCGAGACACACTCGTCGCCGACCTGATCGATCGAAACCACGGTGTCGAAGCGCGCGAGCTCGTCTTGCAGCTGGGCGAGCTTGTTGTACTGGCTGGAGTCATCGACAACGATCGCCTGTGCACCGGAATGGTTCAGGATGTGCACGGTGTCCTCGGACGAGCTGGTTGGGTAGACGGGGACGACAATCGCTCCGATCGAGACGAGCGCGAAGTCGCACAACGCCCATTCGACCCGAGTGCGGGCCAGGATTCCAACCCGCTCGCCCGGCTGAATGCCCAGATCGACGAAACCCGACGCGATTTCGTCGACTCGTCGGCCGGCCTCCTCCCAACTGATCGCCTCCCCGCCTCCCCTGCCCTCGGCAATGAAAGCAGGGTAGGAACGCCCGCTCGAAACGGCGTGCGACCAGATCTGCCAGATCGTCTTCTCCATTCTGGGGTCAGGTCTGCAATGTTGCACCCTGAGTTCGAGATGTCAGGTGCAACATTGCAGACCTGACCCCAGCCTACT
>CAYTCZ010000186.1:0-3907 GCA_964436315.1 uncultured Gaiellales bacterium | reverse complement strand
GCACCCTGAGTTCGAGATGTCAGGTGCAACATTGCAGACCTGACCCCAGCCTACTTATGTTGCACCCTGAGTTCGAGATGTCAGGTGCAACATTGCAGACCTGACCCCAGCCTACTCGAGAACTTCGGCGCTGCGGTCGGCCGGCGCACCGTAAACGAAGATCAGACCTTCTTCATCACTGTTGTTCATGACCTTGATCACGGTCTCTGGCTCGACAGCGACAAGGCTCCGCGGCGGCAACTCGAACTGCTCGGGAGGGTCGCCCAGAAGCATCGTGAAGGTGCCCTCGACAACGAGGAAAACTTCCTCCTGGACAGTCTGATAGTGCTTTCTGCCTTGGGCACCGGGCGGGTAGCGCCACAGATTGGCGCGGGAGTGGGCGAGGTTTGCGTGGAGCGGGAGCTCGACGATGGTTCGCTCGGTCTCCTCGGGGCGCCAGCTTGGAGCCTTGAAGACCTGCTCGTCCGGGGTGATTACCGTGAAGCCCATTGGGGCGATTCTATTGCCCACCGACTGTGCGTGCTTCTGAGTGAGCCGTCGTGCAGAGCTCCTGCCGGCACGAATGAGGCTCGGCCGACGTGGAGTCCGACCGAGCCTCGGGTTAGTGCGGAGAAGGCTTAGCTGCCGTTCGCTTCGCTCAGCTCCTCCAACTTCTGGATCGTCTTGGTCATCTCATCGGCGGTGTTCAGACCCGTCATGGACTGCATCATCGGCCTCATCATCGGGGGCGACTTCATCTTCAGATGAACATGAGTCGACGCCTCTCGCTTGTGAGGAGGGATTCGGCCAGGTTCGATGCCGCTCTTGCGTCTCAGCGGCCGGAGCCTGTCAGCGGATGACAGCCTTCAGCGTGTAGCTGGCCCGAAGCGCCTTCCCCCCCGGGATGAACGCCGTCACGTAGAAGAACTCGCCCCGCTTTCCCGTGTTGGTCACGGTGAGTTGCTCGCGCCTCGCGCCCCGCCTGTCACTGAAGGCAATGAGACTCCCACGCCGAAGGGCCTTCGACTGGCTTTCATAGAAGACGGTTCGAGCTTTCGGAGCGAATACCTCGAGATCGACGTTCGCGGTCGGGGCGAGGCGAACCGACAGCCTTCGTCCGGCTGGGATCCAGACTCGGTACACATCGATCGGATCCTCGCTCCAGTCGAGGCGCGCACTGATCGCGGCGCGTCGTTGTGACCGGCCGACTAGCGCCTTCGCGGCCCGTTTGAACAAGCCGTTTGCCTTTACCTCGTCGATATCGTCGTTCGGCTCGCCTGGATCTCGCCGAGGAGGAGTGCGCGTCAACGCGTTCGGTATGTCGAGCACACCAAAGCCCGTATTTCGGTCCCACCCTCTGGAACCGGCATCTCGAGCGGACAGGCGAAGCAGATCGAACAGTTGGGTCACGTCGAGACCGGGTCGCCTTTTCCAGACCCACGCGGCCGCGGCACTTACCATCGGAGCCGCGAAACTCGTGCCGCTCAGCGCCTGGTACCCCGATGCATGCTGGTCGAAGCGCACGGCCGCGATGATGCTCTTCCCAGGCGCAGCGAGGTCGATGCCGAGTCCCTTCGTCGAGAAGAACGTTGGACGATCTTTTTGATTCGTGGCGGCGACTGTCAAGACGTGACTCAGGTTTGCGGGGGAAGTCTCGGGACTGCCGAGTGCGCGTTCATTTCCGGCGGCTGCGACGATCAAATACCCGACGCCGAATGCTCCCTGGATCGCTTCACGAAGCGCGGAGCATTGATTCGGTGGAAACCCCCAGCTGATGTTGATCACCGCCTTTCGAGGCGTCCTCGTCACGGCGTCGATCGCCGCCACCGCGTCGCTGCAGCGCGGAAAGTCCCTCCTGATATCCCAGTACCAGAAGTTCGCCTTCGGATAGACACCGACAATGCCGACTCCGTTCGCCGGGGCTGCGGCCACCGAGGAGACGGCCATGCCGTGGAAATGGGTTTCGAACGGACCGATGTGCCGAGCGTTGAGCAGCTTCTGCTGTCGATCGCGGAACTCCGGATGAGAGGGATCGAAACCGTCGTCGATCACGATCAGCGGTACGCCGCGATCGGGAGGTTCTACTCGGTCTGCTCCAATCGATGTGAACCACCACTGCTCGGGCAGCAGGGGATCACCGCCTTCGCCATGGCTCTTGAAGCGAAGGGATCGAACGTCTGGCTCGACGTAGCGGAGCGCCCCGGCGCGTTCGAGTTCGCTTATCAGGGTTTCCGCGCCAACCCCGCTAACCCGCCAGATCCGATGCCGCGCAGAAATCAACCGACTGCTTGTGCGGTCCGCGAGGAGTTCGCCATCGCGCTCGCGCACGAGTGCCACTAGCCAGCCTGTCTCGGGAGGCAAATGGTCAGTGGGGCTGCCCAGAGGAGGCGAATCCGCGTCCAGGAGATGCGAGTCCGCGTGATGCGGGCGAAGCGAGGTCTGTGAGATTGGCTGGCCGTAGAGTTGGCTCGCGCAGAGCAGAGCAACCAAGAGGAGGGCGACGGAAACGGTCGTGAAGATCCTCATTCGTCCTCGCTCTCAGCTTGTCTCAGTCGAGACCTAGCTCACGAATCTCCTCCGCAATCGTTCGAAGTGTCATGAGCTTGTACAGTGCGACGCTCGACGCGATGTCTGATTGCGACGGGAGCACGGTCGCCGCGCCGCGTTTGTTGCTCTTGCACTGACGGATTCGTTCGCCTCGGATGCAGGTGTCGACGCCGGTTCCACCCTTGAGTGTGTCTTTCCCGGGTCCGCCATCGAGCTTGTCCTTGCCGGGGCCACCGAGCAGCTTGTCGTTTCCGCGCCCGCCGAGGAGGACGTCCGAGCCAGGACCGCCGTCGAGGTTGTCATTGCCCGAGCCGCCCTTGAGCCGGTCCGAGCCGCCGCTACCTTCGAGCATGTCTTCGCCGCGGCCGCCGTCGAGTTCGTCGGCGCCCCTTCCTCCGATCAACGCGTCAGCGCCACCTTCGCCTCGGACGACGTCATCCCCAGGGCCGGAGTCGACGAGATTCCCCCGTGCGCTCCCGGTGATCCGATCCGCGAATATCGACCCGAATGCTCCTTCGATCGACTTCAGTCGGTCGGTTCCTTCTCCTGTGGCCTTACCGCTTCCGAGCTTGACTCGAATCGGATCCCACGACCACCCGTAGTCGACAATGTCAAACCCGGGTCCACCGACGATCAGATCGTCTCCCTCGCCGCCGTAAAGAAGATCCGGTCCCGGTCCGGCTGAGAGTGAATCGTTGCCTGCGAGTCCGTCAAGCAGATTGCTCGCTGCATTCCCACTAAGTCTGTCCGCAAAGCCCGAGCCGACCGCTCCTTCGATCCCGGTGAGCAGGTCGGTGCCCCAACCCGTTGCCGTGCCGACTCCGAGGTCTACATGCACCGGTCCGGGGGCGCCCATGAAGAAGACCAGATCCTCGTCGCCGGGACCGCCGTCGATGTTGTCGTCCCAGGCGCCGCCGTCGAGCCAGTCACGGCCGTCGCCGCCGCGCAGCGTGTCCGCGCCGTCGCCGCCGCAGATTGTGTCGTCGCCGCCGCCCCCATCGATCACGTCGTTTCCGCCAAGGCCGACAATAACGTCGTCTCCGACGGTGCCGACGATGGAATCGTCGCCGTCAGTTCCAACAATCGTTGCGTTGGAAACAACGCACTCGTGGGGCGTCTGCGTCCTCGCCTGGCTTGAGACAAGCCCGAGGAGCATGGCGACCACGACGGCCGAAAGCGACAGCATGACTAGCTGTTGCCGAGAATTGCTCATCGCTGCCTCCCTTCCCTCGATTGGGAAGCCCACAGACCCCGTGTCCAAGCCGAAACATCCACAGGGACCCGTTTCGCTTGACATTGTCGCTCAGGCCCTCCGTACGCGCAGCGGGGGGCACCCTGAATCTGAGTCGGGGCTCGGACTGATCCTCGTTGGGTACTAAGA
>CAYTCZ010000185.1:0-6169 GCA_964436315.1 uncultured Gaiellales bacterium | reverse complement strand
TCTCATGTCGGTCGAAAGACCAGCGCGGACGTAATCGAGGCATCGGCGAAGCCGGTGGTCTACTCGCACGTGTGCCCCGCCGCGATTCACGCGCATCCGAGAAACAAAACTGACGAGGAACTCCGGTTCATCGCGGAGCGAGGCGGTCTGATCGGCGTCAATCTGTTGCCGTGGTTTCTCCGCGAGGATGGCCAAGCCACGATCGACGACTTCGTGCGTGCGATTGAACACACGGTCAATGTCGCCGGGGAAGACCACGTCGGCATCGGTACTGACTTCATGGAAGGGCACAGCGTCGACTTTCTCGAGTGGCTGCGTCGCGACAAGGGCAAAGGACGTCTCGTCAGCCCGCTCCCGAGCGACGGAGAGACGGTGCCCGCGATGCCGAGAGGTATCGCACGAATCGAAGAGTTCCCGAACGTGACGGCTGCGATGCAACTACGGGGGTGGCCGGAGGCTCGCATTCGCAAGGTGCTGGGCGAGAACTGGCTGCGAATTTTCGAGGAAGTCTGGGCCGCTCGGTGAGACGCGGCGGTAGGTCGGCGGGTAGTAATCGGCCCGGCCGCGTCGACCCAAACACTGCTGCTCGGGCGCCCTAGACCGGCCTCATCGGAGCTTCACCATCATCTCATTTAACTCTCATCGAACGCGGCTACCTTCGGCCTATGAGACCAATCTGCTTCACGCCTACTGCCCGCCGCGTTCTCCAGTTGCTGCTGGTCATCGCCGCTTTAGCGTCCGTCGCCGCTTGCGGAGCTAGTTCATCCAGCGACGGGTCGGCCGCGTCCGCTGAAGAGGACGGTGCGCGTGTGGAGTTCGATCCTGCGAACTTCGTCGATCCCACCACGAGTACCAACCCCTACCACCCGCTCAAGCCAGGCTTGCAGTGGGTCCGGGGAGGTACCACTGAGGTCGGCGCTCGGACGGTTCCCCACGAGGTCATCTCGACAATGACGGACGTCATTCGCGTCATCGACGGGGTACCCGCAATCGCGATGCTCGACGAATCCACGGACTCGGGCGAGATCTCCCAGGTCGGCATCGATTACTTCGCTCTGGACAAGGATGGCAATGTCTGGCTCATGGGCGGCTACACCGAGGACTACGAAGGTGGCGAATTCACCAACACCGAAGATGCTTGGCTTGGTTCCGCCGACGGTGGAGTGCCGGGCATCCTCATACCCGCGTCGGTTCTGGCCGATACGCCGCGATGGTTCATCGGTGCACCTCCGGGCGAGGACGGCTCAGCTGGCGAGCCCGTCGAGGTCGGCGCCTCCGAATGTGTGGAGTTCGGCTGCTTCGACGACGTAATCGTCGTCCGCGAGGGCGAGGTCGGTGCGATCGACAACGAACACAAGTACTACGCGCCGGGCGTCGGCGTGATCAACAACATCCCTCAGGACGAGAGTCTTCACCAGGACACGTTCCAGTTGATCAACTTCGTCGAACTCAGCCCGGAGGGTCTTGCGGAGGCTAGTCGACTGGTGCTCGATCTCGAGGAGCACGCCCGGCGGACAGCGCCCGACGTGTACGCAGCAGCGCCTGATTCGAAACGAGCGAGTTGAGCGACAGTCCCATCGTTCGGCTTGCGGGCGTATCGAAGTCGTACTCCTCGAGCGAGCAACCGACCGAGGTCCTCGTGGACGTCGATCTCACGATCGAGGCGGGGCAAAAGGCGAGTCTGATCGGCCCCTCTGGAAGCGGCAAGTCGACGCTACTCTCCCTGATCGCTGGACTGCTCCGACCCGACAGCGGCCTCGTGGAGATCGAGGGTCTCGCCATGACCGAGCTCGACGATCGGACACGCGCCAACCTCCGAGCCCGGCGGATTGGGATCGCTCTTCAATCCGACAACCTGATTCCGTTCCTCACGGCCTGCGAGAACGTTGAGCTCGCAATTGCGTTTGCTTCGCGCGACGGCCGGCGTTCTATGAGGGCGAAGGCCATAGCACTGCTCGACCGCTTCAGCGTCGCTGATCGCGCCAACCACCTGCCGCGCCAGCTCTCGGGAGGTGAGACTCAGCGAGTTTCCCTGGCGGTCTCGTTGGCCAATCAGCCCGCCTTGCTACTCGCAGACGAGATGGCCGGCCAACTCGATTCCGTCACCGCCAGTCAGGTCGTCGACGAACTCCTCGCTCCCGGTTTCGCGTTGCTCTTCGTGACCCACGACGTCTCCCTCGCCGATAGAGCTGATCACCGCTTCGCCCTCGCCGACAAGCACGTCGTCGCTCGATGACCCCCGCGACTGCGATCGAAGCTCGGGGGCTGCTAGTCGAACACGCCACGCCGTGGGGAACGGTGCGGGCGCTCGACTGCGAAAGCCTCGACGCTCCGGGCGGAACAAGTCTCGCCGTCATGGGACCAAGCGGCTGCGGGAAGTCCACCCTGCTCGGCCTGCTCGCCGGTCTCGCCCTTCCTACCCGTGGAACGGTGACGATCGGTGGGGAGGCCATCACGGCCATGCCGCAGCACGAGCGTGTGGCATTCCGCCAGCGAACGATCGGCATGGTCTACCAGGCGGACAACCTATTGCCGTTTCTCTCGGTCGTCGAGAACGTGGCGCTCCCTCTGTCCATCAGCCGTAACGGAGTAGCCGCACGCCCCGCCTGGTGTGACCCATATGAGCTACTCGCGCGCTTGGGCCTCGGTGACCTGGCGCAGCGGCTACCGGATCAGCTCTCGGGCGGCGAGCGCCAGAGAGCTGCCGTCGCGCGCGCTGTGATTCACCGGCCGGCGGTGATCCTCGCCGACGAGCCAACAGGCTCCCTCGATGCGCGCGCAGCCCAAACCGTCGTCGATCTGCTTTGCGACGTGCAACGCGAACTCGCCGCGACGATGGTGATCGTGACCCATGACCCATCTGTCGCGGCCTCGATGGACTTGACGTTCCAGCTCGATCGCGCCGGGCTTGAGGCCGCGAATGCTCGCTAGGTACGTCTGGGCCGATCTCGTCCGGAACCCCCGTCGCACGCTTTCGACGATGGTGGGGGTCACCCTCGGGGTCGGGCTCTTCTGTGGCGTGCTGTTCTTCATCGACGGCTTGCGGGCCTCGATGACGCAGCGCGCGGTGGCTCCGCTGGCGATTGACATGCAGCGCATCCTCACCGATCCCGTCGGCGGCGAACTCACACTCACTCAGGCCTTCGAGCCAGCGGGTCCCGTTCAGCCCGGTCAACCGGTCACTGTCAGGCTCGAGCTTCGGAACACGTCAGAGCTTCCCGCCAATGAGGTGATCGTGCGGTCCCTTCCGGACGCCGAGCTGGCGTTCGTCGCCGGCTCCGCGGCTGTGAACGGCAATGCCGTCACCGACTTCGACGACAATCCTTTCGCGCACGGTGAGGGGCAGGCTGGGCTGAACGTTGGCAGTCTCGAGCCCGGGGACACCGTCAGGGTCGCCTATGTGGTCGAGGCGGTCTCTCCGCTGAATCTTGACGACAAAGCGATCGCATCATCTTTCTCGACGCGCGAGTCCGTAAACCCGGTTCCGGCAAACGCTCCGGCGCCGGTTCCCGCCGAGCAGCTCGCGGAAGATATTCGACGACTGGCCGGCGTAGCGTACGTCGGCCAGCTTTCGATCGGCGACCTGGCTCCACGATCGCTCGCCGCCGGCGACGCTGTAGTCGATACTCCGGTGAAGGTCTTCGGTTTCGACGCGGCATACGCGGACCGCGACAAGACCATCGACATAGTCGCCGGCGAGCTTACGCCTGGCAAGGCGCTCATCAGTGCCGAGGCATCGCGAGAGCTCGGAGTCGGGATCGGTGACCGCGTATCCCTTCGGCTACCAGACGACACCGCGCTTGGGCTCGAAGTCGGCGGGATCGCCGACCTGAGCGGCGCGCGTTCGCTCTTCTCGAGCCGCCGCGGGGACGATCTCGAGACGTTCGTCTACCTCCCGGCCTCGATCGCAGTCGATCCGAACACATTCGCAAACGATGTCTTACCGGCCTACGAGCGGGCGGCAAGCGCTCGCGGTGAGCGACTGAAGAATCCGCCGATCCGCGAGCTCGACATCGGTCTCCGCCGCAACCTGCTCGACGCGGACCCGGCCACGGCGCTGCTCGAGACCCAGCGCATAGCCGCCGAGGTCACCAACATCGCACCCCATCAAGACTTCCTGATCGACAACATCTCCAACACCCTTGGGGTGGCGTCGGCCGATGCCGACGTTGCCAAGCGGCTGTTCGTGTTCCTTGGGGTACCCGGCGGTCTCCTCGCCGCGTTCTTGGCCGCATACGCGGGAGCCGTGCTCGCCGGGGCACAGCGGCGTGAGCAGGCAACGCTGCGCATTCGCGGCGCGAGCCGGGCGCACCTCCTGCGAATGCTGGCTCTGCGCGTCGGCATTCTGACTGCGGCGGGGTCCACGGTCGGAGTCCTGGTGGGCTACGCATCCGCCGCGGCCGTTCTCAGTCACGACACGCTGCAACGGGCCAGCACGGCGAGCCTGGTCGTGTCGGGACTCCTCGGCGCCTTCGTTGGCTTCGCCGCGACAGGGGCCGCTCTGTATCTCACGGGGCGCCGATCGATTGATCGGGAGATCAACGAGGACCGCGCTCGACTTCCGCAACGCGCGCCGCTGTGGCGCCGATTCGGACTCGACTTCGTGGGTATCGCCGTGGTGGTGGGCGGGACTGCGCTCGCCCTCTGGGCGAATGCGTTCGACGGCACGCCCGGTTCCGTCTACTCGGGTCGAGCCGTCGAGCTGCAACTCGCGCTCCTTGTACTGCCAATCGGGGTGTGGATCGCCGGAAGCCTCGCGGCCGCCCGCATCGTTAGCGCCCTCCTGGCACGGCGCGGGCGGTCCGGAAGAGCGAGGATGGAACCGCTGCTCCGCAGCCTCTTCTGGCTGAGCGCCGGCCGACGCCCGTGGGCGATCGGCAACGGCACTGTGGTCGTCGCGCTGATCGTGGCGGTCGCGACCAGCCTGGCCGCCTTCACCGCCTCGTACGACGCGGCGAAATCCGACGATGCTCGGTACACGATCGGCTCGGACGTTCGGATCACGCCGAGTCCAGCCTCGGAGCGAGTCTACGGCGTCGAGGACTCGGTCACTTTCCAGACGAATGGGATCGCGCGCGCAACCCCGGTCATCTACGGCGTTCACAACAGCATCCTCCGCAGTACTCGCACGTCCGAGGTGGCAAACCTGGCCGCGATCGATCCTCTCGCTCTCGGTTTTCTCTCGCCCCTGCGGGACGATCACTTCGTCGATACCACTGCCGCCGAAGCCCTTGGCGCTCTCAGCCAGGATCCGGTGGCGATCCTGGTGAGCGTCGACATGGCGGACTTCCTCCAGGTAGCGCCGGGAGACATGGTTCACGTTCTGCTGGCCCGAGCCACCGACGACCAAGTCGAGGTCGACTTCCGTCTCGCCGGGCGGTTCGAACGCCTGCCCGGCTTCCCGGACGGCGCACACGCCCTCATCACGCTGGACCAATACCACGGGCATGTCGCGGCCAAGGAACCGGACTTCTTCCTTGCCTCGACCGTAGACGGGACCGGTGCGGAGCTCGCGCAAGCCGTCGCCTCCCTCTCGGAGGGCCCCGGTCGAAACGACCCGCTGCACATCGACACCCGGGCAACCGCCCTGGCGAAAGACCAATCAAGCCTCGCAGCCCTCAACGTCGCCGGGCTCGTCGACCTTGATTCCACGTACGCCCTCGCCATGGGCACGGTCGCAATTGCAATCTTCGTCTTCGGGCTTCTCCTCCAGCGCCGGCGAGAGTACGTCACGCTACGAGCGCAGGGCTTGCCACCGCGGGCAATCCGAGCCCTCATCGCCGCCGAGGCAGCCACCGTCGCCGTCCTGGGCTCCGCCGCCGGGGTGCTCGTGGGTTTGGTCATGGGCTACTACTTCGTGATTGTCCTTCGGCCGCTCTTCGTCCTCCCGCCTCCGTATCGGGTGCCCGTGCCCGAGATCGCACTCGCCGTCGCGCTGATCCTTGCTGCCACCGCGCTCACCTCCCTGCTCGCGTCGCGCCTTGTGAACCGGCTCGACCCCACCGAGCTCCTTCGAGATGAGTGATCGGGAAGAACGATCGCCAACGCACTAAGCGCGGCGCGCGAGGTATCGACGCACGAGCTTGCTGATCTCGGTGAAGACAGGCGCGAGCAGTGCGAGCCCGATGACCGCAATCCATTCAAGCCGCGAGAGACTCTCGGTCGCGAG
>CAYTCZ010000184.1:0-6203 GCA_964436315.1 uncultured Gaiellales bacterium | reverse complement strand
TTCGAGGGGGGATGGGGAGTAGTCTCGTTCGACTTGCGACAAGCAATTCCTCCCTCTCTCGACCCACTGGCCGTCTGGCGCTCCCGGCCGGCGAAGCCGGCCTTCTCAATCGCGAAAAATGCTGGCGCATTTTCCGCGAGAATTCATCTGCTTCTCTCGAAGTTGCCTGGCCGAGATGTTCGGCTTCGAGGGCCCCCGTCAGGTCGTCGCTTTGGAGCGGCGCTTCGGCGGCAGGTGGATTGCGCGGCCCAGGGCAACGAGGCCGGCCTCTTTTACGGCTTCCGACAGCGTCGGGTGAGCAGTCATTCCGTCGGCGACCGTCTCGACGGTCGACTCGGCGTCGAGGGCGACCACGCCTGCTTCGATCAGGTCGGTCACGTGCGGGCCGACCATGACGATTCCGAGGAGTTCACCGTAGCGCGACTCGTGGATCGATTTCACCCAGCCCACGGTTTCGTTCTGCATGAGCGCGCGGCCGTTTGCGATCCAGGGGAAGACGCCGGTTACGACGTCATCGCCGTACTGGTCTCTCGCCTCCTGCTCGGTGAGTCCCACGCCGGCGATCTCGGGATCGGTGTAGATGGGCCGCGGGACTCCGCGGTTGTCGACGACGGCGTCACGAGCCATTGTGTTCTCAGCTGCGACTTCTCCTTCACGAAACGCGGTGTGGGCGAGCTGCCAGTAGCCTGCGCAGTCACCGACCGCATAGATGTGCGGCACCGTCGTCCGTCGGTGGTCGTCCGTCTTGATGCCAGCCTTGGCGTCGAACTCGACGCCAACGGTCTCCAGGCCGAGGTTCTCGACGACGGGGCCTCGGCCGGTCGCAACGAGCATGAGATCGGCTTCGACCGTCTGACCCTCAGCGAAGTGAACAACGAGGCCGGCGCCGGTATCGTCGATACGACTGCACTGCGACTCGAGGTAAACGTCGATATCGCGCTTCTTGAATTGCCGGGCAAGTTCTTTCGACGCATCCGCATCTTCCATCGGGATGAGAGTCGGGAGCATCTCGATGACGGTGACCTTGCTCCCGAAGCGCTGGAAGATCGAGGCAAACTCGCAGCCGATAATCCCGCCGCCGAGGACCACGAGGCTCTTCGGCACTTCGGTCTGCGCGAGGAGTCCGGTCGAGTCAACGCACCGCGGCGAGTCGATTCCCGGAATCGGCGGAGCAAGCGGGAAGGAACCGGTCGCGACGATCGCACTCGCGAATGTGACGTCGCCGGCGCCCTCGACCGCCATCGTGTTCGGGCCGGTAAAGCGACCGAAACCGCGCACCCACTCGACGCCGTTCGCCTTGAAGAGCGTTGCGACACCTCCGGTCAACTGCTTCACGACGCCGTCTTTCCAACGATTGGCCTCGGCGAGATCAAGAGCGGGCGCTCCGACCTGGACCCCGAGCTTCGGAAAGGTCTCGTGGGCCTCCTTCAAGGCGTATGCGGTCTGAACCCAGGCCTTCGTCGGAATGCACCCGATGCGGAGACACGTTCCGCCGAGTTCTTCTTCCTTCTCGATGCAGATCGTCTTGGCCCCGAGTTGAGCGGCCCTAATCGCTGCCGTATAGCCCCCAGGCCCTCCGCCGAGAACGGCGACGTCGCATTCCATGCAGATCTCCTCGCGTTTCGGTTTCGATTACACCCGCGAGACGGATCGTATCGGTGCCCTTGACTCAAGGTTCCTCGGGCCACTGGGGCGGCGCTCGCAAGCACGGCAAAGAACGAAAAGAGCGGCGTCACCTTCGGAGTCGGTCGGCAACGGTGCGGGATTCATCCCTTGTCCGAGTGAGGCCTAAAGAGCTAGACCCGGTTCCTCGACGTAGTTCTTCAGCGTACGGAGGAAGTCTGATGCCGTCGCCCCGTCGATCGACCGGTGGTCGCACGAGAGCGTCATGTCCATCCGCGGCTGGATGACGACCTCCCCGTCCTCGACGACGGCCCGCTCTTCGATCGCTCCGACCGCGAGAATCGCCGCCTGCGGTGGGTTGAGGACCGCGACGAACCGCTCGACCCCGTACATACCGAGGTTCGAGATCGTGAACGTGCCACCCTCGAGATCCTCGTTCGTGAGGTCTCCCGAGCGCGTCCGCTCGACGAGGTCGGCTCTCGCGGCGGCAATCTCGCGGATGGAACGGAACTCGGCAGTGGGAATGACCGGCACCACGAGACCGTTCGGGACGGCAACCGCGATGCCGACGTTCGCCGTCGGATGGATGTGGACCTCCGTCTCTGCGAACCGAGCGTTGACGGCACGGTGCCGCATCAGGGCAAGCGCGCAGACCTTGACGAGAATGTCCGAGTAGGTTGGCCGCACGTCGCCATCCGCCGTGTCAGCGAGAAGTCGCTCGCGCAACCTGATCTGCCCGCGCATGTCAGCCGACATCGAAATCTGGAAGTGGGGCGTCTGCCACGACTCACTCATTCGCCGTGCGATGGTGCGCCGCATACCTGTGAGCGGAACGACCTCGATCTCACCCGGCGCTGCGACCGGGGCGGCGACGGCAGGAGCAGGGGCCGGAGCCGCGACCGCACGCTCGACGTCTTCAGCGACGATCCGCCCTTCGGGGCCCGTCCCTCTCACCTGACTGAGGTCGATTCCCCGTTCTTTCGCGATGCGACGAGCAAGCGGCGATGCCTTGACGCGACGCCCGTCGGTCGGTGGCGCAACCGGCGCGGGCGCCGACTCGACCGGCGGTTCTGCGGCCGGTGGAACCTCGGCCGGCGGCGCTTCCGGGGTCTCGTCTGATTCCGCAGCCGCTGCCACCTTCGTTTCGGCGGCCTCGACGACAGGTACCTCTTCGCCCGGTTCGCCGATGACCGCGATCGTCGCACCGACCTCGATTTCGGCACCCTCGCCGGCAAGGATCTTCAGGAGGACTCCCGACGCCTCGGCCTCGACCTCTTGTGTGACCTTCTCGGTGTCGAGCTCGTAGAGCGGCTCGCCCTTCTCGACCTGATCCCCTTCGGACTTGAGCCAGCGCACGATCGTGCCGGCCTCCATTCCCTGACCGAGGCGCGGAAGTGTGACCTGGCTCGACATGGTCAGTGCACCCGGCTGGGGGTACGGTCATGCTCGGCCTCGCGAAAAGCGAGCGAGCCAAGGACGCAGGGAGCGCTCATATTGAAGGAAATATGAGCGCGACCGAGGACGCCGGGGCGCAGCGCGTTACAGCCGGCCGAGCAGAGCGTATTTCCTGTCGGGCGCACTGTTACAGCTCCCGGGCCACAGTGCGCTTGATGGCGGCAAGCACGTCCTCGGCCTGCGGGATGACGAACTGCTCCATCACCGGGGCGAACGGAAGTGGCGTGAACTGCGAGCCAACACGCTCGATCGGTGCATCGAGATAGTCGAAGGCCTGCTCCTGCACGACTGCAGCCAGTTCGGCACCGTAGCCCATCCGCGCCACGGCCTCGTGCGCGACAACGCAGCGATTCGTCTTCATCACCGACGAGATCAATCCCTCCTCGTCGAGCGGTTGAAGAGTCCGCGGATCGAACACCTCGACCGAGATGCCCTCCGGCTCGGCCTGCTCTGCGGCGCCGAGTGCCTCGTGAACCAGTCGGCCGGTCGCGACCACCGTCACGTCGGAGCCCTCGCGATGAATCCGTCCCTTCCCCAACTCGACGGGCGTTAGCTCATCAGGCACGTCGCCCTTAATCGGGTAGAGCGTTCGGTGCTCAAAGAAGATCACCGGATTGTCGTCGTAGATCGAACTCCAGAGGAGTCCATGCACGTCCTCCGGAGTTGAAGGGAACACAACCTTCAACCCAGGCACGTGGACGAACCAGCCCTCGAGCTGCTGCGCGTGCTGGGCACCCGGAGACCAACCGGCGCCGCCCTGCGTCCGCACCGTCAGCGGAACCTTCAGCTGACCGCCCGACATGTAGCGGTGCTTCGCTGCCTGTAGGACGATCTGCTCCATCGCGAGCGTCGTGAAGTCCTGGTACATGATCTCCACGATCGGTCGCATCCCGGCCATCGCCGCACCGACGCCGGCGCCCACGATGCCGTTCTCGGAAATCGGCGTGTTGCGAACACGCTCGGGTCCGAACTCGTCGAGCATGCCCTGCGTGACCCCCATCGATCCGCCCATCTCGGCGATGTCCTCTCCCATGATGAAGACGTCGGGGTCGCGGCGCATCGCCTCGCTCATCGCGTCCCGGACAGCGTCTCGATAGGTCAGTTCAGGCATACGCGACCCCTTCCAACGCTGATCTTCGATGCCCGGTCGCCCGAGCTAGCGACAGTCTCGGTTTCCTGGAGGGGGGCTCGCAAGAGAGGCAAGGCCGCGAGCCCGAGACAGTACGTTCAAGGATCCCGCCGCCAGCGGCGGCAGACGGTTGGCGGAGCCGGGCTTCGCCCGGCGTCAGCCACCGCCGTCCAGAGGCGAGAGAGCGGAGGGCGGCTGTGCCGGCCGAGAGCATGCCCGTCCAGGGAAGCGAGGTCATACGTCTTCGGCGTAGACGTTTTTGAGAGCGTCTTCGGGGCGAGGGTCTGTACCGGCCTTTGCGAACTCGACCGAGGCCTCCGCGATCCGGGTTGCCTCCTCGTCCATCGCTTTCCACTCGTCGTCGCCGAGCTCCAGCTGCGTGCGGAGCAAATCGATGGGGTCGCGAGTGGCCTGCAACTCGCGGATCTCATCTTTCGAGCGGTAGACCTGCGGATCGCCCACGTAGTGGCCTTTCAGCCGCTCCGTTTCCGCGAGCAGGAAAACCGGCCCCTTGCCACTCCGAGCGTGTTTCGCAGCTCTCGTCGCGGTTCGATAGACGGCGTCTACATCCTGACCGTCGACCTTCATCGTCGTCATGGCATACGCCTTGGGGCGCTTCGTGAGGTCCTCGATCGGAAGCTGCTGCTCCGTCGGCGTCGACTCGGCAAAGCCGTTGTTCTCACACACGAACACCACGGGGAGCTCCCAAAGCTGTGCCAGGTTCAGCGACTCGTGGAAGGCGCCGGTGTTGGTGGCTCCGTCACCGAAGAACGCCACTGCGATTCGGGGCTCGCCTCGCATCTTGAATGCGAGGGCGGCACCGACCATCCCGGGAATTCCGCCACCGACGACGGCGTTCGCCCCGTACATGCCGTGCTCGACGTCGTAAAGGTGCATCGAGCCGCCGTAGCCGTGGCTGCAGCCCTCGACCTTGCCGTAGAGCTCGGCCATCATCTCGTTTGGGTGCATCCCCTTGGCGAGAGCGTGGTGATGTGCGCGGTGAGTGGAGGTGATGACATCCGCCTCTTCGAGCGCTCGACACACGCCAACTGCGACGGCCTCCTGTCCGATCGCGACGTGCAGGAAGCCGGTCAGATCGCCGGCGCGGAAGCGTTCCTCGACCTTCTCCTCGACCCGACGAATGAGGAGCATCTCGCGGAGGAATTCATGCAGTCGCTCAGGCGAGAGCTTCTGCCCCTTTTGCTCGACAGTGGCCACGGTCGGAAATCGCCCACAAGCTACCAAAGACCCCCTCGACCACTCGCCCGAGTGGCCGAGGTCGCGCTGTGACAGACGAGGCCGCCTGTGCCTGCCGATATAGTCGTTCGCGCTTTGGCGCTCGCAGATCGTGCAACCGAACTCCTTGACGGCCTTCCCCGCGACTGGGAGTCGGCGCGGATCAAGGTCGCGCTCGAGGATTCCGAGCAGGTCCGACGCGCTACACAGATCCTCGGACCGACGACGCCGGGGCGCGTCGGCGATGACTTCAGCATCGACGTGCGCCGGACTGCCGATGGCATCGGCGCCAACCCCGAGCTCTTGCGACGGTGCCTCGACCGCCTCGAGGAAGACGGAATCGGCGCACGCCTCACGCTGATCTCTCATGAGGCAGGCGCGCCCGAGGAGCCGGCTGCATCCATCAGTTCAGAGAGTCAGCCGTTAGCGGCGCAATGGGATGCACTCGTTCGTGACTTACCGCCCAGTTGGTCCGACCTGTACCTCGATCTCGAACTAGACTCGAGCGACTTCATCGAGCGCGGCGCGCTGCTTCTCTCCCCCGTGAATCCGTCACTCCTTCGGGATCCGGCCGGTATCCGGTTTCGAGTCGCGCAGACGTTCGGGTACGGTGCCGCCCCGACCATGGCGAGGCGTTCGCTCGAACGCCTCGACGAGGAGCAGATCACAGGGCAGCTACGAGTCGTCCGCGTGTTGTCGGATACCCGGCCCGTCGATACCCAAGGACCCGTCTTTCGACTCGGCGGCAGCTCGGTTTAGA
>CAYTCZ010000183.1:0-6255 GCA_964436315.1 uncultured Gaiellales bacterium | reverse complement strand
TAAGTCGCGCCCGCTGACGCTCGGCGTCACGGGTGGAATCGGCGCCGGAAAGAGTGAGGTGCTCGCCGCATTCAGGCGCCACGGGGTGCCGGTGATCTCTTCCGACGAGATCGTCCACTATCTCCTGGCAAACGACGATGCCGTCATCGAATCCCTCCGCTCTCGCTGGGGCGAGCAGGTCCTCGGAGCGCGGAGAGAGATCGACCGGAGGAAGGTTGGCGCCGTGGTATTCGAGGATCGCGCCGAACTGGAATGGCTCGAGAGTGTTCTCCATCCCCGCGTCGTAGACCGCTATCTCACATGGCGGGACGATCTGGGTCGGCAACCGGAACCGCCTGCCCTGTGCGTCATCGAAATCCCGCTCCTCTACGAGGCAGGTTCGGAGGCCCATCTCGACGCCGTGCTCGTGGTGACCGCGCCGTCAGAGGTCCGGCGTGGCCGAGTGAGCCATGCGACGGACGAGCGCGAGCAGCGCCTTCTTCCCGAGGCAGAGAAGCTTCGACGTGCCGATTTCACGTACGAGAACGTCGGTACCCTCGAAGAGCTCGATGCATTCGTCACCGATCTCATTCACGAGCTGAGCGCGTGGCTAGGGTCCTGACCCTTCTGGTCGGCGTTGCTGTCCTTGGCTCAGCGTTCCTCATTGTCGAGCGGACGATGCCGTCCTGGTACGCGCGATTTCGCTACCCGCTCGAGTACGAGCACATCGTGCGGGGGCACGCGGAGAACTATGAGCTCGACGCTGCCCTGATTGCCGCGGTGATCTACAGCGAGTCGAAGTTCGACGCCGACGCAGAGTCGAGCTCCGGTGCGATCGGTCTGATGCAGCTCCTACCGGACACGGCCGAAGGGATCGCGCTCAACACCGGCGGGAGCGAGTTCGTCGTCGACGATCTCTATGACCCGGAGATCAACGTTCGCTACGGTTCGTTCTACCTCCGTCGTCTCCTGAACAAGTACGACGATCTCGAGCTCGCTCTGGCTGCCTACAACGCGGGCCAGGCAAACGTCGACGAGTGGATCTCGTCGGGAAATCGGATCGAGTTCGCCGAGACACGCGAGTACGTCGATCGGGTGCTGGACGCCCGAGAGATCTATGCGCGCGCATACCGAGATCAGCTCGGTCTCTGACGCCGGGTCGGCACGGCGGTGCACATGGCTAGGATGGGCTGATGTCCGAGTTCAAGGTCTCCGACGCCTATTCGCCAACTGGGGATCAACCACAAGCGGTCACAGCTCTGGCCGAGTCAATCACCGCGGGTGACCAGTTTCAGACGCTCCTCGGAGCGACGGGCACGGGGAAGACGGCAACGATGGCCTGGATCATCGAGCAGATCCAGAAGCCTTCGCTGGTCATTGCACACAACAAGACGCTTGCCGCGCAACTCTGCAACGAGTTCCGCGAGTTCCTGCCCGACAACGCCGTCGAGTACTTCGTCTCGTACTACGACTACTACCAGCCGGAGGCGTACGTCCCCCAGGCCGACCTCTACATCGAGAAGGACGCATCGATCAACGACGACATCGACCGACTCCGACATGCGGCGACGAGCGCACTGCTCGTTCGTCGCGACGTCGTGATCGTCGCGTCGGTTTCCTGTATCTACGGGCTCGGTTCACCTGAGGAATACGAAGTCCAGACGGTGCTGCTCGGGGTCGGTCTCGAGATCGACCGGGACGAGATGCTACGGAAGCTCGTGAATATTCAGTACGCGCGAAACGACTCGATCCTCGGTCGTGGTCGCTTCCGTGTTCGTGGGGACATCGTCGAGGTGCAACCCGCGCACATGGAATCCGCGTACCGGATCTCGTTCTTCGGTGACGAGGTCGAGCAGATCACGCACTTCGACCCGCTCTCTGGCGAGATCTATGCGCGCCTCGAGCATCTCGCGATCTTCCCTGCGACTCAATACGTGACCTCGAAATCGACGATCGAGGGTGCCGTCGCCGACATCCGTGCAGAGCTCGAGGAGCAGGTGCGCTTCTTCGAGGAGCAGGGGAAGATGCTCGAGGCTCACCGCATCCGCTCTCGGACCGAATACGACGTCGAGATGATGCTCGAGCTCGGCTATTGCAACGGCATCGAGAACTACTCGCGGTTCCTCGACGGACGCGAAGCGGGAACTCCGCCTCATACGTTGCTCGACTTCTTCCCGGACGATTTCGTCTGCTTCATCGATGAGTCCCACCAGACCGTTCCCCAAGTCGGCGGGATGTACGAGGGCGACCGGTCGCGGAAGGAGACACTTGTCGAGTTCGGCTTCCGGCTCCCGTCCGCGCTCGACAACCGGCCGCTCCGATTCGACGAGTTCCGGGAACGGGTGCCGCAGATGGTGTTCGTCTCCGCCACGCCGGGATCCTTCGAGCTTCGCCACTCGACGCAGATTGCGGAGCAGATTGTCAGGCCGACCGGCATCGTGGATCCCGAGGTCGAGCTACGCTCGACGAAGAATCAGATCGACGACGTGCTGAACGAGATCCGGCGTCGGGAGGAGGAAGGCGAGCGCGTCCTCGTTACCACCCTGACGAAGAAGATGGCCGAGGACCTGACCGACTATCTCCTCGAGTCAGGCGTTCGAGCTCGGTACCTCCATTCGGAAGTTGACACGCTCGATCGGATTCAGATCATCCGTGAGCTGCGCCTTGGAGAGTTCGACGTTCTCGTTGGCGTCAATCTTCTACGCGAGGGTCTCGACCTCCCCGAGGTCTCGCTCGTCGTCATCCTCGACGCCGACAAAGAGGGGTTCCTTCGCGGTCAAACGGCGCTCATCCAGACGATCGGACGAGCCGCGCGAAACGTTAATGGGAAGGTCTTGCTCTACGCCGACAAGTTGACAGAGGCGATCAAAGGCGCAATGGAGGAGACGAATCGACGTCGCCAGATCCAGCTCGCCTACAACGAGGAGCACGGCATCACGCCGGAGTCCATCCAGAAAGGCGTTTCTGACATCGCTGAGTTCCTTGCGCTCGAGTCGCCGACGGTGCCAGGCAAGCGGAAGCGCGGTCGGAAGGTCGAGGGGATGTCGGCCGACGAGATCGAAAAGCTCGTCGTGACGCTCGATGAAGAGATGCGAGCTGCTGCCGAGGAACTGCGATTCGAGTACGCAGCGAAGCTCCGCGATGAGATCAAAGAGCTGAGGCGGGACTTACAGGCGGCCGAAAGCGCCGCCTGACGCTCAGCCTGGGCGAGCCGCGAGGAGCTGCCACTCGTCGGGGACTCCGCGTAAAGCGTGAACACCCCGGTCTTCGAACTCGAGGCCCGATCCTGCGACGAGGTCGCGCACGGTCGACGAGGCCAAGACGTCACCCGGGCCTGCGAGATCGGCAATCCTTGCGCCGATGTGCACGGCGATTCCTGCGAGTCCTCCATCAACACGCACGCATTCGCCCGTATGGACACCGGCACGAACCTCGATTCCGAGGTGAGCGACCTCGTCCCGGACCGCGAACGCGCAGCGTACTGCACGTGCTGGACCGTCGAAGCTGGCCAGGATCGCGTCCCCTGACGTTTCGATCTCCTCGCCACGAAAGCGATCGAGCTCTCGGCGCGCGAACTCGCGGAACTCTAGGAGGAGCTCACCCCAGCGTCGATCACCGAGTTCGGCAGCCCTTGCTGTTGAATCAACGATGTCGAGAAAGAGGATTGTCGCGAGCACCCGGTCGGGCTCCGTCGTGCGTCGGGATCCAGTAAGGAACTCCTCAACCTCGTCGAGGAGCGCGTCCTGGTCGCCAGCGAACGGAAAATGATCGACTCCGGGAAGCTCGACGTACTTTGCATTTGGGATCCGATCTGCGATCCACCGCGCTTCTTCGACGCTTACCTGGCAGTCGCCGCTTCGATGCACGATTAGCGTCGGGACGCGAATTGCGGGAAGCACGTGCCGCACATCGATCTCGGTGTTCATGCGGAGGAGTGCTTCTGCCGCACCTGGACTGGCGCTCATCCGGAAGAAACTCGCCATCCGATTCAGAAAGTCGTCGTCCGCGCTCGGTGCGTAACTGCGCAAATCCATCATCCCTCCCCAGTCAGATTGGATCAGCGCCGCTTCCTCGGCCCGCTGTTCAGCGGTCGGAGCCCATGGGTAGTCGGAGCTCCACAGCCGCCTAGCAAAGATGTCGAGTCCGACAAGTGCTGTGGTCCGCTCCGGATGGGTGGCGGCGAAGAGGATCCCGAGGCTTCCTCCCTCGGATGCTCCGACGATGGCAGCTTGTTCGGAGTCGGCTGCATCGAGCACCGCGCGGGCATCGTCCATCCGTTCTTCCAGTGTCGGCAGCTTGTCTGTCCGCACCGGGTCGGACAGGCCGGTGCCGCGACGATCGAAGAGGATCAGGCGGGAAAAGGACGCAAGTCTGCGGAGGTAGCGGGCGATCTCGGGGACTTCCCAGCCGTACTCGACGTTGGAGACCCAGCCCGTGGATGTAGAGGAGATCGCGCGGCCCGTCCCCGACCACCTGATAGGCGATCGAGACGTCGCCGCTTCGTGCATAACGGGTCTCCAGGCGCATCCGGCCATTCTCACAGGACCGGATTTCGGCATTCGCATGACCGTCTCTGCGTAGGAACCGGCGCAGAATGAGCGAAATCCGGTGAGTGGCCGACGACCGACCACTCCCTGGCCGCTGCCTGCGGCAGACACCGGTGCACCGCTACCGGCAGCCGCTCGTGTTCCGGCCCCAGACACGGGCGGCGTGGATCAGCATCGCTGCCGTCTCGCTCGTCTTCGCCCTGATCCTCGCCGCATTAGTGACGACGCCGTTCGCGGCCTCGGCCGACCAGGAGGCGGCCGAACCGGAAGGAGGCTCCGGCCCAGGCCTCGGCTCGGAGCCCTCCGCCGAGCTCGAGAAGAAGAAGGAAACAGCGAAGAAGTCCAAACGGACTCTGGCTTCGGCGACGGCCAGGCCGATCAACGTCGACTTCGAGGGCCTGACGACATTTCGAGGAAACGCCAATCGCACCTTCTACGGCTCCGGCCCGGTGCCTCAGAATCCGGCGATCCTCTGGCGCTATCCGGAATCGGGAAGTCTCTGCTCGAAGTCCACCGACGAGGACGGCGAAAGCATGTGGTGTGGCGTCGGATGGACTGGTCAACCAAACGTCATCGTCGGCAGGCAGGGGAAGATCGAGGTTCGGTTCGGCGCTCTCGACGGCCGCTATCACTTCGTCAACGGGCGAACAGGGAGGCAGAAGCGGAAACCGCTACGAACTGGCGATCTCGCCAAGGGTTCGGCGACCTCGGATCCGGACGGCTATCCCCTCTACTACGCCGGCTCTCGAGACAACCAACTTCGCATCGTGGCGCTCGATCGTAAGCGACCGAAGGTGCTGTGGAAGCTCGACTCCCGAACGAGCGTTCCCAAGTGGGTCTGGAACGACGATTGGGATGCAGCGCCGCTCGTGATCGGCGACTACCTGCTCGCCGGGGGTGAGAACTCGTGGTTCTACGTGATCAAGTTGAACCGCAGCTTCGGCTCGAGCGGGAAGGTGCAGGTCGCTCCAAATGTGGTCGCGCGCGTGAAGGGCTGGGATCGAAGGTTGCTCCGCGCGATCGGAGATAACCGTGTTTCGATCGAAAGCTCGGTGGCTTTCCGAAACGGCGTCGCGTATTTCGCGAACTCCGGCGGACTCGTCCAAGGCTGGGACATCTCAGACGTGCTTCGCGGCGGTGACAAGACGAAGCGGGTCTTCCGTTTCTGGACGGGCGACGACACCGATGCCTCAGTCGTCGTCGACGAGAAGGGCTTCCTCTATATCGGCAGTCAGATCGAGCGGTTCACGAAGCGCTCAGCACAGATCGGCCAATTGATGAAGCTCGATCCGAAGAAGAAACGGAAGCCGGTGGTGTGGTCGGTTCCCCTCGACAAACCCGGCCTCTGGGGGAAGGCCGGTGTCTGGTCGACCCCCGCGTTGCACGGGAAGATGGTGTACGTCGCGACGCATGGCGGCGAGCTCGTCGGAGTCAGGCGCAGCAACGGCAAGGTCAAGTGGCGACTTGAGCTACCAGGACCGATCTGGGGCTCACCCGCCGTCGTGGACGACGTGCTCATCATCGGCGACTGCCGCGGCACGGTGCATGCCTTTGACGTAGCGAAGCAAGGTAGGCCGCCTCGCGAGTTGTGGCAGCTCAAGCTCGATAACGCCTGCATCGATGCGACGCCGGCGGTCTTCGGGGGAACGATCTGGGTAGGTACGCGCGGTGGGGCTCTCTACGCGATCGGCGACAAGCGCGGCGCGTAGGCGCAAATAGCATTTCCGCG
>CAYTCZ010000182.1:0-6331 GCA_964436315.1 uncultured Gaiellales bacterium | reverse complement strand
TCCGTTGTCGAAACCCACCGAGATGCCAGAGACGAGGGGGAAACTCGAGCCGCGGAGATAGGCCGCGAGCGAGAGCCCGGCTTCGAGAAGCAAACTCCCGAGAAGCAGCCACATGACGAAGCGGACCTCGTCCCGCGTTCGGATGGTGCTCGCCACGTAGAGGAACAGGAAGAAGGACTGGACCAGCAATGCCACCTCGAAGCCTCCGAGCACGGAGTCCTCGGCCCAGACGATCGACAGTGCCGTGAGTCCGATGAACACCAGCAGCGGCGCGCCGGCACGGATGCGCGCGCGGGGAACATCGTGCCCGGGGGCTAGTGAATCGAGAAACCAGAGGATGTAGAGCCCGAGCAAGGCGAATGTGGTGAGCGAGAGGTTGAGCCCGTTCAACGCGGCGAACTCGTCTTGCTCGACGCGGTAAAAGAGATTGACGTCCCAACCGAGCGGAATGTCGAGAACCACGATGGTGAGGAGGAAACGGCGGAGGCTGCCGACGATCATGGCGACGAACGGGGCGAGGGCCGCGAGAAGGACGAGCGGGCTGGCCGCGATCGCCGGTGTGACGACGGCAAGCGTGATCACGGCGAGCGCGCCCGCCGAGACTCCCACGAGGCCCCACTGGGCCACGTCGCCGCGATCCAGCCGCGGCAGGCGCGGTCGAAAGCCGCTGCCGTAGCCGATGCCCGTACCGGCCGAGGCGCTCACGATTCTCCCTCGGGCGCAGCGAGTGGCAGGAGAGCGGACGCGACCGGCGTCTCAACGGCGTAGAACTCCGCGATCGCTTCCACAACCCGCTCGATCGATTCCGCGTCGAGACTCGGGTACATCGGCAGCGAGAGGATCTCGTCCGCGTAGGCCTCGGCGAGCGGGAAGTCTCCGGGCCCATAGCCGTGATCGCGGTACGCGGGCTGAAGATGGACAGGAAGCGGATAGTGAATTCCGGTTCCAATTTCTCGCTCGTCGAGAAATGCGCGCAGCACATCACGGTTGGGAACTCGAACGACGTAGAGATGCCAGACGGGCTCCACCCACGGCGCGACCCGTGGTGCCTTGAGCTGCACTGACAGCTCGCCGAGCAGCTCGTCGTACAGGTCGGCGTTCGCCCGCCGGCGTGCGTTCCGCTCGTCGAGGTGGTTGAGCTTCGTGCGGAGCACGGCTGCGTGGAGCGTGTCGAGACGCTTGTTGAAGCCCTTCGTGACGTGCCTGTTCTTCTCGCGTTGGCCGTAGTGACGGAGCACGCGGATGGCGTCGGCGATCTCCTCATCGTCGGTCACGACTGCGCCGCCGTCTCCGAGAGCGCCGAGGTTCTTGCTCGGGTAGAAGCTGAACGCGGCGGCATCCCCGAGTGACCCGACGCGTCTTCCTCTGTAGAAAGCACCGTGTGCCTGGCACGCGTCTTCGATCACGACCAGATCGTGCTCATCGGCGAATGCGACGATCGGATCCATGTCGGCCGGATGGCCGTAGAGATGCACCGGAACGATGGCCCGTGTCCGCGCCGTCAGAGCCCGTTCGAGCTTGAGGGGATCAAGGGTGTACGTGAGTGGGTCGACGTCCACGAACACCGGCATCGCCCCCGTGTGAGAAATTGCGAACGCGGTGGCAACGAACGTGTTCGCCGCCGTGATCACCTCGTCGCCGGGTCTGATCCCGAATGCCCGAAGTGCAAGCTCGAGCGCGGAGAGGCCCGAGTCTGTTCCTACCGCATGCGCTGATTCGCAATAGGCGGCGAACTCGGCCTCAAACTGGGCGAGCTGCTCCCCGAGGATCCAATCGCCGCTCTCGAGGAGCTCCGCAATCGCGGCGCTGATCTCGTCGAGGATCTCGTCATCCTGTGCGGAGAGGTCAACGAGCGGTGTGTGAGAAGACATGATCGTGTTGGTCGTTGACCACCGTCCTGTTCTCGACAAACACCGGGGCTCCGAACTTCCCGATCGACTTGTCGATGGCCTCGATCACGCCGACAACCTCGGCTCCCACCTTGCCGCCGGTAAACGGTTCTTCTTCACGTCTGATGCAGTGGAGGAAATGCCCGGCCTGGTTCTTGAGCGGCTCGCTCGGATTGATGGCTGGGCTCGTTATGTCTCCATCCCGGAGCAGCAGCTGGTACTCCCCGAAGCTCGATGACTCCTCCGAGGGGACGACCTTCACGCCCTTGTCGAAGATGCGAACGCGCTCGAGTGGATCGATGTCGTTGAAGACGATGCGCCGATCGCTGCCGACGACCACGACCTCTCGCACCTTGTTCGGCTCGGCCCAGCTCACGTGGATGTGGGCCATGATCTCGCTCGGATACGAGAGTGAGATGAAGCCGACGTCCTCGCGGCTGTCGCGGAGGATTCTCGAGCCGGTCGCGCTCACCCAGGTCGGAGTCATGTCGAGGAGGTAGTTGAAGATCGCGACGTCGTGGGAAGCCAGATCCCAGATCGCGTTGACGTCGTCGCGTACGGGCCCGAGGTTGGTCCGACGCGCGTAGAGGTAATAGAGGCGGCCGAGTTCCGCTCCCCGCAGGTACTCCTTGATCTTCCGAACGGCCTCGTTGTAGAGGAAGGTATGACCGACGAGCAGGATGCGGTCACGCTCACGTGCGAGGTCGACCAGCGCGCGTGCTTCGCCGAGATTCGTCGTCAGCGGCTTCTCGACGAGCACGTGTTTGCCCGCTTCGAGCGCCGTACGACTGAGCGTGTAGTGGCTATTCGCCTCGGTCGCGATGATCACGGCCTCGACGCTGGGATCGCGAATCGCCTCCTCGTGATCAGTGGTAAACCGGACATCGGGGTTCCGCGTTCGGAGCTTTGTCAGCCGCTCACCGCGTTGGTCGCAGACGAGCCGAACGTCCGCATCGGGGAAATCGCCGAGAACCCGGAGGTACTTGAGCCCCCAGTACCCGCAGCCGATCAGCGCGAGGCCGGTTGGCTCCACCGTCGTTCCTCGCGAACGTCGTTCTGCCATCGACGCTCACGCCGCCCCGCGAGTCGAGATGACTGCGGGGATCGTTCGAAGCAGAATCTTGGCGTCGAGTGAGACGGACTGTTCTCGGATGTACCGCAGATCGAGCTCCAGCATCTCCTGGAGGCTCGTTTCGGTCCTCCCGCTTACCTGCCAGAGACCGGTGAGGCCGGCCTGCGCTCGAAAGCGCTCGAGCTGCTCGGGCGAGTACTGAGCGACTTCATACTCGGGCAGGGGTCGTGGCCCAACGAGGCTCATCTCTCCGCGAAGGACGTTCCAGAGTTGAGGAAGCTCGTCCAGGCTCGAGCGGCGAAGTAGGCGCCCCACGCGCGTGACCCGATCGTCGTCGGGGATCTTGTTCATCGGCTCGAGGGAGGAACTCGGCTCACGCGAGCGCTCGACGACGTGACGGATATGCGATTCATGGACCGCCGGATTCGAGCTCTTGATCATCGTGCGGAACTTGTAGAACCGAAACTCGAAGGGCTCCCAGAGGTCGTGAACGCCGTTGCGCACGCGCCGGGTACCGACCCGATTCTGCGCGTAGAAGGGAGATCCCCAGTCCTCGATCACGATGGCGACTGCGCTGACGAGAAACAGCGGGCTCAGGATCACGAGTAGGAAGAGCGAGAGGATGAAGTCAACCGCGCGCTTTGCGACGTAGTAGCGGTGGGTCTGCGCGGCGTGAAATCCGGGGATTCGATCACCGTCGCCGTTGTCGACCGCATCCGGACGAGCCACCGAGGACTTGCGACCATCGCGGGAAGAGCGGTACGACACATGTTTGTGGCCGTCCGAGTCTGTGACCACGAGTCCGAGTACGCCCGCATTGACGCGGTCGAGGTGGTTGCTCATCTCACTGACACCTCTGACCGTCGCCTTGCCCTGCCGCACGACGGGGACTGCTCCGTCTGCGACCTGTGCGAGAGCGACTGACTCAGAGGCCGCTAGCACAGCTGGGCCATCGAGAATCACGATGTCGAAGTCGTTTGTCTGGCTATCGAGAAGACGGGTTAGACGACCGGAGTCGAGCGGTGCCGAGCTGCCAATGCCGGTGCGTCCTGCCGGTAGGACCGTCAGTCCCGGGAAGACGCTTTTTCGGAGCAGTGAACGAACCTCGACCTGATCCGACTGAACGGCCTCCGCGAAGCCGGCGTCGTTCGAGACGTTGAAAATCTCGTGCTGACTTGGGCTACGGGTATTCGCGTCGACGAGCAGTACCTGAGCTCCGCCTTCGGCCAGGCTTTTCGCGAGGTTTGCTGCGACGACGGAGGTACCTTCGGACGGCGTCGAGCTCGTCAGGAGAAGCGTTTGAAACGGCTCCGACTGTCGAATGGTCAGGAGGTTCGTGCGCAGCCGACGGAACGCGTCTTCGCCCACCGAGCCGCTGTTGACAAGCGCCCCGGATCGGCTTGGATCAATCCAGGGAATCTCGCCGATGACCCGAGCGTTGAGCGCCTCTTCGATCGTGTCAGCTCGATGGTGACGACCCCGCAGTTTCTCGAAGAGGAAGGCCAGCCCTACACCCACAACCAGGCCGACGACGGCGGCGATGACGAGGTTGAGCCAGAGGCGCGGGCTCGACGGGTCCTCGGGCGCCGTAGCCGGCTCGACGACGTAGAGACTCCTGGCCCGGAGCTCGCGGGTGAGCTGGTCGCCCTCGTGTTCCGCTCGCTGCGCGAGGAGCCTGGCTTCCTGAAAGGCGATGCGATCCTCGAGTTCGTTGCGCCGAGACTCGGTGGCAGGATCAACTGCTCCGGACGCATTGAGAGCGTTGAGTTCTTCCCGATCCCGAGCGATCGAGTCCTCGAGTTCCTGGGTCTGCTGTTCGAAGACCGCCTCGGCCGTACTCGACTCTTCGGCAGCGAAGCTCTCGAGCTGTGAGGTCAGCAGGGCGACGTGGGCGTTGGCGATGGACGCGGCTGTCTCGGGATCCTCGTGTGTGGCCGTGACCTCGAGGAGCTCGGTCTTGGGAACGGCCTCGACGTCGACTTTTGGGCGCTCGTCGAGTCCGAGCTCGAGCGCTAGCTCATCGAGAAAAACCTTGCTGGTGCCGAGCCTGACGTACGTGTTCTGGAGACGCTCGAGAAACTCGACGTCGTCGGAGACGACGCGATCGGGAGAGGTCGACGTCGCAGGCGACGCCACGCGGACAGTGCTCTTCGCCTCGTACTGCTCGGTCATGAGCAAGGTGGCCAACAACACCAGTCCGATAACGATCACCAGGGAAAAGGCAATAGCCCATTTCCAGGATCGGAGAACGGATGCGTAGTCTCGAAATTCCACGCCGCGCGGACGACCGCGTTTTAGGGTCCCGAGAAACGCGCCGTCCGCCGGCATGTAATCAACTTGTTAGCCGGGGGGCAAGTGCGACGAAAAGCCAGCTAAGAGCAGGCAAAAAGTCGAGTCCGGCCGTCTCGGAGACACGCGATGATCCGCGTCCGCCACGGCAGCATCTGAGAGCCGATCGGTTGCTCAGCGATCGGCTACTGCTGAGTTCCCGCCGGCTCCGAGTTCGCCCGCTTCCTCTTCGCTGATTCGCCCGGTTGTGACGAGCGAATTCACCGTATCCCGGAGTGTCTCGCCGATGGGCCGCGGCGAGAAGCCGAGTTTCTCGCGCGCGAGAGAGTCATCGGTTCTCGCCCGTTGGATCGGAAGCCAGACGAGTCCGAGGTGAGGGAGATTGAGTGCGCCGGCGAGTCGTTGCGGGAGGAAGTTTCCGAGACGTCCCGAGATGAGAGCTGCCCGGTCGGGGATGATGCGGGTCGGGATGGTTCTCCCGGTCAGCGTGGCAAGCCTCTCGGTGAGCTCGGCGAGGCGAATATAGGTCCCACCCACGAGGTAGTTGCCTGATTCGGTTTCGGGCTGCGTCGCTCGCGCGAGGACGGCGGCGACGTCGCGTACGTCGACGATCGGCAGTCCACCATCAGGAATGAGCCTGAGCTTCCCCTTGAGAATGGCCGCCGCGAGTTGGGCACTTTCTCCGAAGTGCGGGTCGTCCGGGCCCCAGATCGACCCGGGCTGAACGATCGTGACCGGTCGCCGGAGTTGCCGGTACACGCGGGCGACGTCCTCCGACTCGGCCTTGGAGCGCACGTAGGGATCGGGCGAGTGTCCGGTCGGGTGGTCCGGCGTGATCACCTCGCGCCGTGGCGGCAGGAGGGCGGCGAAGCTCGACACATAGACGGCCGCGATGTCGAACTTCTCGGTTGCCTTGAGCACGTTGTTCGTCCCGCGGAGATTCGTGCGCGCCATGATCTCGGCGTCGCGCCTGTCGAGGGAGTAGACCGACGCGGCGTGGATCACCATGTCGCAGCCCTCCATGGCTGCCTCCACGGACTCCTCGTCGGTGATGTCGCCTTCGATGACCTCTACGTCGGAC
>CAYTCZ010000181.1:0-6377 GCA_964436315.1 uncultured Gaiellales bacterium | reverse complement strand
GATGATCTCGTTACAGAGATCGATGCACTCGTCGCAGATGTAGACGCCGGGTCCGGCGATGAGCTTCTTGACTTGGCGCTGACTCTTCCCGCAGAAGCTGCAGAGGAGCTGCTCGTTTCCGTCGGTTGAGCGGGCCATGTCTCTCTACCTTGTACCTCGAAATCGCCTTTTTCTCTAGGTGGTCTGCTTTATCGGTGCTCGACGACGTTGTCGATGATTCCGTACTCCTGGGCCTCCTGTGAAGTCATGAAGTAGTCGCGCTCCATGTCCTTCGAGACCTTCTCGATGTCCTGGTTCGTATGGTGAGCGATGATCTCCTCCAGACGACGCTTGATCGAGATCACCTCGCGGGCCTGGATCTCGATGTCGGTCGCCTGCCCTTGGAAACCGCTAGATACCTGATGGATCAGGATCTTGGCATTCGGCAGCGCCAGCCGCTTCCCTTCCGACCCGCCCGCAAGAAGCAAAGCACCCATCGACATCGCGATTCCGACGCAGATGGTCTGAACCTCGCACTTGATGTACTGCATCGTGTCGTAGATCGCGAGACCTGCGTAGACCGAGCCACCGGGGGAGTTGATGTACACGGAGATGTCTTTGTCCGGGTCTTCCGACTCAAGGTGGATCAACTGGGCAACGATCAGGTTTGCGATCTGATCGTCAACTGGAGTACCGAGAAAGATGATTCGCTCGTTCAGGAGTCGTGAGTAGATGTCGAAGGCGCGTTCGCCGCGCGACGTTTGTTCAACGACCATTGGCACTAACGGACTCATGGATTCTCCTCGCTTCCGGGGGTCCAGATCTTCATCTCCGAACCCGCCCTTTCCTTCTCGGGTGTCCAAAGTCTTTCGCGCGCCTCGGCAAGTTCAATCGGGATCCGCTCGACTTCTGAGGAAAGCTGGTCGAGAGCCGTCTTCAGGCGGAGATCGCTACGGATACCCTCGAAAGCTGCTCCGCCCTTCTCGATTCCAGCGACTTCTTCATCGGGATCGTCTCCGGCCTCGGCCGCTCCGTCTCGGAGCACCGCTTCGACATCCGCGTCCGTCACTTCGATCTCGAGCTTGTCGGCTATCGCCTCGAGTGCAATCTCGCGTCGGACCGAGCGGTCGGCCTGTTCGCGCAACTGTTCGACCAGCTGCTCCTGACTCTGGCCCCGGGACGCAAGGTAGACCTCGAGGCTGATTCCGCGAGCCTGCAGCGAGTTGGCCAGGCTGTTCGCGAGGGCGGCGGTTCGCCGCTCGATGAGCGGGGCAAGTCCTTGGTCATCGAACGTCATCTCCGCAACGACGGCGTCGATCACCTCGGCCCGAAATGCGGCGTCGATTTCTTCCTCGAGTTGCTCGAGAAGCCGTGACTCAATGTCCTCGCGCAGCTCGGCGATCGTGTCGAATTCTGACGCCGCCTTGGCGAGGTCATCGTCGACCGGAGGAAGGAGTTTCTCCTTGATGTCCTTGACCGTCACCGAGATCTCGCCCTTCTCGCCGGTGGGAAGCGACAGCTCGACGGTCTTCGTGTCTCCAGCCGACATGCCAACGAGAGCCTCCTCGACGTCGGGAGCAAGCATGCCGTCGCCCACCTCGACCACAAAGTCTCTCTGGGCCTCCGCCTCGCTTTCGAGGTCAATGACGACTGTGTCGTCGTCGACAACAGGGCGGTCAGTGACAGGCACGAGCTCGGCGACGCTCGACCGAAGCCGCTCGATCTCGCTCTCGACGACCTCGTCGGGCACCTCTGCCTCTTGTGCGCCGACCTCGAGCTTCGTCCAATCGGGCACCTCGGGCAACGGCATGACCAGCACGGTGGCGGTGAAATGGAACGTCTCGTTTTCGGCCGGCACGTCGCCGAGTTCCACTTCGGGGTTCGCGACAGGCCGAACACCGGACCTTGTAGCAGCGCTCCAAAACCAGCTGTCGATGTGTCCTCGGAGCGCCTCTTCCCAAACGGCCTCACGGCCGACACGTGCGAGCACGACTGGAATCGGCACCTTGCCCTTCCGAAAGCCGGGAACTCGAATCGAACCGGCCAGATCGGAGGCCGCGTGCTCCATCGCGTGTTGGACGTCCTCCTCGGGCACCTCGACCTCGAGTCGGACCTTGCTTTCGGGCAGTTCCTCGACCTTTGTCTTCAAGACGGCCATTGTGTCAGACGACCTCGGCCACGCGTTTCGGGAAGTTTCTTAGCGCCAGCAGTCGTTCTCCGGTGACGGTTCGGCGCATGTTTCAAGCATGCCGACGAGGTGCGCGGTCAGCGTTCAGCCAGTTCACAACGTCCGACGATTTGACGCCGGCGTCGACGCCAGAAGGTCCGGCAGGAAGTCCTAGCGCTCGAGCGGAGCCATCGTCAGGCCGCGATCCTTGAGCTGCTGCCAGTAGAGCTCGGCGAGTTCGCGATGGCCGGACCAGACGACGGCCTGGCCAAGGTGGTGGATCTTGTCAGCGAGCTTTCGTCCACGATCGAACGTCATTCCCGGAATCACGCTGGCGAGAGCCGCCGCAACGCCGTCAAACGTGTTGTGGTTGTCGTTCAGGACGATCACACGAACCGGCTCTTCGCGCCCCGTGCCGATGCCATTGTCCAGCCGCTCCTTCGGCGGAGTGAGGGTATCCGGCATGCTTGTCACATCTAACCCCAAGCCGGGAAGTGATTCCACCGTGAGGACGTTTATGTTCTCGGAAACTGGTGAGCGGGAAGGAACGGTGTCGGAGCTTCAAAGCCAACTTGATGCCCATCGCGAAGCGAGCAATGCGAAGCGTCCGGACGACATCAAGGCAAAGACGGCAGCCGGCCTACGCGAGCTTGTTGACAGTCGTATCGTGGAGCAGGCGCTCAACGTTGGCGATACTGCACCGGACTTCACCCTGCCGGAAGTTCGGGGGAACGACGTCCGACTCTCGGAACTCCTGAAGACCGGCCCAGTCGTGCTGGCCTTCTACCGCGGAGTCTGGTGACCATATTGCAGCCTGCAGTTGCAGGCCTACCAGGCGGCCTTGCCTGACATTCAGGAGCTCGGCGGCCAGATGGTCGCGATCTCTCCCCAGCAACCCGACAACTCATTGTCTGCACAGGAGAAGTGGGAACTCGAATTCCAGGTCCTGAGCGACGTGGGGAATGCGGTAGCCCGCAAGTACGGCCTCGTCTACCGCCTCCCGGAAGAGACCCGCTGGGTCTTCGAGAACTTCTTGAACACCGAACTTCCCGAGTACAACGGCGACGATTCCTGGGAGTTGCCTCTCCCCGGCACGTACGTCGTCTCGCAGGCGGGGAAAATCACCTACGCCTTCATCAACCCTGACCACACGAAGCGGGCCGAGCCCGACGACCTCGTCGCCGAGGTGCGCGCGCTCTAGGACGGTTCACAGGCCAGCTCCGAGGGAATGCGGGCGAGAGGACTCGAACCTCCAAGGCCTTTCGGCCAACGGGACCTAAACCCGTCGCGTCTCCCAATTCCGCCACGCCCGCGCGTGGTATCGATCGAACGATAGCGCCGCGCGTCCAGAGCCGGGCGCGGCCTGGGTGGGAGCAGCAGCTGGCCACAGAAGGGACGTTCTGGGTTTTCTGGAGCGGGGCTCGCAAGAGAGGCAAAGCCGCGACGTCGCCGGGTGGCGCCAGGATGACACTGAGAGACAGTACGTTGTAGTACGGCGACAGGTCGAGACTGCAGGATCTCGCCGCGAGCGCCGCTCGGGCGAGGCGAAGCGGGGCTTTCCCCCGCGAAAGCCTGCCCGTCCAGGGAAGCGAGAACTAGACTCTCTAGGAAGGCCCCGTAGCTCAGTGGATAGAGCAGCGGACTTCGAATCCGCGTGCGCAGGTTCGATTCCTGCCGGGGCCTTCACCCGAAGCCTGCGAGGTGAGTGACCGGGCGCAAGAAGCGCCGCATAGACTCCGCGCACAGGTCGGGATTCCGTTGGCGAGTTTCCGTCAGCAAGACCAGTGATCAGGGGGTACACGACATGGGATTGATAGTGGTGGGGGTCGACGGCTCAGAGAGTTCTGTTGAAGCGCTAAGGCATGCACTTCAACAAGCGAAGCAGGATGGCTCCACCGTCCGAGTCGTTACGGCCTGGCATGTCCCGGGATTCGCGTACGGCGGCGTCGGCGCAAGTCCCCTCGTGGATGTCCGCACTCAGTTTGAGAAGGATGCAAAGGCGATCCAGCGTCAATGCATTCAGGACGCCGGTGAAGCTGCAAAGGGAGTGCAGATAGATTCGGCGATCCTCGAGGGGCGGACAGCCAGCGTCCTGCTCGAAGAGGCTTCGAACGCCGATCTGCTCGTGGTCGGTTCGCGGGGCCACGGTGGGTTTAGCGGGCTCCTGCTCGGGTCCGTCAGCCAGGAATGTGCACAGCACTCCCCCTGCCCAATTGTGATCGTCCACTAAGACCCTCTCCGGCACGCGGTGAAGCGCGTACTCTTTCCAGAGACGCACCGGGACGGATCGTCCATCGACGGTGAAGAACGAAGGAGACACCGGAATTCAAAGAGAAGCGCGGCGGGCGAGGGATCGCTCGTCACCCCGGGGCTTCCGAGTACCCAACCCTTCGCCGGCCCTGACGGAACTCGATAAGGACGAGTACTACCTCAAGGAGGATGACTTCCAACCGGGCGAACGGCTGCCCTGGAGAGTCCCGCCGCTGAACAGACGACTGCTGGCCCGAGAGGTCGTTCTCTGGGTCGTCATCGGCGTGCTGCTCACCGGAATCCTCTACTCGCTCGCACGATTCACATGACCCGGAAGACGACATGAGATGGCCGCGCCGGAGACCCAGGCAGGCTCGGGAGACGCGCAGGCCTGTGTGCGACGCGCACGAGCCAGTCGTTGATTTCGACAACGGGCAGACTCTGTCGGTGAGCTGCCGGCGGTGCGGCCAACGGCTCCTCGCACCGCTGGATCGAATCCTGACCGATCCGCCGGAAGACGACGACCAGAGCCGTCTTTCCCTTAACTAGTACCTGCTCGTGGCGGTCAAGCGCGGAAGGGGATCACTTCTCGCGCTCGCTGGCCTGACTCTGCTCTGACCACGATGATGATCCGATACGTCCGGCCCTTCTTGATCCGCGGCGACAGACGGAGCTTGATTCGAACGTGCCGGGCTTTGGTGGTCTCGACGACAATCGTTCTCGCCCGAGTCGCTGACACATGCTTTCCCACCCGACTCTTCGCCCGCAGGGGGACAGCTCGCGCCTTCCCGACTGGCACAACCCTCACGCGGAGGATCGCAGGGCCGGTGACCCGCACGCGCGTGGCGACCCAAGCTGCCCGCTTCTTCCGCTTTGCTCGCAAGGCCCTTCCCGAGTCGCTCCGGGAGACCTCGACGACGGATTCGACCGCGACGTCGCGGGCCCCGGCGCCCGGCTCATCCGAACCGGCGTCCGCGGACTGATCGGACACCGGCTTCGTTTCGGGACTGCCCCCTGAGGCTCCGCCATCGTCCGATGGCGGCGGAGCGGGCGGTGGACTCGGAGGCGCTGGGGGAGGCGCCGGTGGGGACGGTGGCTCTGGCGGCTCCGGCGGTTCTGGAGGCGCGGGCGGAGGATCTCCTCCCGCGGTAGTGAACACGCCGTCTTCACCGAAGGTCCTCCCGGAAACGTTCCTGGCGACGAGGCGGAAGTGGTAGCTCTGACCGGCGACGAGGTCGGACAGAGCCTCGTTGACGGCCACGTCGCCCGCGCCGTGGTCAAGCGAGTGCTCCTCGGTGGTCGAGCCGTAGCCCGCATCAGGCCCGTACTCGAAGTAGTAGGAGGTCTGTGCCCCATTCGGGCTGACGGTGCCGTTGAGCGTGGCGGTGGTCTCGCCCAGGTCGTCGGCATCGCCCGTGTTCGCACCGGGCTGGGTCGGAGCAGTGCTCAGATCGAGCGAACCGGCGCCGTAGGAGGGATCTGCGCCGGGAAGCCCGAGATCGTCCGCGCGCGCTTCCAGATATGCCTCGACCTGATCGGGGCCAAAGCCGGGATTCGCGGCAAACAGGAGAGCGGCGGCGGCCGCAGCGTGTGGAGCGGCCGCAGACGTCCCCGAGAAACCGGTCACGCCGCAGGCGAGAAAGGTTCCATAGACGCCAGACGAGACGGCGTCGTAGCCAGCGATGTCGACGCCGTTACGGCCATCGATCGTCGGCCCGCGCGAGCTGTAGATCTCGAGGCTTCGATCCTGCCAGCACAGAGCCGCGACTGACCAGGCATTCGGCGAAGTTGCAGGCTCGACGACGCTCCCATCAGGCGTCTGATACTGGAGGTCGACCCACGCAAACAGATCGAAACGCGGAGTCTCGGTCGCGCTGTGGTTCCTGATCACAGCGAAGAAAACGTCGAAGGCGCCGGTGTTCGTGTAACAGAGCTGCTCGCGCGGAGCTTGTGCACCAGCCTGCAGGTTCGTTGACGCGGC
>CAYTCZ010000180.1:0-6402 GCA_964436315.1 uncultured Gaiellales bacterium | reverse complement strand
AAGAAGAGCAGCGACGTGCGCTCGCCAAATTCGAGCGCGACTGATGCGGGCCCTCACGAGGTCTTCCCAGGTTTCACATGGAGCGGCATGCTGAGCAGCCCTCCTGAGCAGCTCGGCCTCTGTTCCTTGGTCGCATCTGCCTTCGGCATCACCTGCCCGCTCTACCACGTCTACGTCTACACAGACGCCGACTGCGTGAACCGCGTCCACGTGTCCGACCTCATCGGCAGCCCGGCATACGCACCTCGGCTGAGCCCTCCGCTCGACCTACCTGCAAGCTCGAAGGAGCTCGGCAAGGCTCCGGGCATCTGGCTTGGTGACGGAATAGAAGGCGATGTCTTCGATGCCGGCGGTGACCGCGTAACCGCGACTGGCGTCGTGTCGAACGAAGGCGAAGAGGGCAGCGACTCGGCCTTCGCAGAGCGCAGAAACAGCCTCTGGGACAACGACTTCTCGTCAGGCAGGTACTACTGGACGGTCGTCCCTGTCGTCCCTCTCCTCATCCAGGATGAGGGCGGCGAGGCGAAGGTCGAGTGGCACGACGTCGCTTTCGGCCAAGATCAGTGCGCAGCCGGCAACGTGGGGGTGTTCGGCAAGACGAGCGAACCAGTGGTCGAGAACAGGAGTGGCATCCCGTTCGTGAGCGGTATGTCCTCGGCAGGCAAGCTCATCGCAGCCACGACCGCCAAGCCGGCTGTCTTCGGAGACCCGGTCGTCGCATGGCAGCCAGTTCCCTCAGCACAGGCGTACGAGATTCAGTGGAGCAAGAAGCGCTATCCGTGGAAGACGGCGGGCAAGGTGGTCACGCCGGCGACGATGGCCCAGCTCGATCTCCCGGCCGGCAAGTGGTTCTATCGAATCCGCGGGCTCGATCGAACTCTGCCAGGCCCGGCCGGCCTGAGCTGGAGCGAGATTGCAGAGGTGGAAGTCATCCCGCGCACCTTCGACATCGCCTCGATCAAGCTGCGGAGGGTTCGCTGATGCGCAGTCGCTTCCGACTCCTACTGAGTGTCGGCACGGGCACTCTCGCGCTCGTCTTCGCGGCACAGGCCTTTGCTGCTCCCCCCGCCACTCCTGATCTCGTCGCGGGATCTGACACGGGCTCGAGCTCGACGGACAACGTTACAAACGACACGACACCGGATATTTCGGTCGCAAACCCTCTCGGTGAGGTGATTCGCCTCTGCATCGTCGCCGCAGGCGGCTCGGGCGGCGGCGTCGACCACGGAACGTCCAGCGCGAACCCGGCAACATTCACTGCGTCGACTCTCACCGACGGCAGCTGGGACGTCACGGCTCGAAACGGCTCGACGAACTGCACCGACGGTGAGGTCTCGGGCCTTCTTAAAATCACCGTCGACACGCTCGCTCCAATCGTGCTCACGCAGCCGACTCTGCACGATTTCGTTGGCTCCAATCCAAGCGTGACGTTCACGTCGACGCCGCGCTTCAACGTCCTTGTGGAGACCGGAGCGACGGTTACGCTCCACGAGGGAGCTGCAACGATCGGCAGCGGAACGTCCGTCGACAACAATGCGCTCGCCCTTGTCTCGACGCCGCTCGCCGACGGATCGCACACGATTTTTGCCCGCGGCACCGACGCGGCGGGTAACACCTCGGCGGACTCGCCGAGCGCGACAATCACGGTCGACTCGACAGCGGCATCCGCCGGTACTCCCGATCTGATCGATGACGACGGCGCGAGCGCCAGCGACAACTACACGTCGAATCCGCGGCCGCGCTTCCAGGTTGCGACGGAGCCGGGCGCACGCGTCACGATTTACGAGGACGGAATTGCCCTTGGCTCTGCTCTCGCAGACGGCACCGGTATCGCAACTGTCAAACCGCGAGCCGATCTCTGGCTCGACCCCGGCTTCCACTGTATCTACGCGATCGCCATGGACACCCTGGCGAACGCAGGACAGGAAACGGCAGAGCTCTGCATCACCATCGCACCGGGTGTTGAGCCCTTCACGAGCAATCTCGGTCTCTCACTCGCACCCGCCACCCTCAAAGTGAGCCTTCGCTCGACGATGGCTGCACGCGTGACGATCAAGGTCAAGCGCAAGGGTCGCGTCCTCATGACCGTGAAGCGCAACGTCCGCGCCGAGAGGGCGAAGAGGATGAAGCTCCGCCTGAATCGTGCCGCCCGGCGGGCAGCGAAGCGCGGGAACAAGATCGTCGTCGTGATGACGCTGCGGAGCGACGACGGTCGCAGGGTCGTCGTCCGCCGAGCCGTCCGACTCTAGACTCCCCCCGCCACCCCGGGGTCCAGCCGCCGCGAGTAGTGCTCGCACGCCACGCCTAGAAGAGCTGTGGTCGATAGCGTGTCCTGACGGCAAGCGACGCAGGAGGCGAGGGATGGAGTTCGGATTTCCCGCTCCGATCAGAGGAGCGGCAGCTGATCCGGAGACGATGGCAACCATCGTGGCGCGAGGTGAGGAGCTCGGGTTCGGCTACGTCACCGTTTCCGACCACACGGTGGTACCACGCGGGATCGACTCGCGCTATCCGTACAACGAGTCCGGTGAATTCCCCGGGCTCGAAACGGGCGAGGCCCTGGACCTCCTTGCGGTGCTCGCGTTTCTCGCGGCTCGCACGACGTCGATTCGCTTGCTCACCTCCGTGCTGATTCTCCCGATCCGGAATCCGGTCGTGATGGCGAATCAGCTTGCGACTATCGACGTGCTCTCGCGCGGACGGCTGACCGTCGGTTGCGGGGTCGGCTGGATGCGGGAGGAATTCGAGGCAACGGGCGCGGCATCGTTCGAGCGCCGTGGCACCGTGAGCGATGAATTCATTGCAGCATTTCGAGAGCTCTGGGCCAGCGACAGCCCGCGCTTCGAGGGAGAGTTCGTTCGTTTCGCAGACGTGAAGTTCGAACCGAAGCCTGTTCAGAAGCCATCGATCCCGATCTGGATCGGCGGCGAGAGCAAGGCGGCGCTCCGTCGTACCGGCCGCTTGGCCGAAGGCTGGTACCCGATCACGTCGAACCCACGGCACCCAATCGACACACTTGAGCGATTCGTTGCTGCCCGAGACGAGGTCCGACGGCAGGCCGAGGCAGCAGGACGAGACCCCCACGACATCGACATGGCCATCAATACCGAGTGGGATTCGACACCCCGGAGTCACTCGGACGGCAGTCGGCGCACGTTCACGGGCTCAGCAGACGACGTTGCGAGCGACGTAGCCGAGTGGCAAGCCGCCGGCGTCGGCCAGTTGATCATTCGGATCATGACGACAGATCCGTCGGAGTACGTCGAACGGCTCGTGGAGTTCTCAGAGACGGTGATGGCACAGAGCTGACGAGGACGAGACGGTTCGGCCGAGCTGCAGAGCTCAACTCGAGGCCGCGGCCTCGTCCGCAAGCACCACGGTCTCCTCCGCTGCGATCCGAGCCGCGGGAAGCTCCGGGTCTCCGGCGAGGACCCGACCGAGGATCTCTCGCTTGCCCTCTCCGGCAACCAGGAATACCGCGCAGCGCGCTCCGTTCAGGACGGGAAACGTGAGGCTCAGGCGAGGATGGTCGGGGCGCTCAACCGAGACGATCGTGTGCTCCGTCTCGTCCAGCGCCGCGTCTCCGGGGAAGAGCGACGCCGTGTGGCCGTCATTTCCGATTCCGAGCAGAACCAGGTCGAAACGATCCGGTAACTCGAGGTCGAGCGACCGAAGCGGATGGATCTGCGAGTCGGGGATCGGAACCCGGTCGAGCAGCGTCTCGCGGGCCATCCGCTCGTTCGAGTCTGGATGTTCCGGCGGAACCTGACGTTCATCACCCCACCAGACATGCCAGTTCGCCCAGTCGAGATCGAAGGTGGCGAGCCTCTGGTAGACACGCCGCGGCGTTGAGCCTCCGGCAAGGGCGACCGAGAACGATCTGCCCCGCATTGCGCGGTCGGCGATCCACTCAGATCCCAGAGTCGTTAGATCCGTGCCGGTGAGAAGCTCCATATCGCCTCCTCGTAGATCGGATCACGACCAAATTCGTCGAGATGCTCGCTCAGAAGCTCGGACTGAGAGCGATACTCGCGGCCCCGCGCTTCGATCGTCCGGCCGTCGAGAACGACCGCAGAGATCCGGTCGGCAACCTCGTGGTCGAGTTCGATGTTTCGGCCGAGTCGCTCACCGAGCCATCTCGCGAGGAGCAGCGCCTGCGCAGTCGGGCCGACGACCCGGAGTCGGGAGGCGGTGGAGACTGAGGGCCAGAGGGCTGCGATCGCCTCACGCCACGGATCGGTGCGGCTCCACGCGACGTCGGAGACGGCAATTCGTTCGCAGAGCGGTGCGAGGCTTCCGAAGCTCGCAGCGGCGTCTCGCCATTCATCGGAGTCGACGATCAGCCGGTCGGCCAGGTCGATGAGCTGTTCCAGGGGCTGGTCGGAGAAGGGCACTTCTCCGCGCCAACGCAGGAACACCGGCAGATCGGAGATGAGAAGGGGGGTCACGACGCTGCCGGGAGCGTCGGCGCGAGATCCGTTGAGGAACAGGGTGACGACTTCTGAGCAGACGTCGCGCTTGTGCGCGGCGTTTTGGAAGCACAAGACCTCGACTTCGGCATCGAGTTGGTCGGTCTCTGCGTCGGGATTCGGCACGAGCAGAATGCCGCGTGCGGGGTGTCGCTCAGAAAGACCCGCGAGCGTTTCGTGGGCGATCGATACCCACTTCTTGGGCACCCACGCGATATGAGTCAAGGAACTTGTCCGAAGGCTCGGAGACTGCCCGCTCTCGGTGAGATCGTCTCGCCGCCGCGCAAGCTCGGCAAGGACGTCCCCGAGAGAGACGTCTTCCATCAGTGTCGACGCCATGACCGTTGGTCGCGGTGGAGCAGCTCGTCGGAGACCGCCGGGCCCCAGGTGCCCGCCGCGTAGTTCGGAAAGACGGGCACGTCTCGCTTCCAGGGGGCGACGATGGCATCGACGATGGCCCACTGTTCTTCGATCTCGTCGCTGCGCATGAAGAGAGTGAGGTCGCCGAGCAGACCATCCAGAATCAACCGCTCGTAGGCCTCGGGTAAGTCGGTGCGAAACGCTCCGCCGTACAGAAAATCCATGTGCACAGTCCGAATTGTGAGGCCCTGCCCGGGAACCTTGGCTCCGATCGCGAGCGAGACGCCTTCGCCGGGCTGGATATGCAGCAGAAGGACGTTCGGGCGCAACCCCTGAGTCGCGTGAACCTCGAAGAGCGGTGTCGGTACATGCTTGAACTGAATCGCGATGGTGGTCTCGCGGCGAGCGAGTCGCTTTCCCGCGCGCACGTAGAACGGGGTGTCGGCCCAGCGCCAGTTGTCGACCAGAAGCTTGGCGGCGACGTACGTATCGGTAAGCGAATCCGAGGCGACGCCGGCCTCTTCTCGGTACCCGGGAACCTCGAGACCTTCGACGTACCCCGGGCCGTACTGCCCCCGGACAACGTCCTGTGGGGCGGGTGACGCGATCGAGCGCAGGACTTTGACCTTCTCGTTTCTCATCGCGTCGGCACTGAACTCGGCGGGTGGTTCCATCGCCGTTAGAGCGAGGAGCTGGAGCAGATGGTTCTGGACGATGTCGCGGATCGCCCCGGCCTCCTCGTAGAACGTGGCCCGGTCCTCGATGCCGATCGACTCCGCGACCGTGATCTGAACGTGGTCAACGAACTGGCGGTTCCAGATCGGCTCGAAGATGCCGTTGGCGAACCGCAGGACCGCCATGTTCTGCACGGTCTCTTTCCCGAGGTAGTGATCGATCCGATAGATCTCGCTCTCGTCGAAGTGCTCTGCGAGAAGCCCGTTCACGCTTCGCGCGCTCTCGAGATCGCGGCCGAAGGGCTTCTCGATGATGAGTCGATTCCAGCCGCCGTCGCTCCGATGAGCGCCAAGCTGACGGACGAGCGCGCTGATCACGGTGGGCGGGACGGCAAAGTAGAAGACTCGATTCCCGTGCGTCGCGAGTTCCTGATCGAGTTCGTCGAGAACCTCGAGAAGGGGCTGTCTCGCGAGATCGCTGCCGTAGTCGGTGGGCGCGTAGCGCATGTTGGCCGCAAGTGAATCCCAGATTTCTTGCGAGTAGGGCTCACGGGCGTTCTGAACAACTGCCTCCTGCATGCGATTGCGAAACTCGTCGTCGGTCATCTCCGAGCGGGCTGACCCGACGACGGCGAATCGCTCGGGCAGCAGGCGATGGAATGCCAGGGCATAGACGGCAGGCATGAGCTTGCGTTTGGTGAGATCGCCGGACGCTCCGAAGATGGTCAGGATTGATGACTCAGGTGTCCGCCGTGAGCGCAGCCCCTCGAGCAGTGGGTTCTCACCGGGATCGCGGGTGGCCTCGGCCTCGCCGCCCAGCTGCTCCTCCTGCGTTGTCTCCATTTCCGTCACAGAGCTGACACATCCCGTGTCACACACGTGCGCATTTTCCCTCTAAG
>CAYTCZ010000179.1:0-6418 GCA_964436315.1 uncultured Gaiellales bacterium | reverse complement strand
TCCGACGAACGAACGTCGGAGGACCTACTCGACGTTTCCCGTACATCACAGGTGGTCTCCATATGGATGCATCCAAACGCAAGGACGAAGGCCTTCCCGCTGAGGGCGAGTCGGAAGCGTCTACCGAGTCAGAAGCAGGCGAGCGAAGGCGACGCAGTCTTACCCCGCTCGGCGACCTTTTCGGCGCGCGGCGCCCGCGGCGGAGATGGACGGTCGAGGAGAGGCACCGAGTTCTCGAGGACCTCTTCTTCGAGCACGATCGGCGCTTCCCATATCTGAAGCGTTTCACCGTTCTCATCGTTCTCTCGTCGATGATCGCGGCCTTCGGCCTCCTCTCGAATTCGGCGGCCGTCGTCATCGGCGCGATGCTCGTTGCGCCGCTCATGACCCCGATCCTCGCCGCCGCCGCCGCGCTGGTCAGCGGGCAGGCTGCGCGGCTCGCCGAATCGGTATCAATCATCCTCGGCGGGACCCTGGCGGCGATCGGCGTAGCCTGGTTGGTCTCGCTGGTTGGGGCCGGTCCGGTCACCGCGGACGAACTGACCGATCAACTTCTTGCCCGAACCTCACCGGGCCTCCTGGACCTCGGCATTGCCATCGCGGCCGGAGCCGCCGCCGCCTACATCCTCACCGACCGCGGGGCGGCGTCCGCGCTACCGGGTGTCGCCATCGCGGTGGCCCTTGTCCCGCCCCTCGCAACTGCGGGGATCTCGCTTCAACTTGGCGCCACGAGCGACGCCGAGGGCGCGCTCCTCCTCTTCTCGACCAACTTGGTTGCGATCATCCTGTCGGCAGCCGCTGTCTTCCTCGCCACTGGTTTCGTCGACCGAGATGTCGTTGGATTCTCGAAGCACCGGGTTCGAGTTGGGCTCGCGATCACCCTCGCGGCGGGCGTCGCCGTCTCCGTTCCGCTCGCTCTACACACACGTCAAGTCGTTGAGGACGAGCGGTTCGAGCGGGCGGTCGTCGATGCGGTGCCTCTCTGGGATCCGGAGGCAGAGATCGTGGCGGTCGAGACCAACCGTGACGGGAGCCGCGGAACGGTCGATATCACCGTTGCCTCTCCGACGGATCCGGTGCCTGCGTGGCGCCTCGCCGAACTAATCGCCGACCGCGAGGGGCTCGCAGAGGTCGACGTGAGCGTCAAGCACCGATCGGAATTCGAGGATGCGGCGCAGACCAGAAGCTGAGCTCCGACGGAAGCTCCCGTTGGCCTTCGCGGTAGCGCTCGCGACATTCGCTTTTGTCGTGGTGGGTTGCGGGAACGCTGAGTCGACGAGTGAGGGCGGGGAGGAGGTGACCGTTTTCGCCGTTGGTGCGCCGGCCGGCCTCAGGGCGTCGCTCGACGTCTTCGAGGAGCAGACCGGAATCACCGTCCGTCTAACCGGGAGCGACAACTTCGTGGACGATCTCAGGGGCCGGGTGAGCGAGGGAGATCCTCCTGATATTGCCCTCTTTCCCCAACCGGCTCTAATCGAGGAACTCGCTCGGGCAGGCGATCTCGTTCCCCTCTCTGCTGACGTTGCCGCCGTCGTCGACGAGAACTACGCTCCGGGCGTGCGCCAACTTGGCGAGGTCGACGGCGAGCTCTTCGGTGTCTTCGTTGCCGCCAATATGAAGAGCCTGGTCTGGTACAGCCCTGCGCTCTTCGAGGAGTTCGGCTACGCGATTCCGGAGACCTGGGAAGAACTCTCCATGCTTACTGAAACGATGAGGGCGCACGGGGTCCGACCCTGGTGCTTCGGTGTCCGAGCGCTCGGCGGCGAGAGCGGCTGGCCGGCGACCGATTGGATCGAGGATATCGTCCTGCATAGCGTCGGCCGTGAGGTATACGCCGGCTGGGTTCAAGGCGAGATCCCCTTCGATGATCCTCGCATTGAAGAGGCGTTTTCGCTGTTCGAACAGGCGACGCTGGCTCCGGGTCAGACGTTCAACGGTCGGCGCGGGATTCTCGGGACTCTGTGGAACCGCGCCGGTGAGCCACTCTTTACGGATCCCCCGGGGTGTTTTCTGAACCATGTTCCGAGCTTCTGGAGGAGTTCGCTGCCGGCAGGAACCACGATCGGTCCGGACGGCGATATTGACTTTTTCCCGCTGCCGATCCTCGACGCGGACGTCGGCAACGCCGCACTCGTTGGAGGCGATACGGCCGCCGCGTTCGACGAGCGGGAGGAGGTCATAATGCTGCTCGAGTACCTGGCCTCGCCAGAGTCGGGCGAGCCCTGGGCAGCCCAGGGTGGCTACATCTCTCCGCACCGCGATTTCGACCCCGCGACCTACACCGACTCGTTTGACCGGCGAGTTGCGCAGCTCATCGCGGAGGCGTCTCTCATTGGCTTTGACGGCTCCGATCTCATGCCGGTCGAGGTGGGAGAGGGCACGTTTCGAGAAGGCATGCTGAACTTCATCCAAACGCGCGACTTCCCCTCGACGGTTCGGATCATCGACGCGGGTTTCGAGATCGCCGATCGATCCTGAGTTCCCGTCATTCATCAGCCTTGCCGCGTCAGTGGAGTGCCGCCCGATCTGTCTGCGGGTGCGGCACCTCCTGCGCTGGGATGGACCCGTTCTGTATGGCCTTCGTCATGATGTTGATCGGCGCGAGACGAATCCTTTGCTCCCCGTACGAGCTTGCGCTGGCTTCAACCGGTGAATGCGCGTTCGATTATCAACGGTTCCTCGATCACGCCCAGTTTGCTAACGATCCATGTGATCGCAGTCGCCGCGGCGCTCATATATGAGGAGATTTAGCAATGGGGATTCTTGACGCTGTCCCGGGGTATGAGGAGCAGATCTTCGACGCGGGGAAGGAACCGCTGTTTCTGCTCCTCGTTGCTTTCCTGATCGCCTTCGCTCTCACCCGCCTCTACACCCGCCTCGCCCGCATCCACGGCCTCGGAAGCGCAAGCACCGGCGGCGTGCATGTCCACCACCTCGTCGTCGGAATCTTCCTGATGTTGGGCGCTGGTCTCGTCATGTTCGCCCTCCAGCCCGGGCGGATCGCGACCGGTGTGCTCGCGATCTGCTTCGGCGTCGGCGCGGCACTGACGCTGGATGAGTTCGCCCTTTGGTTCTACCTCGACGATGTCTACTGGTCGGAGGAAGGACGCAGCTCGATCGACGCCACGATCATCGCCGTCCTCGTCGGCGGCCTCATCCTGGTCGGAGCCAGTCCGATCGGTGTCAGCGAGCGGGACGAAACCGACTCGACTGCGCTCTTCTCGATCGCCATCGCCTTCCACGTCTTCTGGGTGTTCCTGACCCTGCTCAAGGGGAAGCTCCTCTTCGGGGTGGTGAGCGTCTTCGTGCCGCTGATCGGCACGATCGGAGCCATCCGGCTGGCCAAGCCGACCTCCCCCTGGGCGCGATGGTTCTACCGAAGCAACGCGGGAAGGCCCTGGTACGTGCGCTGGGCCTTCCGGAAGGGTGAGAAGAAGCTGGCGAAGGCCAAAGAGCGCTACCGGGTCGGCTGGCCAGTTCGCTTCGAGCGCCGGTTCCAAGACCTCGTCGGTGGCGCACCCCATCTTCCCTCTCCGCTCAAAGGTGCGCACGATGGAGCGGGTCAAGCAGAGACCCCGAACCCGACCAGCACAGGCAGACATCGCCCCGCCGCGGACGACTGACCGGCGATCCGGCCTCACCCGGGGCGAGCGCGTCTGAAGAACGCGTCGCTCCGGCTGCTGTAGAGCAGGGCCAAGACGAGAAGCCCGACCCCGATTTGCCAGAGAGCGCTCCAGAAGGCCGTGCCGGGCTGGTTGAGCGTCTGCTGGACGCCGGTGCCGATGTTGATGAGCTCGATACCCGCGATCACCAGGCGTGCCCAGACGGCGCCGCGCCACAGGAAGCCGGCGACAAGGAGCAGGGCGAAGCTGAGGACGATCAGCACGGTGCCGGAGGCGATGCGCAGGCTGCTGCTGCCGTCGAACTCGGCGAGGACCGAGGGATCGTCGCCGACCGCGATGAGACCAACGCCGAGAGCGAGGACTGCGAGCGCCTGCAGGACCGCGAGGATGGCGATGACCGTGATGCTGCGCGGTCTTCGTGCTGGTGGGGACTCGGCCTCGAGCGCGGCCAGGTCGGCATCTGAGGGAGGCAGCGCGACGGCTGAGTCTCCTTGGAGTGTTGCCCGCCAGCTTCGCAGCAACCCGTGCACCGCCTCGGCCCCGATGATCTGCTTCGGCGGGAGCGGAAGTTCGGCCGGGTGAAGGAGAAACGGCCGCGTCTGCGGGCCACCGAGGCCACCGTGGAACGAGATCAGTTCTTCGAACGCACAGCCCTCGTCCAGCATCGGGTCGTAGAAGCTGCCGACCGTGATGTCGGCGACGTTTTTGTATCCGTCCGTGCGTAGGAGATGCTTGGGGGCGCTCGCCGAGAAGAGCGCGAGCGGATCGTCGCCCTCGACGCGGCCGTCAGCGAGGTAGTGCACGCCGCTGGGCCCCAGCGCGAGCGGGCCGTCTGTCGCCGAGCGTACGAGCAGCCAGCCGATATGCGGATGTGCGCGCAACGTCTGCAGGAGTCGGGGATGGCGCTCGTCGATCTCCTCCTTGGTAAGACGTCGGTTCTCCTCGAGCAGGTAGATGAGGCCGAGATTGCCCGATCCGAGGACGGCGACAGAGTCAGTCGGGAGCTTCTGCTCTCGTTCCCTCTCTCGGGCCGCCTTGCGGGCGCTGCGACCGGTGGCTTCGTCGATTGCCCGCCCGACCATCGAGTTGGTCTCGTCGCCACTGCCCCCACCGACGACGCTCGGTCCTGTCTCCAGCGAGCGGTGCACGAGCTCCTCTAGGGAGTAGCCGTTGCGCTGCTTGAAGGTCGCTCCCTGGGTTTGGCCGTGGTCGGAGAGGACAATGATCTCGTAGGGGCGGGGGGCGAACCGGCGCGCCTGGGCAATCCGCCCGAAGGCCTGATCGACTTTGCGCAGGGCCTCCAGGGTGTCGGCCCGCTCGAGGCCAGAGTGGTGAGCCACCTCGTCGTAGCTCGAGAAGGTCGCGTAGACGGCCGGCTTGCCGCGCATCATGTCGGCGAGCACTCCGAAGACGATCAGGTCGCGGAGGACGACGCACATCGCGGCGCGCATGAAGGGATAGAGACCGCCGCGGTGCCCGCGCGGGCGCACGTTGCGTCGCCTCGCCCGAATCGCCGCGCTCCACTCGAGCACGACCTCCCAGAAGAAGAGGACGAGCGTCCGCGTCACGTTGTGGCCGACCGAGAAGAAGGCGCGGTAACCCGGGTTGGCGCGAAACTCCGCCGCCATCCGGCTGACGGTGAGGATCACCTCGTCGGCTTCGCCGGAGAGGAGGTTGCCCCGGCTCGCGCCGCCGTTCGTGAGGAGGCCACGACCTGTTGCTCGTTCGCGCTCGATCTCCGCACAATCGGCCGGTGCCGAGCAGGCCACCATGCGGCCGGTCTCCTTCTCCACCCAGCGAAAGGCAGGAATGTTCCCGTTGGCGCCGAGGAGGATGCCCGCCTGGCTCGCGCCGGTCTGTGAGGAGAGGTCGGTCTCCCATTCTGCAAGTCGATGCGACTTGTCCGCGAGCCAGGAGGCCATGACGGGTGCGTGCCCGTCCCGCATCGCCCGTTGGAGGACCGAGTGGGAGAGCCCGTCGATCTCGAGAATGATCAGCCCGGGCACGTCGGTCGTCTCGACACCGCCCTGACGGTGCGCCACCCGCCGGATCACCTTCGCGTCGAAGGTCGCGTCGTCGTTCGTTCCGAAGATCACCTCCAGAACGACCATCGTTGCCGACATCACGAACGACGCCGCGAACGCGGCCCAGAAGGAGCGAACTTCCTGGGCGCCCTGGCTGATCTCCTCGGCGAGCAAGAGTAGGTACGCGTTCGCGAAGAGCATCAGCAGAAAGCCCGAGACGATCGGCAGCGGCAGTCGGGCTGAAGCGATCACCGGCGGCACGAGAGCGTTCAGGAGCGAGATCACGAGCGCGACGGCAAGTGCTCCGAGCAATGAGTCGATGCTGAACCCGGGCACGACCAGACCTGCGACGAGCACTGACAGCGCCACGACGAGCCAGGAAATCAAGAATCGGCCTGGCGTCCAGCGAGGCCGCTCTGGCCGCCAGCCGACGCTCTCGCCGTAGGTGGCGCTCGCGCTCGCGTCGAGCTCTCGTGGGCTGGAGCTCATTGCAACTCAGACGCAGGGAACGAGTTGTCGCGTTCGGGCGAAAGCTTCAGATCGCGGATGCGACGAGCTCGAGGAGAACGGGTCGATTCAAAGCCGTCCGGCACGGTCGTCGGCATGTAGTTGGTCAACATGTGGTCGGATACAAAAGCAGACTCGGGCCTCTTGCGGGCTGTGAAGGTTCCATTTGCCCTCCTGACGCTGTGGTGCCGCCGCAAGCCGTTCTGCTCGTCGAGCGTCGTCGGTCTGATTGGGAAGGGAACGACGCCGACGCTAGGCTCCGCG
>CAYTCZ010000178.1:2630-6453 GCA_964436315.1 uncultured Gaiellales bacterium | reverse complement strand
GTGCGAGCCCGATGACCGCAATCCATTCAAGCCGCGAGAGACTCTCGGTCGCGAGCCACCGCTGAAAGAGCGGCAACTCGACTGCGAACCACGTGAGAACCACGCCAATCGAAAGCCAGCCAACGTACGGAAAGAGCGGCCCTCTCCAGGACGGATCCGGATCCCGCCGCAAGGTCAGCCCGAGCGCAAGCGTGCCGAGCGCCGCGACGGCGAACGCCATCGTCATCGAGACCGACGGCGCGTCCGTCGCTGGCTCGTCCGGCCCCCAGACGAGTGGAATGATCGAGGCCAAAGCCAATACCGCACCCGTCGCAAGCCACCGCGGCCCCGTGTACTTGTTGAAGATAGGGAGCGCCGGATCGCGCGGTGGTCGATCCATCGCGGCAGGATCCGGCTCGTCTTTGATGATGGCAATGACAGGAAAAACGGCGATCAGGAAGTTGATGAACAGGAGCATCGCTGGCGTCAGGGCGATACCGCTGTTGATGTTGAAAACCGTTGCCGCGACCATCAGGAGCAGGACACCGAACAGCCCCGAAAGCTGATAGCGGATATACCCCGTAACGCGGCCGTAGAGATCCCGGCCAAGCTCGACGGCGTGGACGAGTGTCGCGAAGTTGTCGTCGGTCAGAATCATCTTCGCCGCCTGCTTCGTGACCTCGCTCCCGCTGCCCATTGCAACGCCGATGTCGGCCTTCTTCAGCGCCGCTGCATCGTTCACTGCGTCGCCGGTCATCGCGACGATGAGCCCATCCTCTTGCATAGCCGAGACGAGCCGGAGCTTGTGCTCTGGCGTCACGCGACCAAAGACGTGCAGCGCTGGAACGCGCTCGGTCAGTTGATCGTCCGAGAGTTTCTCGAGCTCCGGGCCGGTGATCACTCCCGTCCCGAGTCCGAGATCGTCCCCGATCGCCTTCGCAGTCACGGCGTGGTCGCCGGTGATCATCCGTACATCGATGCCGGCGTGCAACGCGCTGGCCACTGCGTCCTTTGCCTCGGGGCGCAGCGGATCGATGATCCCGACCAGCGAGACGAAGACAAGGTCGTCGACGTGCCCCATCGGATCCGACGTGATCGCCTCGAGATCACTCTCCTCAAAGCGACGGATCGCGAACGACAAGACGCGCAGCCCGCGCTCCGACAACTCGCGGTTGTTAGCCACGATCTCCTGTCGAACCTGCTCGATCGGGACCTTCTCGCCGTGCCAGAGCGCACTGCTGCATCGATCGAGGACGACGTCGGGAGCGCCCTTCACGAGTTCGAACAGAGGCTCGGTCTCTTGTTGCGGTGCAAGGTGGAACGTCGCCATGAATTTGTAGGCAGAGTCGAACGGCACCTCGGCAAGCCGGGGGAAGCTACGTCGCGTGGATTCCGCATCGACCCCGACCTTTGCCGCAAGGACAACGAGCGCCGCCTCGGTCGGGTCGCCGACAACGGTGCCATCGTCGCCGACCGTCGCGTCGCTGCAAAGACAAAGCCCATACGCGAGGGGCGTGAAGTCGGGAGTCTCTTCCCCGGCGGCGTGCAGAATCGCGCCCTGTTTCTCGTAGCCGCTCCCCTCGATGGTGAACCAGCGACCTCCCGTGAGCATCGACGTGGCGGTCATCTGGTTGAGCGTGAGCGTGCCGGTCTTGTCGCTGTTGATCGCGCTCGTCGCACCCAGCGTCTCGACATCACCAAGGCTCTTGACCACCGCCTTGGCCTCGGCCAGACGCCGGGCACCCGACGAGAGCATTGCCTGAACGAACGTCGGAAGGCCGGTGGGAATCGCGGCGATCGCGGTCGCCACGCCCAGCAGGATCAGCTCGTCAGCGTCGAGGCCGCGGATCAGACCGACGACAAAGATGATGGCGACCGCGGCCCACGCTACGAGTCCAAGCCACTTGGTGAGCCCGGCAAGTTCTCGCTGGAGCGGCGAGCGGCTAACGCCGACGCCCTGCAGCAGGCCGGCGATCTTGCCCATCTCCGTGGAGCTGCCGGTCGCCGTCACGACGAGCGTAGCCGTCCCACGCGTCACCGATGTGTTCTGGAACAGCATGTTCGTCCGATCGCCGAGCGCAACGTCTCCCGCGGGCAGAGTCGCTGCGTCCTTGGCAACAGGGGCGCTTTCCCCCGTGAGCGCAGCCTCCTGCGTTTCAAGCGTCGCCGAGACGGCAATCCGACCGTCGGCCGGCACGAGATCGCCCGCCTCGACCATCACGAGGTCCCCCGGAACGAGCTCGACGGCGGCGATGTTGGCCACGCTCCCGTCGCGCATCACGCGTGCGTTGGGGACTTGCAGCTCCTCCAGAGCCTCGACGCTGGCGCGCGCTTTGAGCTCCTGGTTGGCGCCGAGGATGACATTGAGGAGCACGAGCAGCCCGACGAAAATGCCCGTTGAAACCTCGCCGATGACGATGCTCGCCACCGCGACGACGGCGAGCATGATGTTCATCGGATCGACGAACTGTGCCCACGCAATCTGCCACCGGCTCGGAGGCTGCTCCTTCGGGAGTTCGTTTCGCCCGGACCGCTCGAGCCGCGACGTGGCTTCGGCCGTCGTCAGTCCATTCTCGAGGTCGGTCTCGAAGGCTCGCGTAACGTCGGCGGGATCGCGGCCGTACCACTCGATTTCGTCGTGATCGGGCGGAACTGCTGTCTCGGTTGCCTCGCTCGAGCTCATGCGGAACGACGTAGCCTCGCACAAGCCATTGCGGTCGAGACTGGTCTACTGGAGCAGCCGAATGAAGAGTCCCACATACCGGGTATGCGCGAGTCTGTCGGCAGCAGACTAGCGTCCATCGTCTGACGAGCTCGCGACGACATCGGCAAGACGTGATCGGGAGCAGGCGGGATGAGGAACACGTCGTCGTCGCGCCCTCAAGCCAACCCAGGTCTAGGCCGACATGAGCTAGGAAGGGCCCCCTTCCCAGCATCGGGCCACAAAGGGTTTCGCCCATCGTCGAGATGAACGCTGAGCTGCTCGTTCTTCGCCGCCCCTCGCGACCTCGTTAGAGCGGAGCAAAAGGAGCGACGACAACGCCATGACGTCCCGCCCACGCGCTGACACCACGATCAGACCGGCCCTTGGCCGACAACTGAGGCCCGTACTGCCCGTCCTTGCATACGTTTGCGTCGCGGCAGGAGTCGCGCTTTGCGCGCTCGTTCTGGTCAATCTCTACACAGATACGCCGATCTCGCTCCTGACGCGGGACGTTGTCGAGTCTCTCGATGCGCCAGTCTACGCCGGGCTCTACTCGAGCCTCGGTGTCCTCCTGTTGAGTTCCACGGCCGCCGTCTGTTTGTTCAGCGCGATTGTCCTCCGCTGGTTTCAGGGTAGGAGCGAATGGAGCTCATTTCTGCTTTTTGCCGGATCTGTGACTGCGTACCTCGCGCTCGACGATCTCTTCCTGCTCCACGAAATTGTCTTCCCAAAAGAGCTGCACATCCCGCAGAACGCCGTCATCCTCGGCTACAGCCTGGTGATCGGACTCTTTCTCGCAGCGTTCGCCCGCACGATTCTGCGCACTGACTTCCTGCTTCTGGGCGCAGCCTTCGTGTTCTTCGCCGGTTCTCTCGCCGTCGACGCCGTCTACGAAGAGAGCGATTTCCGGCTGACCTTCATCGCCGACGACTTCCTCGGTCGGCACCTCGTGGAGGATGGCTTCAAGCTCGTCGGGATTGCGGTATGGGCGGCCTACTTCATTCGAATCTGCCTTCTTCAATTCCGGGAACTGGCGAGCTCCGCGCCGGACAAATCGGCGCTTGGTCAGGACTGAGGCCGCTCTGTCTCACCGGCCTGTCGAATGCCAGAGTCGAAAATCCGTTGTGCGAGCGCGATCCC
>CAYTCZ010000178.1:0-2530 GCA_964436315.1 uncultured Gaiellales bacterium | reverse complement strand
TTTTGGGGTGCGGTTTTCCGTCTGAGGAAGGCTCACCGGCTGAGGCCTACGAGCGAACGATGATAACCGGCGTTCCGATGCTGATCTGGCTGAAGAGCCACTCAGCGGCGGGAACGTACATGCGAATGCAGCCGTGGGAGGCGGAGTAGCCGACTGAGGCGGCATCCGGCGTCCCGTGAATGCCGACCAGGGTCCCGGCGAGGCCCATCCAGCGCGTCCCAAGTGGGTTGCCCGGTCCCGGCGGGACGGGCTGGAGCCCGCGTGCCCAGTCGGAATCCGGCGGGTACCACCACGGGTTCGCCCACTTCGTCCCGACGGTGAAACGACCGAGCGGAGTGGGATGCGCTGGAAGCCCGGTGGCCACCGGGAACGTCCGCCTCAGCTTGGCTCCGCGTCGGGCTCCCTTGTAGAGGCTCAGCTTCTTGGCTCCGCGCTGGATCACGATCATGTGGCCGAAACTCTTCCTTGTCAGCGACGGTTCGACGATCTGGACGGGGAGCCGGATCAACTCGCGGAGGTTCTGCTTGAGTGCCTGTACGATCGCCGCCGTGGTGGCCCTCCGGTCGACCTTTACACCCCGCTTCGACTTCGTGATCACCGGGACAGCCCCTTTCATGCGAAGCCGCGAGTTCTTCGCCTTGCGTGAGAAGCGCTTGGCGAGTTTCGCTACGTAGCTGCGGACGAGATCACCCTTGACGGAAACGACCATCTGCACCGCTTCACCGGGGCCTGCGACGATCGCCCGTCGCACGGCACCCGGGACGTACGCCCGGGCGCCAAGCCGCTCCGGCGTTGCCTTGACGAGGCTCTTCTTGCGCTTGATGACGACCGGCTCGTTGAAGGCCGCGAAAACGGCGGCTGTCGCCTCGTCCGCCGTCATCCCGCCCACCGGAACTCCCGCAATGGTCACGCCCTCTGCGATGACTCGTGGAACGCGGGGGTCCGGCACCGCTGCGCCTGCTGTCCCGTCGCTGCTCTCGCCAGTTTCCGGGTCGCCGGGATTGGCGAGCGCAGGACTTGCACCGACCGCGACGAGCAGGCCGAGCAGGAAGACTACGCCGGGCACGGCGGCGACGCGGGGTGCGTACTGGCGGAGGTGCTCGATCGCACGAAGCCTTACCCCGTTGTCTCCTCGGAGAGCTGCTTTGAGCTCGCAACGGTGCTCCGCACCGAGTCGGCGGACGTCTTTGTCGGGGTCATCTTGGCTCCGATCCTTCCTTCTCGCTTTCGCGGTCGGATACCCGACCGTAACAGGGGCACGGCGCTCGACTCCAGGGCCGCATGTCGCGTGCCCGCACAACCGCGCATCGCCGGGTAGCCAGCCCGATTGTGCGCAGATTGCTCAACCATGCTGCGTCGCCGCAAGACTCATTTCGAGAACAGGGGCGTGCGCGTGCCGGCCAATCTTCACGAACTCCTTACAGGAGAGCCATGGGCGGCTGACGAGCGGGGAGAACGTCCGCCTCGAAGGGGCGGGGAGGTAACGCTAAGGGGCGGGCGGTTCCTGGCTTTGCTGCGGACTCTCCTCGACCTCAGGAGAGGCAGGTTCTTGGCCGGGCTCGGCCGGAGCCTCTGTCTCCGCCGGCGCGTCCGTCTCTCCTGGGGCCTCTGTTTCGGTCGGTGTTTCCCCTTCCTCGCCAGTCTCCATGGGTGCGGGCTCGGGAGGCACCCGCTCGTCTTGATCGGACGTCTTCGACTGGGTTGGCGTGAAGAAGGTCGTGCGCCGATCGTCGGTCACCGACTCTCCGAGGATCAGCTCGGGGATCGTAAAGACGGCGATCGTGATTGCGAAGGCTGCCGCGCCCGTGAGTACGACTCGCCGCCAGGAGAGAAAGCTCAGCCGCGAGGCCCAGCTGATCTCCCGGCGCCGTGTCAGATCAGCCTGGGAAGACTCGGCGTGAGACCGGTGTGGGCGGAGCCGCCCTGCTTCGGCGAGACGTTCGACAGGCGGACGGGCGAGGTCTTTGACGACGGCCCAGATAAGCGGGATCAGCGCCGCACCGAGCAGCGTCCCGGCCAGCCCGACCCGGGCGAGCAAAAAGGTCGCTGCCACCGAGGCGAGGCAGGCGGGTAGGAGCGTTCCCAGGGACAGGTTCGACGGTGCCTTGTTCTCGGGCATCGTTTCGAGGCTAGCGAGAGTGACCAGGTCGGACGACGTGCTTACGCTGCCGAAGATCTCGCTCCCACTCAACGGTCAGGTGGCGTGGCCCGGCCTCCCCGTCCCTATCCTGGGAGGAGACGATGGGCTCGCGCGAACAACTGGCCGCCGCGATCGGCGGCGCAGTCGCTGGCCTCGTTACCCTTGCCATCCTGCTGCTGCTCGTCGTCCGCGGTTCAGACGATCGCCTACCTCCTCCGCCGCCGGCTGCCCCGCCCGAGACGAGCGCTGCTGCCTCTCCGACCGCGGCCGCCCAGCTTGGCGTCCCGACGGAGGAGCCCGAGCCCGGTCTGGTCGCGACGATCGAGGTCGGTGGCTCGCCGAGCGCGGTCGCAGCCGGACAGGGCGCGACCTGGGTGATCGCCGAGGGGC
>CAYTCZ010000177.1:5431-6491 GCA_964436315.1 uncultured Gaiellales bacterium | reverse complement strand
CCGGTTGCTCCAGGGTGAGGAGGCTCGTCGTCGCCGATCCGGAGATGGCAACCGTGCCGGCCTCCCGATATATGGGGATCACCGCCTCGGCTCCGGCGCTGCACTGCGGACCGAGTACTCCCACGAGACCCGGACGACCCAGGAGGCGCTCCGCCGCTCCGGCCGTGATGTCCACCTCGGTGCAACCGTCATCCTCCGCCTGAACCACGATTTCGTGTCCAGCGATCTGATCCCCGTTGGCTGCCTTCCATCGGTTGACGCCGAGCACCGCCGCATCGAGATACTCGGCCCCCCGCGGGCCGACCGGACCGGTCAGTGCAGAGGACACCCCGATCACGATCGGCTGATCGGCAGAGATGACAATCGGCGTCGTCGCGCTCCGGTCAATCGACTGTGGCTCAAAGGCTTCGGTCTCACCTCCGCCGCCGCAGGCGACGACGAGACTGGCGAGAATCGCCGAACCGATGATGGCGAGAGCAAGTTGTGTTCGTTGACGGGAAGGGCTTTGCCAGGAGAGCAGGGGAACGATCAGGCCATACTCGTCGCCAGAACGACCCCGCGGCGGCGCAGGGCTGTCCTGCTGATCGGGCGGACCCTTCAGAGGCACCTAGCAGGGCCAGTCGTCTTCGTCCGGCTCCACGACATAGCCCTTCAACCGCGCAGCCTCACGCTCGATTTCCTGCTCGCTGATCGGCTTCTTCCAGAAACTGTCGTATGCATCGCCGAGGATGAAGAGACCCCAGAAAAAGGTTGCGATCGCGGGCCAGGGCCAGTCAAAGTCGTTGACTGCGCCGTCCACGGCCCAGATCGTCCAGAGAGCAGCGTTGACGACGAGGTAGACGAACAGGTGGCTCCTGAACTCGCGCTGCTTCTTCAGTCGCCGGATCGCGGCCGTCCGGAAGAAACCATCCTCGCGGGTCTCGGTCTCGTAGACCCCCGGTCGTTCCTTCAGTTCCGTCATGCTCATCACCTCCCTCGGAGCACGCCTCAAGCGTCTCAAGCAGTCGGTGAAGAGGCATCCGAGAATTCGCTGTTCGTCATACGGCTAAGTGCGCATCCG
>CAYTCZ010000177.1:4103-5331 GCA_964436315.1 uncultured Gaiellales bacterium | reverse complement strand
GACCACGTTGCGACACCAGGCCCCGATCGTGGCGCAAGCCATTTCCTTCTCAGCATCTAGCCGTACTCCCATCCGGGGAACCACCGATGTGGTCCGGCGCGCGCGCCGAGAGAATTTGAGTAGCTCCGCAAGGGAGGAGACATGCGCTACTACGAGATTGTCATCACAGTCGATCTCGAAGACGACGACGAAGCCGATCGTGTTCTCGAGGAAGTGAAGGAGCGGCTAACACCGCTTCCGGTCCCGGACAGGGATTGGCACTTTGCAATTCTGAGCCCCGAGAAGCGAGCTCGGATCCCACGGGCGCATCCAGGTCATTGATGTCCTCGACGCGCATTCGGTGACGTGAAGTAGACCGCGAACCGGACCTCGATCGGCAGCCTTCGTTCCCGCGCGCATCAGCGCGGCGTACCCGACGAGTATTCGGTCTCTCACGTTGTTGTTGGTGATCGATGCCGGGCGACGTGCGGTGTTGCGCGCGCTTCGCACACCCCGCACGAGACGCATCACGACCCGTTCGTGAGCAGCGCGCCTCCACTCGGATGCGGGGCCGGCGTTCCCGGGGGATGGAGAAGGTTCTCCACTGCTCGGACGCCCCGGATCTCCCTCGTCGCCTCCTCGACGTAGGCAATCGTCTCCGAACTCTCGACCTGGCCTCGCAGGAAGACGCAGCCATTCTCCGCGTTGAGACTGATCTGCCCCTTCGGAATCTTCGGGTCGCGGAAGAGAATGCTCTCGACCTTGTGTGACAGCTCAGCATCGTCGAGTTCAACGCGCGGCCCGGGCTTCATCCGATGCAGGAGCCCTCGCGAACGGCCACGTGCCTGAGCTGCGGCGACGTGAACCTTGCGCCGTGTATCTCGCTCTGTCTGGTGAGTCAGGCTGACCGCGCGGTCGTGAGCTGCGTGCCTTCGTGAGCGCCCTCTGTCGGGGTCGAAGACGTACGCGAGGCCGGCGCCGACGAGGCCTCCGGCGACGAAGCTCGCCAACATCCGACCTCTTCTTGCCGGTTGCTGTCTTGACAGCCGAAGTATCACTACGCGACGCATTGCCCTACCAGCGTGACGCTTGGGATAGGTAGAAACATCAGGCCGACCCCTGAGCAATGTGTGGGGAAGTACTGATCTTGTTGGCTTCTCCGCTCGCTACCCTGCGCGTCCATTTTCACACCTGTCGTTCTCCGACGGTCCGCGTCGACCGTCGACCTCGATCGCCCGGGCGAGATCGC
>CAYTCZ010000177.1:0-4003 GCA_964436315.1 uncultured Gaiellales bacterium | reverse complement strand
GTCTCACGGCTCCTACGCCGCGCGGATCGATCAGGTGGGGCGGCGGCCCCAGAGGTCCGTCTCGCTGATGATCCCGACGAGGTCGCCGTCCTCACAGACGGGCAACCGCCGAAGCCGCTGCTGCCGCATGAGGTCTTCCGCCCACGCAAGCGAATCCGTTGGGCGGACCCAGTACGGCAGGGGCGTCAAGATCTTGCCGACGGTCTGGGTCAGGCCGCGCTCCTCCGCGACGTGGCGCGTCACGATGTCGCGGTCGGTCACGATTCCGACCAGCCGGCGACCGTCACATACGGGCAGCGAACCGATTCCCCTGTCGCGCATGATCTTTGCCGCGGCGACGACTTCCGTATCGGGCTGAGCGAAGACGGGATCCCTCGTCATCACGTCCGCGACGCACAGAGTGGGTGCAAACGTCCTCATGTCATTACCTTCGCCCGTTCGGGGATTCAGGGCATCGGAGGACACGCTGAACCCTGACGCGAGAAGTACGGATTCAGAGCCTCATCGCCGCGTTCTGGGCCGTCCATGCGGAGCTCCAAGCCTGCCTGACCGTGGACGAATCAGTACTTCCCCGAACGAGGATCGGCGACGGTCCCGATGTGAGGTGCCGCTGTCGCCAGGGACCATTTCGTTGCCGATGTAGACCGACAGGGAGTGGGATGACTGAGCTTCCGGTCTCGACTGAAGAACTCGAGGCAGTCGTCGTTCAGTACCGGCACTTACAGAGCGAGCATCGACGCGCTGGAGTCGGAGGAAGCACGCGGCGACGTCTGCACGCTCGACTGCTCGCGCTCGAGAAGCGCTTCGACGAGCTCGTCACGGAATGGGTTCCGACCGAGCTCGAGCGGAATCGGTGGCGCGACCATCTGCACCACGGTTCGCCGCAGCCGGCGGAGATCAGGGGGCCACAGCTCCCTGTCGCCTTCAAGGGATGCTCGGAGGCAGGCTCGATCGTCGAGGTGCTCGAACTCCCCGAAGGCGGCTACGCCGTCCTCATCGACGAAGCCGAGCAAAGGCGGATCAGAGCACGACTCAACCTTCACAAGGACACACGCGGCTGTCGACTCGAGCTCGACGGTTTTGAGTTCCGAGAGACGTTCGACGCTTCTCCCGCAGCTCTCCGAGCCCTTAGGGGCTACGTCGAATCGCCTGCCGGCAAGCCGCCGTGGGAGCACGCTGATGAGCTCGTCCGTGACGGCTTGATCGATCGTCACTTCTCTTTGACGCCGCGTGGGCGTCGCGCCGTGTGACGCTCGAGGAAGGCATTTCCCGGCCCAATACGTGGCTTCTGTGGCTTTAACCGTACGACCGATCAGCGCGCCTACCGATGCAGCCTGGAGGGGTGCCGGGGACGATTAAGGAGGGCTAATGAGGAGGCGCCGTGATTGGTGGAATCGCAGTAGTGCCCCAGGTGGAGGGCAGAACGCGCGAGCTCATCGGCAAGGCCGTTGAGGAGATTGCGGCACATGATCTCCGGTACGAGGTTGGTCCTACGGGGACCAGTGTCGAGGGCGAACTCGACGAGATCCTCGCCACGGTCAAAGCCATTGAGGAACGACTCCGCGCCGAGTGCGCGGATCGCGCCTTGATCGAGTTGCGGCTTCAACTGGAACCGCATCCCGAGACTCTCGAGCACCAGGTCGAAGGGATCACGACGTAACGAAGGTAGGACGGAAGATAGGAGATAGTCATGACGGCCTTGGAGTCCGCTCACGACGAGGTCGTGCGGTTGTTTGCACGCGGCGATGAGCAGGGTTGCCTCAAGCTCTCTGAGGTCGAGCGCCTGGCAGAACGGCTCGAGCTTTCCGAGGAGACTCTCGAGTCGCTGCTTGAGGAGATCGACGCCCGGGGCATCGAGTTGCAAGATGACTGCGGTCGCCCGAGGCCGGCTTCCGAGTACGCGAACGGCGAGCTGGTAACAGCGACGACCGACGCGCTCCAGCTCTTCTTCGACGAAATTGCACGATATCCGCTCCTCACGAAGGAGCAAGAGATCGAACTCGCGAAGCGAATCGAGCGAGGGGATGCGGCAGCGAAGGAGCGAATGATTAATTCGAACCTTCGCCTTGTCGTCTCCATCGCAAAGAGGTATCGCGGGCAGGGAGTGCCGTTTCTCGACCTCATTCAAGAGGGGATCCTCGGGTTGATTCGCGCCGTCGAGAAATTCGATTGGCGAAGAGGATTCAAGTTCTCGACGTACGCGACCTGGTGGATTCGGCAGGCCGTTCAACGTGGTGTCGCAAACAAGGCCCGAACGATTCGTGTGCCCGTGCATGTCCTCGACCGTGAGCGAAAGATGGCACGAGCCGAGACAAGACTCGCACTAGAGCTCGGACGACCTCCGACGGACGAGGAGATCGCGGCGGAGGCGAAACTGGGCGAGGAGCATGTTCGAGGCGTCCGGGAGGCCGCACGTGCCGTTACGAGCCTCGAGCTTCCCGTTGGTGAAGACAGGACCGAGCTCGGCGAGCTGATCCCAACTGAGCTGCCGGAGCCTGTCGAGGAGATCCACCTCAGCCTCCTCGAGAGCACTCTCACGGAGGCTGTTGCCGCGCTTCCCGAAGCAGAACGGCGCGTGATCGAACTTCGCTACGGGATCGACGGCGGCGAGCCCGCGTCAATTGAGAAAGCGAGGCGAGAGCTTGGACTCACCAAGGACGAGCTGCTTCGTCTCGAGGAACGGGCACTCGAACGTCTCGCCCTCGAGCGCGAGATTCAAGGCCTTCGAGACGCGGCCTGACGAAAGTGGGCGTGATCGGCGCGGTTGAAAGCAATACGGAAGGAGAGCAGCGAGGGGAGGGGGAGAGAATGACGAAACTCACTATCAGCGCGATCAAGGCGGACGTTGGCGGGTACGTCGGCCACTCAGATGTTCATCCGGAGTTGATCGCGGAAGCCGAAGGCCGCGTGCAGGAGTCGATTTCCTCGGGCCTTCTCGTCGACGGTACGGTCGGCTCGTGCGGAGACGACGTGAACATCGTTCTCAGTCACGAGCACGGCGTCGACGCTGAGCCGGTACACCGGTTCGCGTGGGAGCTCTTCGAGGCCTGTACGGCCGTCGCTAAGCGGCTTCATCTCTACGGAGCCGGTCAGGACCTGCTCGCTGATGCCTTCTCCGGGAACATCCGCGGCTCAGGCCCGGGCGTCGCCGAACTCGAGTTCGAGGAGCGAGCCTCAGAGCCGATCATCGTTTTCGCGGCCGACAAGACCGAGCCCGGCGCGTGGAACTACCCGCTCTACAAGATCTTCTGTGATCCGTTCAACACCGCGGGTCTTGTGATCGACACGAAGATGCACCAGCGATTCACACTCGAGGTTCACGACCTCTTCGACAACAAGAAGGCCCTCTTCGCGTGCCCGAAGGAACTGTACGACCTTCTGGTCTACGTTGGGACGCCCTCTCGATTTGTCATCAAGCACGTGTTCCGAAACGACGATCTCGAGGAACCGGTGGCGGTGACATCGACCTCCCGCCTCTCGCTGATCGCGGGGCGGTACGTCGGCAAGGATGACCCGATCATGGTCGTGCGTTGCCAGTCTGGTCTCCCCGCCGTCGGCGAGGTGCTCGAACCTTTCGCAAACCCGCACCTCGTCGCCGGCTGGATGCGAGGTTCGCACCACGGACCACCGATGCCTTGCTCGATCGATAGTGCTCATCCGGCGCGGTTTGACGGTCCTCCGCGTGTGGTCGGGATGGGTTTCCAGGTCGCCGATGGAAAGCTGATCGGCCCACAGGACATGCTGGGTAACAACTCCTTCGATCGGGCACGGCAGCAGGCGCTCGAGATGGCCGACTACCTACGCCGGATGGGTCCATTCGAACCCGGTCGTCTGCCGGCCGACGAGATGGAGTACACGACGATGCCCGACGTGGCGAAGCGTCTCTCGGAGCGCTGGCACGATCTCGACGTGGTCGGAGATCTTGTGGCATCGGCCTCCGGGACGGGAAACGGGAGGTAGCCGAAGAGACTTGGACTGAAGACGAATTTTCGTTCCGCGAAGC
>CAYTCZ010000176.1:0-6669 GCA_964436315.1 uncultured Gaiellales bacterium | reverse complement strand
TCGCCGCCAGCTTCAGTAAGGCCTCCGATCCGACCTGCTGTAGGCCGGCGGGCAAGTTGCCCGCCGGCCTTCTCGGACTGGACCCCTTGGTTCTTCTGTCCGCTTCTGTCCGCTGGTGTCCAGTTCCGGGCATCGGGCTAATCAGACACCGAGCAGAGCGGACTTGCCAGTACTCGCTCAGGTGCTCGCACAAGTGAATTGGCTGCAGCCGTACCGACGAGGGGACGAGCTTGACCGTCTTTGGATCATTCATGCCCTGGACATCAAGTGGGCAGCCAGTGATGCGAATCCTCCACGAGCTGATGGTCTACGTCGGTGGGGTTACTGCCCGCTTCGATCGCTTCTTCCCCTTAGTCGCATTCCCGTATCCGATTAGCGCACTAACCGGAAGCGCGAATCCGTCGAGAACCCCAGCTGAAGGTGGTCGTTGCAGAGAACGATCGCTGAGCGCTACGTCCCCACGACCAACACACGCCCCGTAGGGCGCCCGCGACGGCCGAAAAGGCGAAGGTCCTCGCCCAGCGCCGGTGTCTTAGCGGCACGGCCATGTCACCGGGGACACCAACCAAACGCCTTTGGACAAAGGCAAAAGTTGGGCAAAAGTTTGCCCGGAAGTCAGCCTCCTTGAAACAAGAAAGACCCTGTTTACAGGCTCTTTCCTAGCTCCCCGGGCTGGACTCGAACCAGCAACCCTCCGGTTAACAGCCGGATGCTCTGCCAATTGAGCTACCGGGGACAGTCGAGCGATTCTAGCGACTCGAAAGATGGGCTACGCGAGCGCCATCGCCGCGTCGCGTATCTCTTCCAGAGCCGCCTGAAGCTCCCTGATCTCCTCTGGATCGGCAGATGCGAGCCGACGCCTTAGATGGCGCTCGCGGAGCCGGAGAATCAGCTGCTTCGCCGTGGCTTCATCGATCCCGTCCGAGGCTGCTCGGGCGTCGAGTTCAGCGATGAGCGGCACCAGGTCATCGTTGGGCTCCTCTGTCGCCTCGTCTGTCAGGTATGTCTGCAGTCGGCGGTGTGGAACCTCGTCAAAGTGTTCCGGCGAGAGCTCGCCGAGCACGGATGCAAGCCGCGGATGCGCGATCACGCCGGCGAGCGCATCCTTCTCGAGCCACTCGCCCGCTTCGAGGACTCGCCGACTCACGGTGCCGGTCTTGCGTGACCCGCGCGGCGCGAGCTCGCTCTGAAGGTCCGGTGGAAGATCCAGCTGATTCGCTGCAAACCGGACCGCTTCGAGCCATTCGGTATTCCGCTCGAACTGGCCGACGACGTCCTGCACCCGGCGGAACGCGTCTTCTTTCGAATGTGCCCTCTCGACCTCGAGCTTCACCCGATAGCGCGGATACGGCTCTGAGTTCGCCAGTCGGTCCTCAAACCCCTCGGGTGCCGAACCCGGATCGGAGCCCGGAGGGAGGGGGACGACCAGCACCTCGTCGAACTGGCGGTACGCCATGTCCATGCCCCGCAACGTTGCGTCGGCGCCTGCCGCGTCGGCGTCGAAACAGAGGTAAATCCGTCCAGTCAGGCGGCGAAGGTCTTTGAGCTGCTGCTCAGTCAGGGCGGTGCCCATCGAAGCGACGACGCTCTCGATGCCGCTCTGATGAAGGGCCAGGACATCCGTGTATCCCTCCACGACGATGCCGCGCCGTTCCTTGGCGATCGAGGCGCGAGCGCGGTCGAGTCCATAGAGAAGCCAGGCCTTTCGGAAGAGCTCGCTTTCCGGAGAGTTGACATATTTCGCCGGAATCGGATCGTCCTCAGCGATACGTCGCGCGCCGAAACCGAGCACGCGCCCACGGAAATCGGCTAGCGGAAAGATGAGCCTTTGAGAGAAGTAGTCGTTACCTCGGCGATTGACGAGACCGGCCGCGACTAGCTCGCCTACTTCGTAGCCCTTCTCTCGCGCCTTCCGAGCCAGCAAATCGCCGCCCGGCGAAAGGCCGAGTCGAAAGTCCTTGCAAACGTCGTCGCCAAGACCTCGCTCGTGCAGGTACGCGCGGACGGGCTCCCCGGCCGGCGTCTCCCACAGATACCGGGAGTAGAAGACCGCCGCCGCTTCAAGGAGGGATTGGAGTCGTGAGCGTCGACGCCGGGCCGCTTCGACGGCGGGCGAGGCCTCTTCATACTCGAGCTGAACTCCGTAGCGGTCCGCAATCGCTTCGACGGCTTGGACGAAGTCGAGTCCTTCTGTCTCGCACACGAAGGCGATCAGGTCGCCGCCCTTGCCGCAACCGAAGCAGTAGAAGAGTTTTTCGGCCGGGTTCACCGAGAAACTGGGCGTGCGCTCTTCGTGAAACGGACACCGCCCCATCCAGCGGGCGCCTTGGCGCTTGAGCGGCGTGCGCGCCGAGACGACTTCGACCATGTCAGCCGCGGCGACGGCCTCCTCGATGGAGGGCTTCTTGATCAGTGCCATCCGAGGGCGAAGCGGTCGGTCATACCGGCGATGTAGTCGGTCACGCGCGCGGGCAGGTCACCGCGGAGATCGGGAGGCAGCTCCTCTGGGTGTTCGAGGAGGTGTTCGAAGATCCGACGAACCGTCTCGACGGCAGTTTGTCGCTGCTCCTGGGCGGCAGGCCCGAGGTACACGTTCTCGAACATGAACGTGCGGAGATTCAGCATCGCGGCGCCGATGTCCTGGCTTTGAGCGATGTCACCAATGACCTCTGAGGTCGCCACGATGTCGTGAACGAGCGTGTCGATCCGCTCGGAGCCGCGGTTCCCGAGGACGGCAATCTCGTCGGCCGGTAAATCGTCGCTGGCGAGAATCCCAGCACGGATCGCGTCGTCGATGTCATGGTTGATATACGCAACTCGGTCGACGAGCCGGACGATCTTGCCCTCCTGGGTTGCGGGTTCTCCGGTTCCGGTGTGATGCAGGATGCCATCTCGGGTCTCGAGCGTGAGGTTGAGCCCCTGTCCGTCTCGCTCGAGGATGTCGACCACACGAAGCGACTGCTCGTTGTGTCGGAAGCTCAATCCGAAACGTTCTGACAGCAACTCGTCGAGCACCTGCTCTCCGGTGTGTCCGAAGGGCGGATGGCCAAGATCGTGACCCAGAGCGATGGCCTCAGTCAGGTCCTCGTTCAATCTGAGAGCTCGGGCCACCGTTCGGGATATCCCCGCCGTTTCAAGCGTGTGAGTAAGTCGGGTGCGGTAGTGGTCGCCACGCGGAGAAATGAAGACCTGCGTCTTGTGCTTCAAGCGCCGGAACGCTTTTGAATGAACTATCCGGTCTCGATCCCGTTGAAACGGCGTCCGCAACTCGCACGCTTGCTCGGGACGCGCTCGACCCTCGGTTGCGTAGGAACGGACAGCGCGTGGCGAGAGCCAGAGTTCCTCTTGACGGCGGACACGTTCTTGGAACGTGTCCGCTACTCGACCCTCGAGCCTAGTCATAACCGAAGCGTAGTTGGATGATCGGCCACGCCCGAGCGTCGCTAGGGGCTCAACGGACCAGTCACGCGCGAGATGATTCGTCGTTGTCGATAGCGTGGCGCGCAGCGCCACGCTAGATGATGACGGGGACGGTGCCGCCGTCAACGCCCCACGCTGCGCCAGTTACATAGTCGGCACGCGCCGAGCACAGAAAGACGATTGCCGCGGCAATCTCCTCGGGCTCTGCAAGCCGACCGAGCGGCCGACCCTTGCCGACGCTCTCGAGGACTTCCTCCCGCGTCTTCCCGGATCGCTCGCTCACTTGATCGGCGAGACCGTCCTTCGCGAGCCACGCCTCCGAGGCCGTCGGCCCTGGCGCAACGGCGTTGCAGAGCACGCCGTCCTTCGCGTACAGGTCGGCCACGAGTCGCGAAAGCGAAAGGACGGCGGCCTTGGTGACACTGTAATTCGGCATTCCTCCCGAGGGACGTTTCCCCGCCGTCGAACTGACGTTCACGATGCGCCCGAAACCCCGCTCCCGCATGCCCGGCAGCACCGCCTGAATCGTCCGGACGAAGCTCATCACGTTCAGCTGCCACATGGCGTCCCAGTCACTATCGGTGAGCTCGTGAAACGTCGCTTGGTAAGCGACTCCAACGTTGTTGACGAGACAGTCGACTCGGCCAAAGGCCGTCTCCGTCGCGTCGATCAACGTTCGCGGAGCCTCGGGGTCGCTCAGATCAGCGGCGACCCCAAGGGCGGCACCGGACTCTCCCCGAGCCGCCTCGACGCCTTCCTGGCTCCGGCCGTTCACAACCACGGTCGCACCCTCATCGACGAGCAGTTGGGCCGTCTCGAAGCCGATGCCGGACGTCGATCCGGTGACGACGCAGACTCGGTCTCTCAGCTCCAAATCCACGGCCGCGTACCATAGCCGCGGTGACGACGATTCTGCTCGCCCGACATGCCGAGAGCGATTGGAACGCCGAGGGCCGCTGGCAAGGACACGCCGATCGCCCACTCACCGCTCGTGGTCGAGAGCAAGCGAGGGCACTCGGCGACAGGCTCGAAGGGATGCGGGTCGACGTCGTCTACGCCAGCGATCTCCGCAGAGCCTGGGAGACGGCCGAAGCCGCTCTGGCTCGCCGTCAGGTGGAAGTTCACCGCACCCCCGGCCTCCGCGAGGTCGACGTCGGCAACTGGACCGGCCTGACCCGAGTTGAGGTCGAGACGCGATACCCCGACGCGGTGACGCGCTGGAAGAACGGGAAGCGGGGCTGGGTCGGGGGCGAGTCATACGAGGCAATGAGAGAGCGCGTCGTCCAAGCGACGCTGATGATCGCGGAAGAGCACGACGGATCGACCGTCCTCAGCGTCTCGCACGGCGGCTCGATTCGAGCGATCAAGGCGTGCGCCGCCGGTGCCGATTTCCACTCCTATCGGCTCGCAAACCCCGTGGAAGAAAATGCGGTACTCTCGGCCGTCCGTGTGCTAAACGGTCGGATGATTCCCCTGGCGATACACTGAGGCGGTCTTGGACGATTTCACGAGTAAGTACAAGGGAGAGCAGGTCGAGGTTGCGCTGTTCGGGGGCGACTACCAAGAGGGGGTCTTGACGGCCTACTGCGTCGTCGAAGAGATCGCCCACGTCGAACTGAACGGCCACATCCTGATTCCGCTTCAAAACGTCGCCTCGCTGCACTGCTCGAGCCGCTGTGACGCGCCGCAGCCTGATTGGCCACCCCGGGGTCTCGAGAGCGACGTCGACGACGACAACTAGCGTTCTCGGGCCGGCGTAATGGCCTTCCCCGCCGCGCCGTCGCTTCTCGGGCCCGGCCTCCACGAAGGTCTGTGCCCGGCTGTTCCGACCATTCGGGTGCCGGGCGAGACATCAGACCCGACTCTCAAATGACTGCATTTGCGGCTGCGCGGAACTTCCTCAAGGTCTTTTTTCTGCTCGGCGGGTTCGTTGCTCTTTGCGCGGGAATTGGCTGGCTGCTGGACGGAGTTCGCCTCGGCAGCATCTTCTTCGGGCTCTCGTTCCTGATGGCCGCGACCGTCTACTGGTACGCACCGCGGATCCTGCTCAACGCATTTGACGCAGAGGAACTCTCGCTCGATGAGAATCCTCAGCTTCACTCGACTGCAGACCGGCTCGCCCGTGAGGCCGGTGTCGATCGACCCCGCCTTTACGTGATTCCGGATGGACATCCGCGCGCACTTTCGGTCGGTCGCGGCGCGGGATCGTATGCCATAGCGGTCACAGAGGGCTTATTACTCATGGCGAGACCGGCGGAACTGGAGGGCATCCTCGCGCATGAAGTCGCCCACGCACGTTTCCGCGACGTCACGCTCCAGACGCCGGTGGTCCTAATCGCCGGGCTCCTGATCGAGACGAGCCGAATCGGCGGGTTCCTCGAGCGGGCGATGCTGTTCGTCCTCGCGCCGGTTGCGGCAAGCATCGTGCACGTGCTCCTCTCACCGAAAAGGGAACTGGCCGCCGATCGCGAGGCAGCCTCTATCTGCGGAACGCCGCACGGGATCGCCGACGCACTCATCCACCTCGAACAGGCGCAGGAACTCGTCTCGTTCCAGGGAAGTCCGGTGACCGAACCGCTCTACATCGTCAATCCGTTCGCAGCTGAGGGCATCGCGAACCTCTTCTCGACTCACCCGCCGATCGGCGAGCGAGTGCAGCAACTGCGAGCCCTCGATCCAGAGTGGAAGAACAAGCGGCAAGCCGCCTAAGCGACTAGCCCTTTCTGGCTGTCACGCAGGTGCTCCGGCACCGCGGAATCGTTGCCGAACGAAAAAAAGGGCCCGCAAATGCGCGCCCTTTTGTAGGAAAAACCGGCGGTGTCCTACTCTCCCGGGAGGTCGCCCTCCGAGTACCATCGGCGCTGACGGGCTTAACTTCTCTGTTCGGAATGGGAAGAGGTGTTTCCCCGTCGCCATGACCACCGGAAACTTGTGAGCGGCGAGCGTCTCTCGCGCACCCTCAAAACTCCATAGCAACCAGATCGGTGTTCAAATCAAGACCTCGGGTGATTAGTACGGGTCCGCTGAACGCGTTGCCGCGCTTGCACGTCCCGCCTATCAACGTGGTGATCTCCCACGACCCTTACTCCCTCAAGGGGATGGGAGGCCTCATCTTGAGGTGGGCTTCCCGCTTAGATGCTTTCAGCGGTTATCCCATCCAGACGTAGCTAACCAGCAGTGCCGTTGGCACGACAACTGATACACCAGAGGTCTGTTCGTCCCGGTCCTCTCGTACTAGGGACGACTCCT
>CAYTCZ010000175.1:0-6735 GCA_964436315.1 uncultured Gaiellales bacterium | reverse complement strand
CCCAACGGCCCCGCATTGCAGGGCCGCCGGGGGTGCTTGGGGAGAAATGAGACGACCTGAGTATGCGCACGCATGTCCCCTCCATGGGAGAAGAGCTGGTTTCGAGCTGGTTTAAGATCGGTGAAACAGGCGAGGCTTGTTCTCTCAACGGCCGGCAATCTGACCTGCGCAGCCGGGCGGGTTCCGAGGAAGCGAGCTATTTCCTGACAGGTTCGAATTTGTAGCCGACGCCGTAGCGCGTCTGGATAAAGGTGTGCTGAGGCGCAGCCCGGTCGATCTTGTCGCGCAACTTACGAACGAAGACGTCCACCGTACGATCACGGTAGCCCGGTCTCTTTCCCCAAACCCGCTGAAGGAGTTCATCCCGAGGCACGACTCGGCCACCCTCTCGAGCGAGGGCATAGAGCAGCCGGAACTCCATCGGCGTGAGGTTCGCACTTTCCCCATCGACATACGCCTGGACCTGATCGGGATCGATTCGAAGCTCTTCGACCGCGATGATCGATCCCTCCTCGCTGTCTTCCGTGCGGATCCCACGCCGTGCCGCCGCACGCACTCGGGCAACGAGCTCCTTCATTGAGAACGGCTTGACCAGGTAATCGTCCGCTCCGATCTCGAGCGCGTGGACACGGTCGTACTCCGTTCCGCGGGCAGACACCACGACGATCGGAGTGCCGATCCCCTCCGAGCGCGCCGATTCAATCAACCGCCAGCCGTCAACGCCCGGAACCATCAGGTCGAGCACGCAGACGTCAGGGTTCTCGAAACGGAGACGGGCGAGCCCCTGGTCACCTTTGCTCACCCAGACGACTTCGAAGCCTGCGGTCCCGAGGTGGCGCCTCATGCCCTCGGCGATAACCTCGTCGTCCTCCACGATCAGGACCTTGGCCATACTTCTCTCAGTATGAAGCGCCTGTTCGGCCGACGTCCGGATGAACTCGAAGAGGATTCCGTTCAACTAGAACTCGAGGCCGAGCGAGGCCGCGGTCTCGGCGAGGAGAGCCGCGAGGTCGTCGTCGTGCTCGATGAAGAGGGCCGCGGCGTGAGTTCCAGCGGCCGTGCGCGACAGACACTCACGGATTTGACCGAGGGTGAACCCCTGCCGGCCCGCTGGCTCGACGACAGCGCGGCCTTCACGATCGAGTATGAGGTCGACGGACGTACAGAGAACCTCCTGTATTTGCGCGACGTGGGTGATCTGGCGGCATACGAGGAGCTTCGCGCTGGCTTCACGGCCGCGGTATCGCACGAGCTTCGCACCCCTCTCGCCCGTCTCCTATCGCTGCTCGAGAGTGGTCTCTTGCCCGATGCCGACGTTCCCGAACTGATCAACCAGGCGCAGGCCGAGGTCTCCCAAATGGGCGAACTGATCGACGACGTCCTCTTCCTCTCGGAACTCGAATCGGGGCGCGAAGTCGTTGCCTTCGGCATGACACCCGCGGTGCCAATCCTCCGCGAGGTGCTCGCGAGCTCCGAGGAACGGGCTGAGCGCGCCGGCGTGTCGTTGAGCGCCGTCGGCAATGACGAGGTCGAGTTGCCGCTCCGGCCTCGAATGATCCGCGTGGTCGCCGGCAACCTCGCCGAGAACGCAATCCGTTACGCAGGGCCCGATGCAGTCTTCACCCTCCTCGTCGAACGTAAGGAGGGTGCAGCCTCACTCACAGCGCGCGATACGGGCATTGGCGTTGCCGAGGAAGATCTCCCCCGGCTATTCGAGCGCTTCTACCGGGCCGACCGGGCACGGGTTGCGCATGGAACCGGTCTTGGCCTGGCGATCGTCAAGCACGTCGTCACGGCCGCCGGAGGCAGCGTCGAAGCGCTGAGCACCGAGGGTCACGGCTTGACGATCCGGTGTGTCTTCCCGGACCAGTAGCGGCGCGCTTATCGTCTTCCGTCGAGGCTCCGCGCAGAGTTCACCAGGTCTTCACCATCCGTTTACCTCATTTCGACCCCGCCATACGAGATGCAGCGGGACAATCGTGGCAACACGGCAATCCGCCTTGGGGAGACGAGGAGTGAATTCAGTCCAGCTGAAAGGAGAGCACTAGGTGGATAGTCGATTGATTCGTAAGACGGTACTTCTCGCGATGCTCGTCGCACTCGTCGCGGGCATTGCTGCCGGCTGCGGAGGTGATGACGACTCCGAGTCAGCGCCGGCACCCGCAGAGGAGCCCGCGGCAGAAGCTCCCGCAGAGCCAGCCGAAGAACCGGCTGAGGAACTCTCAGGCCGGATCGAAGCCGACGGCTCGAGCACGGTCGGCCCCCTGACAACCCTCGCGGCCGAGGACTTCCAGAACATGCACCCCGACGTGCAGATCACGGTCGGGATCTCCGGGAGCGGCGGCGGTTTTGAACGCTTCTGCGCCGGCGAGACCGACCTGTCGAACGCTTCACGCCCGATCAAGGATGAAGAGGCGGAGATTTGCGCCGAGAACGGCATCGACTTCCTCGAATTCCGCGTTGCGACGGATGCACTCACTGTCGTCGTGAACCCCGCGAACGACTGGGCAAGCTGTCTGACCGTCGAGCAGCTCAACGCAATGTGGGGCCCGGAGGCCGAAGGCACCGTTTCGAGCTGGGCAGATGTCGATCCGAGTTTCCCGGACGAGCCCCTAACCCTTGCGGGACCGGGCACCGACTCGGGGACGTTCGACTACTTCACAGACGTCATCAACGGTGAGGAAGGTGCAAGTCGTGCCGACTACACCGCGAGCGAGGATGACAACGTCGTTGTTCAGGCAGTTGCAGGCGAGACGGGAGCCACAGGATACTTCGGCTTCTCGTATCTTCAGGAGAATCCCGACACCCTGAAAGGCGTTGAGATCGACGGCGGCGAAGGCTGTGTGGCCCCAAGCGTAGAGACAGCGCAGAGCGGGGAGTACTCTCCGCTTTCACGCCCGCTCTTCGTTTACGCGAAGGCCGAGTCGTTCGCGAAGCCCGAGGTCGCAGAGTTCATGCGGTTCTTCGTCGAGAACTCCGATGAACTGGCGACAGCGGCCCTGTACGTTCCGCTCACGGACGAGGAGAAGGCTGAGGCCCTCGCCTCGATCGAGGCACAGCTGAGCGGCTAGATCGCAGGGTGGCGACGCAAGACATCACCGCACACGGCGCGCAGGGAGTGCCACGCCTGCGCGCCGAGCGGCGGCGATGGGGCGAGGACGTCATCAAGGTCGTCCTCGCCTTATGCGCTCTGGTTTCCGTGGCAACGACCACCGGAATCGTGATCGCGCTGCTCACGCCCGCGATCCAGTTCTTTCAAGAAGTCAACTTCTGGGACTTCATCACCGGTACGCGCTGGGCACCGCTGTTCGCCGATGCGGACTTCGGTGTTACACCGCTGATCGTGGGGACGCTTTCTGTCACGTTCTGGGCGGCCGTTGTTTTCGTTCCCTTCGGCCTCGGTGCCGCGATCTATCTCAGCGAGTACGCAGGACCGAGGACTCGCAAGACCTTGAAACCGGCTCTGGAGGTGCTTGCCGGAATCCCGACCGTCGTCTTTGGCTTCTTTGCCCTCGTGTTCGTGACGCCACTTCTGCAGGACATCGGTCTCGATGTCGAGGTCTTCAATGCCTTGAGCGCAGGACTCGTGGTCGGCGTGATGCTCATTCCGACGGTGGCGTCGATCTCGGACGACGCGATGGTGGCCGTTCCCAACGAGTTACGAGAAGGGGCATACGGCCTCGGGGCGGCGAAACATCAGGTGGCGACGCGCGTCATCGTCCCGGCCGCCATCTCGGGCATCATCGCCTCCTACGTCCTCGCCATCTCCCGCGCAATTGGCGAGACGATGATCGTGCTCATCGCGGCGGGCCAGCTCGCCAGAATCAGCTTTGATCCGCAGGTCGCCATCGAGACGATGACAGCCTTCATCGCCGCGACAGGTACCGGAGACGCGCCGACCGGTTCGATCGAATACAAGACCATCTTCGCGGTCGGGCTCACGCTCTTCGTCTTCACCCTCGCAATGAACATCGTGTCGATCTGGCTCGTCCGCCGCTATCGGGAGGTCTACGAGTGAGCACGGACGTCGTCGGCGCAACCCCTGCGGACGCTCGCGCAGGGACGATCGGTCTTAGTACCAGCGACCGTGCCGGAAAGGCCCGGGGATGGATTTTCTGGGGCTTCCTGATTCTCGCGACCGTGTTCGGCTTCGTTGTTCTCGGCGCATTGCTCGTCGACGTCTTCATCGACGGGATCGGCCAACTCAGCTGGGACTTCCTGAAATCCGACCCCTCGGCTCGCCCCGAGCGCGCCGGACTCCGTGTGGCGATTCTCGGGACGCTCTACATCGGTGGGTTGCTGTTGCTCTTCACGATCCCGATCGGCGTTGGCACCGCGATCTACCTCGAGGAGTACGCGGACAAAGAGCGGTGGTACAACAAGGCACTCGAAGTCAACATTCAGAACCTCGCCGGCGTTCCGTCGATCGTCTACGGGATTCTTGGACTGGCGTTCTTGGTTCGAGGACTCGGGCTGGGTCGAGTTCTCTTAGCCGGAGCCCTGATTCTCACCCTCCTGGTTCTGCCAACCGTTATCGTCGCTGCTCGAGAAGCGCTCCGTTCCGTACCCGATTCAATTCGACAAGGTGGCTACGCGCTCGGAGCGACCCAGTGGCAGGTGGTCTGGCGACAGGTTCTTCCGGCGGCGATTCCAGGGATTGCGACGGGATCGATCCTTGCCCTCGCGAGAGCTCTTGGCGAGACCGCGCCGCTTCTGCTGGTCGGGGCGCTGACCTTCGTGTCCTTCAATCCGACGTTGCTCGGTTCCTTCACAGCGCTGCCGATCCAGATCTTCAACTGGATTGCCCGGCCGCAGGACGAATTTCGACTGAAAGCGGCCGCAGGAATCATCATTCTCTTGGTTATCCTGCTCCTGATGAATGCGTTCGCGATCTGGCTTCGAAACAAGTACCAGAGGAGGTATTGATGTCGATGACGGAAGACCGCCCGACCTCCGCAACGGAAAGCCGGAAGCCAGATGAGATGCCGGCGCTCGAGGTCGAGATCGCAACGTATGAATCGTCGGACTCTTCGATAAAGCGGGAAGCCGTCTTCACTGTCCAGAATCTCAGTGTCTCGTACGGCAACTCGCTGGCCCTCCACGACGTCGATCTCGAGGTTCGAAAGAACGAGGTAACGGCATTCATTGGCCCGTCAGGCTGCGGGAAGAGCACCTTTATCCGGTGCTTCAACCGAATGAATGACCTGATCCCGAGTGCTCGGGTCGAGGGAACCGTCCTCTATCACGGCATCGACCTCTACGGGAAAGAGGTCGATCCGGTCGAGGTACGGAAACGAATTGGAATGGTCTTCCAAAAGCCGAACCCGTTTCCGAAATCGATCTACGACAACGTGGCGTTCGGGCCCCGCGTCCTCGGGCTCAAGAAAGGCCTCGATGAACGGGTGCAGACCGCGCTTCAACAAGCCGGTCTCTGGGATGAGGTATCCGATCGACTGAAGGACAATGCGTTGGGCCTTTCGGGCGGTCAGCAACAGCGGCTTGTGATTGCTCGTTGCCTCGCCGTCGAGCCCGACGTGATTCTCATGGATGAGCCTTGCTCGGCACTCGACCCGATCTCGACCGCTCGGATCGAAGACCTTATCGAGGAACTCAAGAAGAACTACACGATCGTGATCGTCACTCACAACATGCAGCAGGCAGCCCGCGTCGCCGATAGGACGGCGTTCTTCGGAACCGAGGTGAATGAGGAAGGTCAGCGGATGGGTGTTCTCGTCGAGTTCGATACGACACCCAAGATCTTCACGAACCCTTCTGATAAGCGGACAGAGGACTATGTGACTGGACGATTCGGCTAGAGGTCGAAACGGAGTGATCTAAGTTGCGCGAACAGTTTCACGAGGAACTCACCGATCTTGAGAAGACGCTCATGGACGAGGGCGAACTCGTCATTCGGATGATCCGTGGCGCGCTGAACGCACTCGTTCACCAAGACACCGAGCTTGCCAACGAGGTGATCGCCTTTGACGACCAAGTTGATGACCACTGCTTGGACATCGAGCAGCGGATCGAATTGCTGCTCGCCCGCCAGGCGCCAGTCGCAGGCGAGCTCCGTCTCCTGCTCGCCATCCTCCATATCAACATACACTTGGAGCGGATGGCCGACCTCTCCGTGAACATCGCGAAACTCACCAAGCTGGGTGAGAAATATGAGCCAGATGAGCGCCTTGTCCAGGCCTTCGAGGAGATGGGCTCACGTGCCGAGGGGATGACACGGATCTCGCTTGACGCATTTCGCCGACGGGACGTCCGCGACGCTGAGTCCCTCGTCGAGCTTGACGAACTGGTTGACCGCACGAACCGCCAGGTGCTTCAGATCGTTCTGACCAACGATCCCGAGCTTGCTGAATGGGGCACAACGATGATCGTCGGCGCACGCTGTTTCGAGCGAATCGCCGACAACGCCGTTGATATCGGCGAGCGAACCGCGTACCTGGTAACCGGTGAACTCCGCGAGTTCACCGACGCGTCGCACCCCACGGCCGGCGTTTAGCAAGAACACCAGCCGCACGGGTCGTTGATTGCGACAATGCGGCGTGGTCGCAACCCGGTGGCCCCTGCCATCCTGTCTCGCCGGTGACTAACCAGTGACGCCGCTTCGCGACGAACTCGTCCGTCTTCAGGAAACGCTCAAGGAAGAGGGTAGTCTCGTCCGCCAGATCCTCCGCGGCGCGCTCGCCTCGCTGTCCGAGGGAGACATCGCGAAGGCCGATCAGG
>CAYTCZ010000174.1:0-6796 GCA_964436315.1 uncultured Gaiellales bacterium | reverse complement strand
CCTAGGCTGTTCGCTTAGGGTCAGCGTTCACACCTAGCGGGAGCATCCGTGCCGCCGGACGCTCGCAGACCAAGTGGGCTGCGCAGCACCCGTTAGTGGTGGCGTCGAACCAAACGCGGCTCATCCACCGCAGAGGGGTCCGACGCCGGGGGCGATTGTCTCACAGAGGCTGCGGGAGTCAAAACGCTGGTCGGCAGTACGGAAAAGAAAGGAGTCGGCCACGAGGCATCGGGATTACCGCAGCTGATCCTGGGGCTAGAGAGGCTCACAGCCGAACGACTGCGCTCAGAGCAGAATCCGCTTCGCCGTCTCGGGCGGACAGCCGCGGACAACGAGCGCCGTTGCTCGGTGCAGGTCGACCTCCAGCTGCTCGGCGATGTCGATAGCGACCTCAGCGTCATATCCAGCGCGGACAAGCTCTCCGAACCGCCAGGCGACCACTTGCACCTGCTCAGGCTCATAGTCGACGACGAAGTCGCTGATCATGGCCCCTTCTTTGAAGCACGCCAGCGATAGGCCGTGGCTACCTGATCGATCGAATTGCATCACCCATTTGGATCGGAATGCCAGTGTCAGTGCCGAGGAGAGAGTAAGGGTCGGATTGGCGCAAGGACAAGGGCGAGACTGGTGCAGAGACTGCCGCACAACCAATCCCAAAGGCCGCGAATCCCTGCGATCAAGCCGCTGCCAGCGAAATCGCGCGCGTGTCTTGAAAACCGTTCGGCGTGAAGAGCGTCTCGTGCGTTCGAATCCGACCGCCGCCGCTCAACGACCGACTCCCGCCCTGTAGGATCCGCGCTCCGCGTTGTCAACAAAGGGAGGAAACAATGCTTGGTGACCAGATCGGCGAAGAAACGGGTCGCGTAACTGGACGACGCGTGCTGCCTGCGGATGGCGGGAAACCCGTCTTCGAAATCTCGTTCAGCGCCTCTGGCCAGCTGCTCGGTAACGACACTCAGACTTACGGAACCGGGAGTGGAAGTAGCCTGAGCTGAATCGAGAGGACTCGAGAGGCTGCAGTCCGGCGGCCTCTCTCTTTCTCACCGTGCTCTCGAAGCTCTCCTCTGTCAAGTGGCCATCCTATCTTGACTAATTGCATAGCGAAGCCATGGCAGAATGTGTTCGACTGAAGGAGGGTCTTCCATAGCGAAGCCAAGAGACATTCGCCGAGTCGTGCGCGCGTACAAGCGCACGAAGCGGCTAGAAGCGGACCTCATGGATGCCCGGCACGTCGTCCGCGACGAGATCACGTGGGCGCATGATGACGGCGCCACCTACCAGCAGATCGCCGACGCGCTTGGGATCAGCCGCGAACGCGTGCGTCAGCTCAAGAACCAGTAGCAGAGGCGCGTTTCCCCCTGCCTGCCAGTTCGGGCCCTCGATCCAGCGGACTTGTCCTCGACTTTGGTCAGTAGCCCTTGCACTTGGCACAGGGAGAGTGAGGAGCAGAACCTCTCTGCCGCTTTCCCCACAACTCCTGAAGACGCGGACTGCGGTTTCATTCGAGGGGACGGGTCTGGAGCCACCGGGTTCGCGACCACCTGCCGGGGTGGCTCCAGGCCGGAATACCGGCTTCGAGCTGGCTTTGGCGGCAGCCCGACACCGCGTCCACGCGAGTGCAGTGTCGGGGACTGATCGGAGCCACTTCGTATACCCCGGACTCCCACGAGAGGGTATGCAGGAACGTCCAGGTGCGGCGGTACCTACCGCCCTCATCGAAGCGCATTCTCGTCCACGCGTCACCCATCCGAGGGAGCATGACGAGAACCCGAAGGTCGAAGGCACGCCCTCAGGATCTGAATCTCCCCGGATCAGGACTCGGCGACGGTGAAGTTGAGCGACCACGCGCCGCGCGCGACAACCGAGACGAGATAGGTCCCGCGGCGCAGGTTCTCGAGACGCGTGTCGTCATTCACGCGGCCGACGCGATCGAACACTCCTACGGGTGAAGCGTCGTCCGTAGCCGCGACGTCCTCCATGGGGATGAGCCTCACGATGAAGTCTCCGGAGCCCTTGTAACGGGCCGTCACGACCGCCGTAAGCTCCGATTCGACGCGGAGCTGTTTGACCTTGGAGCCCTTGCCCTTGAGTTTCCGAGGAATCGACTTGGCCTTCGGGCTAGGAGCGGGCTGAGCGAACTTGAGCTTCCAGGCGTCACCGGCATCGACGGCAGCTCGGTACCGGCCGTCCGCCAAATCGACCACGGCAGCCTGCCCTTTGAACTTCCCTGACCCTCTCAGAACCGAACCGAAAAACGAACTGTCGACCTGCGTCTTCTTCGCAGGCACGAGCTGGACGGTGAAGTTACCCGCGCCTTTGTGCTCGCCGGTGACAACGAGCGTTGAATCCGAGCGGAGCTTCAAGTTCACGACGCCAGGGCCCTTGCCCTTTCTGACCAGAACCCTCGGTGCTTTCGGCTCGCCGGTCTTCTCCATCACTGGCTCGACGGGCTCAACTTCTTCCGGTCGAGGCAACGGTTCCGGCTCGGGCCGTGCCGGCTCAGGTGCCACGACCGGCCAGGCGAAGGAGGCAGCAACTGGCTCGACGACTGGCGATTCCTGCTCCCCTGTCTCACCACAGCCGAAAGCGAGGAGGATGGCGAAAACGGCGAGCCCCCACCAGACGCGCCGCATCACACCGTTCCTCCACGCACATCTCGCAAAGCCATGTGTGACGATCTCGCGACGATAAGAGTGACCTCAGTCGTACTTGGTCAGCGAGGAACTCGTGGCGATCGCAATCGCGTCGCGACCGAGACTCTTTGCTTCATAGAGCGCGCGGTCCGCCGCTGCGTAAAGCTCGTCGGCCCCGGTCATTCCGGCGTCCCAGCAGGCGACGCCGACGCTCGCTCGGAGCGAGAACCCGACGGTCGGCCCTTCCTTCGGTCGATACTCGGCGAGCGTGTGCCTGATCTTGTCCGCCGCAGCGAGCGCGCCGTCGCGCTCCGTTTCTGGGAGCAGCAAGATGAATTCGTCGCCGCCGTAGCGCGCCACGACGTCGGAGATCCGCGCTCCCGACCGAATGAGCTCGGCTGCCGCTCTCAGGGCGAAATCCCCGGTCGCGTGCCCGTGGGTGTCGTTGATGAGCTTGAAGTGATCGAGATCGACGAAGAGACAGGCGAGCGGGCGGCCGTGCCGGCTCGCAATGGCCACTGCCTCGTTGGCACGAACCTCTAGTCCGCGCCGGTTTAGAAGTCCAGTCAGCGGATCCGTTGTGGCCCCGTGCACGTACATGTAGAGGGAAGCTCTCGACCGCAGCGTCTCGTCGACGCGCGCGACGAGCTCCGGAGCATCGAGGGGCTTCGCGATGAAGTCGGCTGTTCCCACCGCAAACCCTTGCGTCTGCTCGCCCGTAACCCGAAGCGCCTCGTCGCCGTCGGTCGCGGTCACCACGACGTAGCCGGCCTCATTCAGACGTCGGGCGAGGTCCCCGCGGGTTATCGGGTCCGCGTCGGCAACGATTACGACACTCGGGATCAGGCTGTCGATATCGGTCAAGGATTCGGCCGCTTCCATCTCGGTCTTTATCGGCAGATCAGGCGGGCGATTGAGCGGTTGCGGCGCGGATCTCCGCCCCGAACCGCGACCCGCCGTCACTGGCGACGCGTCCCTGAGCCGTCAACCCGTGGAACAACCCAGCTTGCTCCGAGAACGCCGGGTCTCGGGCAAGGTGCTGTAGCCATCGGGACGGCAGCCACAGCACCACTCAGAACAGGCCGGACTCAAAGGCGGCACCTCGAGTCCAACCGTTGTCTCATTTTAGGGTGTCTATCCGGCCGTCGCCGGTCAGACAGGCTCGTCTGTGAGCAGTTCTGCCGGCAAACCGGCTCGGACCGCGTGTTGGAGCCGCACGAACGGCGGCTCCACGGATCCGGGTGGAACTACCGCTCTTCGAGCTCAGCCTCTTCGAACGTGCAGATCTCGCTCCTCTGCGTTCCCCAGGACTGTCCGTCGAACAAGCCCCACAGGATCACGAGTACGAAGCGTCCCGCGGCTGGTACGAACTCAACCACCTTGATCGGCCATTCCTCGGCTCGTCGACCCGTGAGGTCCAGACGGAAATCGGTGATGTTGCGAAAGATGCAGTGCACGACCCGGTCGTGTGGTTGCGTTCCGAGCGCGTAGTTGTAGTGCGCGATGTTGAGTTCGAGGTCGAAGCGACCGGTCAGCTGATGAGCGATCCCGAACGGGCCGTCCTCTTCACGGACGAAGAGGTCGTGCGACCGAAGGCGGAGGTCTTTGACAAAGCCGTCGTGAAAGCCGTTGAAGTAAGAGTCGACCTCGGCTACCTCGGAGGGATCCGTCAGTCGGAGTTTCACGATGAACCGCCGCCAACTGGTGGTCGCTCTATTAGCGGACAGAGCGCGGAAGAAGGCGATCACGCCACCGCGGAGCACCGGCGCCTAGCACACGCGGAGCCTCAACGGTGGCCACTGGCACGGCGAATCGCTCCAGATCATCGAGCGCGCGTTGCAGCAAGTCGCGCCTGGAGTTCCGTCGGGAACCCGTTACCAGGAAGAGCGAATCCGGATACGCGAACTGAGCTCGCCACCCACGCGATCCCTGAACGACGTGACCCCAGAGTCGAACCCTGCCGACGACGGTGAAGTCGCCCCCTGTTTTCGTCGGCAGATCCGCCGGCGTGCGGAGCGCGTAAATGCCGCAGCGACACCAATCGACCGGCGCCCGATGGCCATCGGCAAACGATGTTCGGAGTGACACCTCGCGCTTGAGCATCGCACCTAAGTACGCGAAGGTTTCACGGCACTCTGCACTGTTCGGCTGCCCCGGAATCCACGTCTCTTCCTTGACAACAGAGCGAAGACCCTGCTTCCGCTGCCACGACCAGGTCCGCCAGCCGATGACCGTCTCGAGGTAGTCAGGAGTCCTTCCTGAGTCGAGGTTCGCGATTTTGTCGACCCGACCACCCATCGCTGGCCATCCAGGCTAACTCCGCCGCACTGCGATCGCAACGAATCCTCGCCTGAGGCCCGAACATGACTACCCTGGAGTTGACCTCCCCCTTCTCCGCCCAAACAGCCGTGGTTCGAGACCGTGAAACTCGTCTGAGCTCGCTCCTCAGATCAGGGCAGCCCGTGAAGACCCCACGAGCCGTGGAGGTGGTCAGCGCCGTTGCCGAACGGCTGGGTGGACTCCACGAGGCGGGAATCGCCCACGGGGACATCCAGCCCGACAACATCCTGGTTCGACGTGACCCTGAGTCTGGTTCCTTCCAGTTTGATCTCGCGGAACCCGGCCCGGGGCGCAACTCGCCAGCGGTGGACTACGCCGCGCCGGAGGTCATCCAGGGTGATCCTCCGAGCACGAGGAGCGATGTTTACTCGCTGGGATGCGTCTTCTACCGGCTCCTTGCCGGGCGGCCGCCGTACGAGCGGGAAACCCCGGAGCAAACCCTGCAAGCACACCTCCACGACTCTCCGAGGCCCGTCACCTTTCTCCGGCCCGATCTTCCTGGTCGAGTCGACGAGGTCGTGGCATCCGCGCTCGCCAAGGATCCCGCAAACCGGCTTGACACAGCACCGCGGCTGGCCGAAAACGTGCGCGAATCGGTCGTCGAACTACCCGCAGAAATCCCCGAAGCCACTCCCCCCGAGGAAGAGAACGGGCAAGCCCCGCAGCGTGCGCGCCGGTCTGGTCGTCGAGCGTTCGCTCTGGCGATCGTCGTCATCATCGTGGTCGCAGGTGCCGTTACCGCAACGCTGCTCCTGACCGGCCGATCGGATGATCTCGGCGGAGGGGTTCCTCCAGACCAGGCCCAGCTCATGCAGCGGATCGACCCGTCCACTAACGAGCTCGTCGCGACCGTGCCCACAGGCCGATCGTTCGTCTTCCAGACGACGATCGGAGACCCGCGCCTCTGGGTCGCGGATCCCTTCGGAGGTGTCTTGCTGCAGATACATGGGTCGCGCAATGAAATCGAGCGAGCGGCTCGAGTCCCGGGGCGACCGACGGATCTCACCGTGGACGACGAGTCGCTGTGGTTTGCGAGTGTGACCGACGATCCGGAGACAGACCTTGTTTCGCGGATCGACCTGGCGAGCTGGGAGATCGACTCGGACGTCGCGCTCCGCGTTCGAAATCCGGTGGCGCTCGAGTTCGCCGCCGGAGCCATCTGGGTCGCGTCGGCGGGCGAAGGTCAGCATTCGGTCCTTCGGGTAGATCCCACCAACGGTCAGGTGTTGGAGCTCATTCCGCTGTCCTTCGAGCCTCAGGAACTCGCGTTCGGACAGCAAGCGCTCTGGATTGCTGGAGGTGCAGCTCCAGATGCCGGTCGACCCACGTTCGTCGCCCGCGTCGATCCGAGACTGAACGAAGTCACCGACACCGTGCGGCTATCCGGCTCGTCGTTCATCCACCTCGCGGCCGGCGAGGGCGCCGTTTGGGCGGCGACGACGGGAGATGGGGCACTGACTCGGCTCAACGCATTCGCGGAAGTCACAGGCCGCGTCACGGGACTGCGCCCATCCGGCATCGCAGCCGGCCAAGGAGCCGTGTGGATGACGGACTGGGAAGGCGGGACGATCGCGCGAATCAGCCCGGCCACGCTGGAATGTCTCCTGATCCTCGACGTCGGTCGGGGCCCGCGAGACCCCGCCGTCGGAGCCGGCGGAGTTTGGCTCTCAGCCTCAGAACAGCCTGAGGTCGCCGAAGCGCGAGCCTGCGAGGCCTAGACCCAGGATCTGCGGAGCGAAGCGGCTCGGCTTGCCCCGTCGCCCAGGGCAGGAGCAAGCGCGCCCGTCCAGCGGCGCGGGATTCCTCTCGGGTCGCTGGGGCGG
>CAYTCZ010000173.1:0-6830 GCA_964436315.1 uncultured Gaiellales bacterium | reverse complement strand
ATGGGCCCGCCTGGATTCGAACCAGGGACCAACGGATTATGAGTCCGCTGCTCTAACCGCTGAGCTACGGGCCCGGCCCAGGCATGAGACTAGCCCACCTTACGCCCGCCCGAACGACCTCGAGCAAGCGACTGAAAACGAGACCGAAGAAGGCACCGTGTTTTCGCCACCCGGCGACCTCGTCACACTCCCCACCCGTGGGTGGGGAATCGGCCACCCGCCACCCACATCCCAATCTAGTGGAGCGAACTACACGTCGCTGTGCCGTTCTGTGTCGCGTGGAAAACGGGTTGAGTCGGATCTCGATCCGACGCGGCCGGTCGCGCACCACGCCGGGCCCACCTCTAGAGTTCGCGTCACCCGTCACGAGCCAGTGGGAGCCGCGGCTGTTCTCCAGCACGCGTGTTCGCTACCCTGCCACCTTCGATGATCGACAAACAGCGCCCCTTATGGCAAGAATAGGCGGGCGCGTCTCCGTGGCGCAGGCAGTGAACGGACAGAGGTGGAGCCGGCCGTGACGGTGTTCCAGATTGAGCGGCGCCTGCGTACGAACGCAGGCCTTGAGATTCGCGACATCACAGACGATGTCCAGGAGGCAGTGAGCCAGAGTGGCGTACGCGATGGGATTTGTTGCGTCTACTCCCCTCACACGACGTGTCTCGTCCGAGTGAATGAGTGGGAGGCCGGGTTCTTTGAGGACTTTGTCCGGCTACTCAGACGGCTAGTCCCGAGTACGAAGTACTACGCGCACGACGACTGGGATCGACGCACCGAGAACATTTGCCCCGAGGACATGGATGTCGGCAACGGCCACTCCCATTGCATGGCGATGCTGCTCGGTCCCGCGGGCGAATCAATACCTGTCAGAGACGGCGAGCTGGGTCTCGGCACGTGGCAACGCGTGCTGTTCATCGAGCTTGACCGGTCACGCGACCGGCGCTGGATCGTCCAGGTCGTCGGCGACTAGCGCAGCGCGGCACACTCCAACGAGTCTAGGCCCGACGGTCTATGCGACCGGCTCGAATACTTCGGCCGCAAGACGAGCGTTCGGAATTGCCTCGACCAACTTGACGAACTCAACCGAAAAGACCGCGTTCGGGGTGGCATCGGCACACCACACGATCTCAAACCGTTGGAGCGAGGGATCGACAATGGCCAAAAGAGCTTGTTCATGGCCCAGCGGCGGGACACCCCCGATAGCGAAGCCGGTCGCATCACGGACATCGGCCGCGGTTGCACGTCGCACATTGCCCGCGAGTTTGTTCTCACGTACCCGATGATCTCCAGCGCATAAACACTTCACTGCCCCGCGCTGCCCGAGGAAGACGAGCGACTTGACGATCTGCCCGATCTCACAACCCACCGCGCTCGCTGCGTCGACAGCTGTGCGTGTCGACTCGGGAAGGTCCACGATCTCGACGGACAGCCCTTGTTCCGCGAGGCGCTGTCCCACCTTTCGAGCAGTCGGGTGCATTGAGCGAGAGTGGTACGTCCGGCTGAAGCCCGCGACACTGGTCCGCGCGGGGAGGACTCTCCGCCGTTGGGTCGAACTCGGCCGTGGACGTCGCCCGTTAGGGAGAGGGTGTCGCCCTCAGCTTCTCGGGTTGCGTCCAGGGCGGCTCGTTGCAGAGGTCCCGGCTGCGCGGGCCGCTCGTTGTGGCCTGGCCTGCACACGCCCCAGCGAAGAGCAGGCCGGGTGGAGATCGCCGGTCGCGAACGATCTCAACCTGGCAGGTACTAACCGGCGTTCTAGTGAGGTTGACCGCAGAACCCGGCCTGGCCGAAGGCTATCGAGCTCTCCGGTCTCGAGGAACAGCCGTCGCGGAGGTCCGGTCTTTCGATCGGTAGGCCCCATCGATCGATAACGACGTGCAGGGCGGAGCCGATGTAGCGGTGCCCGTTGAGCTCGGCGGGCTCCTATCCGCTGCTACGCGCTCTCCGGCAGCTGTTGTCGCTGCTGCTGGAGTCGAGATCTCGAGAGCGCTTCTTCGTGAACCTGGTTTGCCGACCACTCCTGGTGTTCCTGTGACGTGAGACCCGCCGGGGGAAACGCCATGATCAGCTTGTCGTACTCCTCGTCGCTCATCTCTTTCCGCATAGCTTCCTGTTCCAAAACCTGCCGTATCCGCTGCCGAGTTACTCCAATCGCCTTCGCAATCGAGGCATCAGTGCATCCCATTTCGCTCGCCCGAGCCACGGCCTCACGAGCTCTTTTCCGAGCTTCGAGGTAGGCGATTCCGGCAAGGCGAGCGGTCGTCGCGAGATCGGACGCAACCCGAAGCCCGTCCAGTTGTTCGTCGGTCAAAGCCACACCGTCGGGATTATTGTCACATGATCGCTCCCGCAAGGGGTCCCTTGACAGACGGACAACGTCACCTCATTCGGCTTCTCCAGCATCGCGACAGGAGCGCGGACTACTCGTAGACCGGCCTCGCGCCAGCCGCGAGCTTGAGCCGTGTCCAGATGTTCATGTTCACGACGACCCCGATGATCTCGGATATCTGTCGGTCGCTGAAGAACCTCGCCAACTCTCGGTGATACGGCTCGAACGGTGCAGCTGCAGTCGTATCGGCAAGTCGCGTCAAGGCTTCCGTGTAGGCAATCGCTGCCTGCTCGGCCGCCGAAAACAGGTCCGTCTCCCACCAGGTCGTGAGCGTGTCGATCTTTGCGCGCGGGATCTCGAGGTCCCGTGCCGCCCGGTAGTGCAGGTTCATGCAGTACGTGCAATTGTTGATCTGAGAGACACGCAGACACAGGAGTTGTGCGAGTCCGCCGTCCAAGTCCAGGTCTTCCGACGTGTAGCCGAATGCGCGCGCAAACTGCCTCGAGAGATCCATAAGCACGGGGTTCTGTTCGGGATCGATGCGTCGATCAATGATCTGTACCGATTCCTGCTCCATGAATCCTCCAATCGGAGAGCGATCGACGACTAGCCGTTCTAGCTGTCACGTGGACTATGCACGAGCCGAGACAGCCGACAGGTCCTTTTGCGATGGGCTGGGCAGTTCGGTCGCTCAGGGCAGCTGATCGATGTAGCTCAGTGTGGCTCCCCGATACTCAGCCGTCACCGGCCAGCACCCTTCGCTGTCGGGATCGATGCCGGCGATCATGAACCACCCGTCCTCTGGCGTGTGTGCGTTGGTGCCGGGAGACCCTTGGGCAACCAACGGCGCCATCCGATCGAGACGGTGATAGGTGACCGAAGTATCCGGCATCCACGACTCCACCGCCGAATTGCTGCAGCCGAAGGCGACTCCGCAGTCGCTCCGACGCGGGCGCTCAACTCTCCGTGGAGGCACTCCTGCAGGCCGCGGTTAGCAGTCGCGCCACCGCCGTGCAAAGCCGGACGGCCTCATGTTTCGCATACACCGCCCGGAGCCAGTGGGTTCCGACACCTCCGTCGAGGCTCGCTCGCCGAGGAGGCAGCACCGTCGCCAACACATCCTGAAGTTGGGTCAATTCGAGGACAGTGTCTGCGACGCAGGCCTGCGCTCGATGTTCAGGCCGATTGCGACGAGCTACGGCCCGCGCGAAGCCGCCCTGACGGATGGTCAGCCGCCTGATCCGAACGTCCTGATCCTCTCGCTTGTGGAGCCGAGGCCGAAGTCTCGCCGGACTCGTTGTCCAAGCCATTAGGTCACGCCGGCTGTCGCTCCGCGATTCGGCGTCGGATCACCCATTTTCCGATCTCCAGCACGGGGATAACGGTGAACGCAACGGTGACCGCGATCGCCCAGTCGCCTAGCGGGAGGCTGGTCGTCCCGAACGCGTCCTGCAGGAACGGCAGGTTTACGACCAAGAGCAGTAGAACGAGTTCCCAGAGGATCGCGAGATTCAGCCACTTGTTTGCGAATGGTCGCCTGAAGATCGAATAGCGGTCGGACCGAAAGCTGTAGGCCTTGAAGAACTCGATCAGGACCAGTGTGACGAAGGTCATCGTCATCGCCTCGGTCAACGTCCGCTCGGTTGTCAGCGACCAGCTGAATAGCGTCAATGTCGCGACCGCCGACCAGATCCCGCCAGTGGCCATGAGGGAGACGACGGGTTTGGTGAAGATGCCTTCTCCGCGTCTGCGCGGTGGCCGGCGCATGAGATCGTCCTCCGGCGGATCAACCGAGAGTGCGAGCGCCGGCAGCCCGTCGGTGGCGAGGTTGATGTAGAGGATCTGTACCGCGCTGAGGGGGAGCGGCTTCCCGAGCAGGGTGGCTCCGGCAAGTAGTCCGATCTCGCCCAGGTTTGCAGAGAGTAGGTACATCAGGTACTTCTTGATGTTTCCGAACACGCCCCGGCCTTCTTCCACCGCAGCGACGATCGACGCGAAGTTATCGTCGGTGAGCGTGATTTCCGCCGCCTCCTTGGTGACGTCGGTACCGGTAATGCCCATCGCCACACCGATGTCGGCCTTCTTGAGCGCTGGCGCGTCGTTGACGCCGTCGCCTGTCATCGCGACCGAGTAGCCCATCCGTTGCAGGGCAGTGACGACAGCCAACTTATGGCTCGGCGAGACGCGTGCGTAAACCTGTATCCGCTCGATCTCGCGATCGAGCTCGTCGTCGTCCATCGACTCGAGCTCGCTCCCGATCACACTTCGACCATCTGTCAGGATGCCGAGCTCGCTCGCAATCGCCTGTCCTGTGAGCGGATGATCGCCGGTGATCATCACCGTTCTGATCCCCGCCTCCGTGCAGGTGCCGACTGCCGCCTTTGCCTCGGGCCGTGGCGGGTCGATCATGCCTGCGAGTCCGAGGAAGGTCAGCTCGCCCTCGGCGTTCTCGAGCGTGGCATCGGCACGGCGGGCGACGGCGAGCACGCGCATCGCTTCGCCCGCAAGCTGCTCTGCGACTGACAGCAGTCTCTCTCGGTCTGCGGCATCGAGTACCGTGTCGCCGGAAGGTCCGAGCTGGTGCGTACAGGCGGAGAGAATCACCTCGGGCGCTCCCTTCGCGTAGGCGACCGTACCCTCGGACGTCTGGTGCAGCGTCGTCATGCGCTTGCTCTCGGAAGTGAAGGGAATTTCGTTCACGCGGGGGAACTGGTCCTCAAGCTGTGACCGCTGGAGGCCGGCCTTCGCGCCGGCGACGACGAGCGCGCCCTCGGTCGGATCGCCGCGGAGCTTCCACTGCCCGCCGCTTTCGTCTCGCTCGAGCCGCGCATCAGAGGCCAGTACGGCGGCGCGCAATGTCTCGACCAGTGTCGCTCCCGGTTCGACGGGGCGGCCGTTCGCGGAGAAGTCGCCGACCGGCTCGTATCCGGCACCGGTGACGTCGAGCATCTGACCGGCGACGAACAGCTTGCGGACGGTCATCTCGTCCTTCGTGAGGGTGCCGGTCTTGTCGGAACAGATGATCGAGACGCTCCCCAACGTCTCCGTGGCCGGCAGGCGTCGGATGAGCGCGTGCCGCTTCACCATCCGCTGCGCGGCCATGGTGAGGGAGATCGTGACCACCGCCGGCAAGGCCTCGGGAACGACGGCGACCGCGAGCGCGGCTCCGAAGAGCAGCATGTCGAAGAACGACTCCCCGCGAAGGAGACCGAGGCCGACGATCAGCAGCACAACGACTAGGGCGATTCGCGCCAGCGTTATCCCGAGCCTGTCGAGGTTGCGCTGGAGGGGTGTTTTGCCTCGCTCGATTGTCTGCAACATCCGCGCGATGTCGCCGAATTCCGTCTGCATGCCCGTCGCAACGGCCACGGCGTGCCCGCGGCCGCTGGCGATTGCCGTCCCGGCGTAGATCATGTTCGTCCGGTCGCCAACTGGCAGCTGCGCCTCGGCGAGGACTGCCGTCTGCTTCTCGATCGGCAGAGACTCACCGGTCAGCGCCGACTCCTCGACTCGGAGGCTGACGGCCTCGGTAAGCCGCCCGTCGGCCGGAACCTTGTCGCCTGCGTGGAGCACCATAAGGTCGCCCGGCACGAGTTCCCGCGCCGGAACACTCTGCTCCTTTCCGGCTCGGAACACGGTCGCGGTCGGAGCAGCCATCTCGCGGAGCGCCTCGATCGCCCGCTCGGCACGGTATTCCTGAACGAAGCCGAGCAGGGCCGCGAGCAGCACGATCACGGAGATCACGATCGCCTCCGTCGTATGCCCGAGTGCGATCGAAAGGGCAACGGCAACGAGCAGGATCAGAATCAGGACGTTCTTGAATTGGTCGAGCAGTAGCCGCCACGGAGAAATCACGTGGGCAGCCTCGAGCTCGTTCGGACCGTACTCCGCCAGCCGGCGGGCTGCGTCCTCCTCGCTCAGACCAGAGCGTGCCGAAGTGGCGAGCTCGCCCTCGACATCTGCAAGTTCGCGCGCATGCCAGGCAACATCGCCGTCAGACGCTCGCCGCTCGTCCACTGCGCGTGTCGGCTCGCCGTCGCCGGTCGGACTGCTCCCACCGAGCCACCGCTCCGTTCCCGGTACGCGATCTAGGAGCTTGCTCTTCAGCGCGGCCCCCTGTTCTGTGAGGCCGCCGCCGGCTCAGAGACGCTTTCGCTTCCGCGGTCGCTCCTGCGACGCGCTCGCCCGCCCATGATGTCGAGCGGGGCGCTTACACCGTTTCCCCGGGCCGGGAATAGAGTTGAGTCCGTCGGAATGAGACCTCCCGTGCAGCGCGGCGCATCGTTGGGTAGGTCTCTCCCGCCCCACTCGGGCCGCTCCACCGGGCCGCCAGGCCGAGAATGACGACGGAGGCGCTCGGGGATACTCCCCTACAGGGCCAGAACGATAGCAGCGGCTCAGCGCCGCAGCTCGCAACCTGGACCCGAACCCCGTGATCCTCCGCTTGGAGGTGTCGAGCCTTGAACTCCCCGGGCTGGACTCGAACCAGCAACCCTCCGGTTAACAG
>CAYTCZ010000172.1:0-6858 GCA_964436315.1 uncultured Gaiellales bacterium | reverse complement strand
AACTCTCCGACCTCCGCGGTAGACCGGTCGTTCTCTACTTCTATCCGAAGGATGACACTCCCGGATGCACTACCCAGGCCTGCAATTTCCGGGATTCCTTCGAGCGATTCGAGGAACACGGGGCCGTCATTCTCGGTGTGAGCCCAGACGACGAGTCATCCCATGTCGCCTTCAAGGAGAAGTACGGACTCCCGTTCACGTTGCTCGTCGATACCGATCACCGTGTCGCTGAGGAATACGGCGTCTGGGTCGAGCGAGAAAGAGAGGGCAAGAAATTCATGGGAATCAACCGATCGACATTCATCGTCGATCCCGGCGGCAATGTGTTGCGCGCCCTGTACGGCGTTGACCCCGAGCGGAACGCTGACGAAGTCCTCGAGGTTCTCGCGAGCTAGCGCTTAGGAAGCGGCGCGCGCCGCCGCGACGCGTGGCACGCCCTGCCAGAGCGCGGCGAATGCCAGCACCGCCGCACCAGCGAAGATCAAGAGGGCCTGCGCGGCCACTGCGAATGCGATCGCTGTCGGAGCACCGACTCCGCTCGCGATCAGAATCGCTGCACCGGCTCCCGCCTGAGTCACAGCGCCAGCCGGGGCAATCGGGAGCGCCGCGGAGGCCGCAGCCGCGACGAGAAACGCAATCGCCATGGGCAGCGAGATACTCACTCCGAGAGCCTGAAGGAGGAAGATGAGCGCGACGACCCTGGTCGTCCAGGAAGCCAGGACGAGGAGCAGCGCACGCCAGGCCTCGCGCGGAGCACAATGGTGCTCGCGAAGCCAGCGCGTGATCCGGAAGCGGATCAGCCGACCACTCTCGGCGATGCGTGGCGTGGCGACGACGATCGCCATGGCAGCGAAGCCAGCGAATGCCACAACGCCCATCGAAGCGCGGATCGCGGCCGAGGTGTCGGACATTGCTGCCGCCGTCGACGCGAGTGGCATGAGCGCCGCTGCGTCAATGAGCCCGAGTGTGAAGAGCGAGAGGGCGACCGTGGGGATGCCGACCAGTGAGCCGGGATAGCGCCGTACAACTGCGACGCGAACGACGTCGTCGAATCGGCCTGGCAGAGCAGCCCCGGTTACTGACGCTGCGCCGCCGGCCGCAGCGAGCGCCATCGACCGTGGGCGCTCGTGGGGTTGGAATAGGCGCTGCCACCCGAATGCCTTGAATGCGTAGGCCAGCAAGAAACAGACGCCCGAGGCAGACGCAAGGCGTGGGTCGGCGTCGCGGAGCGGCCAACCTGTCTCGGCGAAGTGCCGGTACGCCAGGTACGAGACCGTCAGCGCGAACACGATCGAGGCCGCGTTCAGGATGCGTCGGCCGTTCTTGGTGCCACAGGCTCTTGCGAACCCCCTCATCGCTCGCACCATCGGTGCAACGCGGGACTCTCTCAACCCAATTTCGGGGGATTGAAGGCTCTTCACGCAGTTCTTGCGGTCTCGTTCCTGGATCTCACGGCATGCGTGCCCTCCGGACCACGGCGAGTCCCGACCGTCTACCTCCTCGTAGATCGACCGCCGCGTAAGACGGCCGACGCTCTGGTGCGGCCGCCCGATCGGGGCTGGGCGAAGCTCTATCGAGTGTAGATACGCGCTAACGGTCGCGCGTCGATTCCAACGTCACATTCCAGTTTCGTGTGAATTGCGCCAGACTCGGGCGGAGGCCGAACCGTCAGGAGGCTTGCGTGAAGGCTGTTCCGGTTCCTGAAAGTGTGTCTTCCCCATCCGGATCGCGGGCGTTGCTCGTCTCCTCAGGCGCACGGGCGGCCACTTCCTCCAGCGTCTTGGCAAGGAATCCCGAGAGTTCTCGTCGCGTTTGTTCCGACAACTTCCGTAGGCGCTCGGTCTCTTCAACGGTTCGGATTCGCTCCCGCTTCGCACCGCCGACGATGTCGTGCGCCTGCGTCTCGGCATCTCTCAGGATCTCCTCTGCCTTTTCCGCGGCCTCCTCGCGCGTCCGTTCGGCAGCCTGGCGGGCCGAGGCTAGTGTTTCCGTCACGATCTGCTCCCACTCACGGTAGTGAGCCAACTCAGCCTGCGCGGCTTCGAGCTTTTCCCGGAGATCGTTCCGCTCGAATCTGAGCTCCTCGTAACTCGAGCCGAGGGTCGCGACCAAGCGTTTGACGGCGTCCGACTCGTACCCCCGAAATCCGCGCGGGAGGTGAGAAACGTCGAACGCCGACGGCTGCAGTTCGAACGGTATGGGTGACATGACGGCGTAACTATGATGCTCGCTTCGTTCAAGTATTTCAACCGTCGAGAAATCGGTGGTTTTAGCCGCATCTTTGCCGAAGCCCTTTTCGAGCGGAAATCACTCGTCCTTTTCTATCGAACGATAGAAAGACCGGCCGGAGGATAGATGGCGTTTCCCCGAGTCATCAGAACGTTGTCGCCTCGGCCCGGAACTCCTGTTGTCCACGCGCGCGAGAATATTGACGATTGTGTCCGAGATTCAATGCCCCAACTGCGGCGAGGAAGACGAGCTCAAGGGAGAGCGGCGGGGCGGCGCAATCTGGATCACGTGCAACCGCTGCGACGCAGCTTGGCTTCGCGACCCGGACGTCTGTCCGAGCTGCGGAAAACGCTCCGTGTCTGATCGGCGAGAGCCGCTGATTCAAAAGGCACGAGGAACGCAGCATTCGATCATCGGGTACCGGATCGTCAAGGAGTGCTGGTCTTGCGGCTGGCGATCGGAGGGAGAAGCTACGGACTAGAGTTAGATCGGCAGCGCCGCGCTCTTCCTCCTCTCGCAGGTGTGAGCGCAGCCCAAAGGCGAGCGCGAGTCGTCGACGAAGGAGATTCATGACGACGACCGTGCTCGCCGTTGCGGCCGCCACCCGGGCTGTCGCGATGGCCCTACCCCCGGCGCTTCAGATCCGGATGATCGTGCGGCGACGCTCCGCGAGAGATGTTTCGATCGGTTACTTCTCGGTCTTGCTTGTTGGGTTTGCACTCTAGATCGCGTACGGGATCGCACTCCCGAACGTCGCCCTTGTCGTTCCGAACGCCGTCGCGTTCGCCGTCGGAGCTGTGTGACGACCCTCGTTGCCACCCGGTTCCGGAGAGCCGGCGCAGCCTGATCGCCGCTCACCGCCTGGCGATCGGGTCACTGTGGACGCGCGCGTGCGCGTAGTACGCGCGCGTCGATGGATTCCTGAAGAGCAGGTACAGAATCGCGGCCGAGACGACAATGCTCGAAACGCCCTCCCAGGCGCTCACGTCGTACCACTGGAACACGATCGCAAAGCCCTGGAGCAGATGGAGGAACGCAAAGAGGCCGACCGTCCAGCGGGCAAACGTACTGCCACGTCCGAGCGTGACCGCGAGCAGTCCGATCACCACTCCGAGTCCGATCGCGACAATGCCGTAGGCAAGAAGCCAACCGCTCGAAGCACCCACGTCCGCAACGACCTCGGGATCATCGCGGTTCGCGATGATGCGCATGCCGTAGATCACGGCGATTACGCCAAGCCCAACGCCCAATGCGGCCACGATCAGCACGGTGACGGGCGGTCGCCCGGATCGGCTCGATTCGGTCATGAACGTGTCCTCACCGCGCGTCCTACTCCGCCCTCAGCACTAGTCCTGCACGCAGAACCAGCGTGATTGCTGCTTCAGAAGCAGCGTTTTCCCGATGACGCGTTAAGTGGTGAATGTTACGTTTAGCCCACGATGCGTCCGTAGGCCCACGTCGATGGGAAGGGAGGTAAGAGCGATGCTAGGTAATCGCCTCCTCATCCTAACGCTCGCCGTCGCAGCTCTCGTCTTTGCCGCATTCGAGGCGACTGCCGCGGCCCAGGATGCCGTCGATCGCGCCGTTGCAAGCGCAAAAGTCGTCGATTTGGACGGCTGTGAATCGGGCTACTCTGAACTCCGAGGCACCCGTCCCTGACGCAGTCGATCGAGCGGTCGCCAACGCTCCGGTCGGGATGGTCGGAACGGACGTCATCGATCGTGCGCTTGCGAATCGTCCCGGAGGTCTGGACGCGATTGGTCGATATCTCATAAACGCGCCCGAGTCGGCTCCGGCCCCTCCGACCGCAACGACCACGCCCGAAGCGTTCAGCTGGACAGGCGCCAGTGTGGGTGCAGCGATCGCCCTCGGCGCGATCGTCGTTCTTTTAGTCGCAGGGCTTGTCGATCGTCAGCTACCGGCGCCACGAGCCACCCTGGCACTGGGGCCCCGGGCATCCGAGCACGTAGTTTTGCTCAACCCGCGAGCAGCGCGCACGCCTTCGGGCGTGTTGCGCTTTTGGCGCACCGGCACAGAGCACGATGGAGGTGCCAGAATCCGAGCTATGGCTGACCGCTCGGAGCCACAAGCCGTTCGGTTAACCGAGAAGCTGTCCACATTCAACGAGCAGTGGGCGCCGCGCACCGTTGCGACCTTCAACGGCCACGACGTGATGGTGGTGAAGGTGAAGGGCGAATTCGTGTGGCACCACCACGACGAGACCGACGACTTCTTCCTCGTGCTCGCAGGTCGGCTCACCATTCGACTGCGAGACAGGGACGTGCACCTCGGACCGGGAGAGCTCTTCGTGGTTCCGGCCGGTGTCGAGCATCAGCCGTTCGCGGAGGACGAGGCCGAAGTGCTCCTGATCGAGCGCGCCGGGACACCCAACACGGGAGACCAGGCCACCGTCGCGCCTCGGATCGAGATCTAGTACTCCCCACCGACCGACTGGCCTGGAATCGACGCGCTTCGTGAATCCCCGACCTTGCGGGCGCCGAAGCTTATGGCTTGTCGGCGGTGACAAGTTCGAGATTCGTGATCTCGTACTCGAAGAAGGCACTGTCAGGCCACCGTTCGGAGCCGTAGTGCCAGCCGGCGCGCCCGGCGCTTGGGATAGTCACTCCGCCGAAATTCCTGTGAGCCCCGGTCTCCATTCCGAACGGATGGAGGCCGGGAGCACCGGTTCCGTCGGGGTCGCCCCACCGGTCGAGCCAGACGGCGCTGATGTGACCCTGTGTGTCGAGGCGGAAATTCACGTTGAACTCGTGGCCAGGGTCGAGGCGAATCCGTGCGCTCAGATGCCGTTCGTCGGGCGCCGACCATTCCGCTCCGAAGCGCGGCAGGAGCGCGGTCGGGACCCAGGCGCCTTCCCCCACGGCCCGGCCCGCCGCGCTTCGGTCAACGTCAGGCCCGACGGCGTGCATGAGCGGGATCAAGCCGAGGAGCCTCCAGCGCATCTCCCCCTCCCCGTCTGCGTAGCGGTCGTAGCCGGAGAAAGGACCGGCTCGCGCAGCCCACACAAATCCGGAAAGCGGAGCGATCACCTCGCCGCCTGCAAATCGCATCCAGAGCCTCAGTTTGATCCGACCGCGCATGGTGATCCGCGCAGCTCTGGCAAGTGGCGTACCCGGCTCGATCGTCGCGAGGAACATGCGATGCACGGGCTCCGATAGCCCCACTAGTTCTTCCTCGTTGAACGTCCCAACCGCCGGCTGGAGTAACGACCGCTCGAACTGACAGACGTTCGCGGCGTTCACAGCCGCTCCTCGACGCCGGGTAGTGGCTCTCCAAAGTAGCTTTCGCCGGCCCGTATTCTCCCTGTTTTGATGAGTGGTAGTGAGGCGCTGACACGCTGTCGCGAGACGTACGAGTAAGGAGGAGGGACGACGTGGGCTACGACCTGACCTGGGTAGAGGACAACCGAGAGCCGACGCGCGAACGGGTGCTGAAGGCTGTCGGAAGTGCCCTGACCGGGGAGGACTTCGAAACGCTCTCTCACACCCTCTATCGCTCCTTGGAAGCTGTCGGTGGATATTTCAGAGCTTCGCAGTCGACGATGCGCTCCCTTATCGCCGAGATGGAGGCCCAGGGCATGTTCGTCGAAAACGAGTCAATGCGGCAGAAGCTCGATAGTCAGACGGGGACGATCACGCCCGGGGAAATCGACCGCGCCTTCGCGCGCTCTCAGTGGCCGCCGGCGCCGCTCAGTCCGCGACCCGAGGTCGCGGTGAGCCAGCTCGACCAGGAGATGGAGCGCACGGTGCTCGAGTACCGCCTCAGAATGTCAGGGGGCACCGTCACCCTGACGCAGGTTCACCCACTCGAGTGGGCGCGAAAATGGATCGACTGGCTGGTCTTCATGGATCAGGCCCGCGACCATCAGGGAATCGACGTCGGCTGAGAGCACCGTTCCACGGGATCCCCACGTTTAAAAAGGGTTGGCCTCGCGCGGCTCGAAGAACAAGCTATGAACTGCTGCCAGTGGTGTGGCGAGGAACGTGGTCAGTTCCGTATTGCTTCGACGATTACCGTCGGCATTCGCTGTTTCCTGATCCTCTGTGGCCTTGACGATAAGGCTGCCCGCGGCGGCGTTCGGGTTTCCTGGCCGTAGGGTTCTCGACACACGAACAGCGGTCTCGCAGCTACGCGTACCGGTCGAGAAAGAACGTTGTCCAGTACTTCCTCCAGTCGGTCCCTGAATTGTCCGCCGAGTACTCCTTGTCGACGAGCACGATCGCGTACACCAGCTCGCTCTTCGTCAGGTTCGATCCCAGTAGGTCGTTTAGCTGATCTACGAGGCGCTCGGCATACCACAGCGGCCACTCTGGGTCGTCACCGTCCGTTTCGATAAACGCGGCGTGGTGGGCCTTCGCCGTCGCCGCGAACAATCCCTCGAGCTTCTGGGCAGGATCCATGCCAGCCAATCTGCCAGCGGACGATATACCGATTGCTAAACGACCGGGCCCTGCGATGCGGATGAGAGGACTTGAACCTCCACGGGGTACTTCAGGCTCTGGAGAGGCTTGGCGAGAAGTCGAGAAAAGCCGATGAATAAGCGGATCTGAGGGGGTCGGCTCGGCAAAGTTCCTGCACGTTCTCGGCAACGGTGCGCGTTTGGTGCGCGTT
>CAYTCZ010000171.1:0-6910 GCA_964436315.1 uncultured Gaiellales bacterium | reverse complement strand
CATATAGGATCTTCTGCGAAGCCGGTGTTCGGGCGCCGCTGACGGCTGGAAGGGGGCTCGTCGGCGGATGGATTCGCCGGGTACATGTCTTCTCCCGCGCTGGCGGAACCTGGCCGCTGGAAGCGACGTTTCCGTTCTCGATCGTCACCACGGGCTACCTCGGCACGCAGGTAGCCATCGACGCAGACGCGACGCGAGCCATCGTGGGCATCCCCGGCTACGATGGGGACAGCGGGCGGGCTCGAGCCTTCGTCCGAAGCGGTACGGCGTAGACCGACGCCGGGTCCGTGGAGGGCTCCGAAACCCACAGCTCTGCGGATGAGCGTTTCGGTGAGTCGATCGCCATGGCGAGCGATGGCACCCGCATCGTGGTCGGTGCACCGTCGCTGGTCTTGGACGGCAGCGCGTATGTCTTCGCGCGGGTCGGGGATGTCTGCGTCGACGCGTCCGATTGCCCCGGCGGCTACTGCAGGGACGGGGTCTGCTGCGACGAGGCGTGCACCGACCAGTGCGTTTCATGCGTGGGGTCCGACACCGGCGGCTCCGACGGGATCTGCGGCACGCACGCGACCGGAGTCAGCGTCACGTGTCGCCCGGCGGCGAGCACGTGCGATCGAGAGGAAATCTGCAGGAGCTTCGATCGGCACTGCCCCTCGGATCGAGTGCACGTGATCAACACCCAGTGTCGCCCGTCGCGCGGACTCTGCGACCCGGCCGAAGTGTGTGATGGCGTGAGCGCCGACTGCCCGGCCGACGAGCGGTACCCCGAGACTCACGTTTGTCGTGGCGCATTCGCTGCTTGTGACGTTCCCGAGTACTGCGATGGGTCGAGCGACGCCTGTCCACCACAGCAGGTCGAGCCTGCGGGCACCGTCTGCCGGGAATCGACCGATCCGACCTGCGACCCGGAGGAGACCTGCACGGGCTCGCAATTCACGTGCCCACCGGATGTGAATCCCTGCGGCTCCGACGCGGGTGTCCTCGACGCTGGTAACTCGGACGGAGGCGCCGGCGATGCCGGTCTCTCCGATGGCGGTAGACCGGATGCGGCAGCCTCGGACGGCGGCCCCACCGACTTCGGTGTGCCGGACCTCGGCGGGTTGGACGGTGGTGATGCGGCGCCCATCGATGCGAGCTCCTCGCGCTCGGATGCCAGTGGCGACCCAGCCACGGATGCCGGGACGGGTGACGCTGGCGACATCGAGAGCGGCTCGCACGGATGCACGTGTCGCACCGCCGGTCGCTCCAACGCCGGCGGGCCCGACGCCGTGCTGGCGCTCCTGCTCGGCTTCGTCTGCTGGCGGAGGCGGGCGCAGGTTCGCCCTGGAAGTTGCCGCCCGACCTGATCGCCACCAACGGGCGCCAGGACCGGAGCGCGTGAGTCTCACTCAGTCGACGTCATGGAAGATCGGCTCACGGTTCGAGATGAACTCCTGAATGGCCTGCTTGTCTTCGTCCTCCAAACCGACGAATTGAACCCCCACGCCGGGCTGGCTGTCTGAGTTCAGAGGGTCCTTGACCCAGCGTACTTCGCCCTGCACCCGGACTTCATGGCCACCTGGAAGGACGAATTCGAGATCCACCACGGTGCCCACTGACCGAAGGTTATGGGTTGCTACGAAGAGCCCACCCTCGCTGATGTCCTGGGAGAAACCCTCGTAGAAATTCGAATCACTGTAGACACCAATCTCCACCTCGAGAGAGATCCGAGGCGCTTGTCGACGGTCGTGCTCCGTCGTTGGGGATGAGGCATCTCCTCGGTCGGCTCCCGGGTCCGTCATTGCGAGAGACTACATGGTCCGGCCCGTTCTTGGAAGGTCCACGGACAGACACGGATCGAGCTGCTGCGGCTTTGCGGGGCGCGGCTGGGCCATCGTGTCGGCGATCCGTTCGGTCGGCGGGTGTAACGCCGCTTTCTGCTAGACTTGTTTGGCCGTGGAGAGGATGTACTCCAAGAGTTCATCCAAATCGGCGGGGCCGACGTGGATGAACTCGGCGTCCCCTTCGGTCTCGACGGCGCCGCCGTAACTCATCAGGAGTGGGTGTCGTCGGTCGAACGACTCCCGCAGTGCTGGGTCGACCCGCTCCCGCATCCCGCGAAGGTGATCGAGATCCACCGCCAGCAGGTAGTCGTGGAACAGGAAGCGGGCCCTCCTATCGGTGCAGAGCTCGGCGCGCAGGATCGAGATTCGCTTCTCGTCCAGCCCTTCTCCATCCCCGCAGGTGGCTACCATGAAGCCGCTGCGGTCCGGCTCGCGAGCGAGGCCCGCTCGAAGCTGATCCATGGTCACCTCTGCGCCATAGACGTGCGTGTACCGATTGTCGGTGAACCCGTCGCATAGCTGGAAGAACCGACCCAGCCCGTGGGGAATTGCCTCCGGGTGTGAAGACTCGAGCTCGGCCCACGACGCTTGCAGCGCGTCCATCCGTGAGGGCCGAAACGCCACCAACGAGTCTTCCTGTGCCCCGAGGCTAGTTCGAATGTGCGCCCGGATGGACGCCAGCGTCGACTCGACTCCTGCGCGTTTTGCCACGACCCAGGCTCGCATACGCGACGATGCGCAACAACCGCACCCAGGCTGTGTGAGCGATCCGGAGACCGGCAGAACACCCGAGCACGACCCTCGAAGCCCGCAGCGCTCATCGGACGACCTAGAGTTCGGGAGGCAGGAGTAACCGGTGGAGCGCGTCTCCCTTGAAAAACAAGACGGATCCGCCGTCGGGAGACACCGTGAGGAACGAGATGCGCCAATCCAACTCGGCGATCACCTCTGGCTTCACGGGGCGGTCGATGGCTCCGCGGAACATGAAGAGTCGCTGGTGACCATTGGCCGGACCGGCATCGACCACGACCGTTCCACCATCCAGGCTGGCGGCGATGCTGTGAATGTAGCCCTTTGACTTCGTCGGGAGGGTCACCCCGTGCCGCTCCCGGCCCGTGGTCACCTCGTGGACCCCGAGCCGGGCCACTCCTTCGACCACACCGGCACGCAGGATGGCCGACCCGTTGCGAACGAGCGCGCTCCGAGCCATCGGGAGCGCTTCGTGGGTCACCGAGTGCGGTGGCAGCGACGGAGAGCGAAGATCCCAGACATGAGTGAGCTCACGCTGGTCCCCCGAAGTCACGGAGAGGGAGAGCAGCTTCGTTCCTTGCAGCACGAAGGTATGAAGCTGCTCCCGTCCAGGATCGTCGAGCTCCACGTCGCACTCGGGTGGGTCGCCGATTCGATAGACCTTCACCCGATATCCGTCCGCGAAGGCCACTCGCGTTCCGTCCGTGGACATAGCCACGCTGCGGGCCGGCAATCGATTGGCGATCGTGAACTCCGCACCACTCTCGATATGGAGCACCTGCACTCGAAACGGCGGCCTTCGGGGAGCAAAGGCCAACCTCCGTCCGTCGCTGCTGAACTGCGCCCAGTCGAGAGGCTCCAGCTTCTGGCCGGCGGTCCATGTCTCGAGGTCGACGAGGTACGGTCCAGTGCTGGAGCGATCGTCCAGGAGCAGTCGTCGACCGTCGGGACTCCAGCTGAGAATTCGCTCAAGCTTTGCGTCAGCTCCAGCAGGGTTCGGCAGCACCACGGGCCCGGTCTGAGGCATGAACCGCCTTACCACCGAGCGGAAACGCGTGTCCAGGTCGACCCTCTCGTTCCCGGCGCGCCCAGTCGAACACGAGGTATGATCAGTCTCATGAGCTCATGCCCCGAACGTCATCCCGACATCCCGGAGTCAGCCGAGTGGGTCCCGTCGAGAAAGGAGTTCCGCGAGGGTCCGGTGGTCGACGGTCGCCCCCATGGCCGGATGCGATGGTTTCGTCCCGACGGCACGATGTCGTGCGAGAGCGGCATGGAGCACGGAACCAGCCACGGCCCCTACGTCCGCTATCACCCGAACGGTGAGGTCTCCCAATCCGGGGCCATGAAGCAGGGTCAGCGGGAGGGGCTGGTCACTTGGACCCGGAGCACGGGGGAGACCACCGAGGGCACGGTCCCACCGCAGTGCCCCGAGAACGTGTGGAAGATGACGGCGTTCTACGAGGGAGGAATCCCCGGGCCGATTCGCTTCTTCGACCGGGATGATCGAGAGGTGCTGCATACGGGAGAGCGCCTCCCAGACCGACCCGCCACGGTCGACGAGAGAGCGGCCTTCGACCCCGTTGAGAACCGGTGGTTCTTCGGGATGGGTTCCCAAGGCTACGAACAGCGCGACGGCTGGTGGGCCTGGTGGGACCCGAGCGGACGACTACTGTTGAAGATGCACTACGCCCATGGGCAGCTGGACCGGAAGGTCGAGTACGCCAAGGACGGAAGCAGCGTCACGCGAATCGTGGACCGGTTCCAACGCGACGTGGCGCTCGTGCACCGTGACGAGAAGGGCGAGGTCGTGACCCCGGCCGGCGAACGCCTCCCGGAGCCGCCGGTGGACGACGAGGGCGCCGTGCTCACCGGCCGACGGGATCCGGCGTGGGTCGCGGGTCCCCAGCTACACCAGCCGGGGCCGCCCGATGGGTTGTGGCGCTGGTGGACCCCGGCAGGGGTCTTGGCGCGGGAGCAGCGCTTCGATGGCGGCGTGGCCGTCGAGGAGCGTTGGTACGACACGCAAGGGAAGCTGACTCTCGTGCAGTACAAGGACCTCGCCGGGAGGAGTATCCGGTCGAGCCGATGGTCGCCATCCGGCCGGCTCGTCACCTCGGTGGGTGAGCCCATCCCCGCGCGGCCCGAGGGCGTGAGCAGCGACGCTCAGTTCGATACGGAGAGCGAGCAGTGGGTGGAGGGAGAAGGCATCGACGGTGGAGCACCAGAGGGGCTCTGGCGGTGGACGGATCCCGACGGGACCGTCGCCCAGGAGCGGATCTATGAGGGTGCGAAGGCGATCGTGGAGCGGCGGTATCACTCCAACGGGAACCTCTTCGTGGAGCGGAAGCAGGACTCGCAGGGTCGACCGCTGCGCAAGGCGTACTTCTTTTCGGACGGTGACCTCAACCATGCCATCGAGACGACGTACGACGGCGGCGTGGTGGCCACCGTCGAGATACGCACTCACGAGCACGGCCTACGATCGAGGGGCGAGCGCGTCGACGGCGGGCTATCGTGGCGGTTCTTCGATCGCGATGGCGAGCTAGAAGCGGAGGGGACCGTCGACGACGACGACCATGCCATCGGATCCTGGCGCTTTGTGCACGATGGATCGAGCTACGAGGTCGACATGGGCGCCCACCGACTCTCGGCGCGGGTCGACGAGCGCTTCTCCCCAACGTCGCTTCTCGGAGCCGCGCTGCTTCCCGCCGAGCGAGACCATCCGGTTCCCGAGGCGCTCGCGGGGGTCGAAGAGGTGGACTGGAGCAGCGTGCCTTCCTGCTACGGCGAGACGGACGACTTCGCGCTCGACCTGCGCGGACTCCTGTCCGACGTACCGGCTGTCCGCCGGACGGCGCTGCGTAACGTGTACGCCGAGACACTGCATCAGGGCACGGTGTACGTGGCCACGGCCCGGGCCATCCCGTTCATGGTCCGTGCACTGGAGCATCCCAACGCCGACGTGAGGGAGATCCTCGAGCACTTCCTCGAAGTGGCTTCGAACGCGTCGATCTATCGGGAGCAGGCGGAGGAGTGGGACGCAGACGACGACGAGCGGACCGCAATTCTGGGCACGCTCGATGCGATCGACCGTGGTTTCGAGTCCATCCTGGAGGTGACGCGAGACAGCGATGATGAGCTGACCAAAGTCGTCCTTGCGCTGGCCGAGTACGTTGGCGACGCCGGCCGCGCGTTCTTGCTCGAGGCGGCCAACACGGGCGACCCGGAGATGCAGGCCATCGCTGCCCACACCGCGCTCGCCCGTAGCGACTGGGCGGCCGCCGAAGCGGAGGCCCTGCTCGAACACGATCGAGCGCTGGTTCGCTGTTGTGCGGCGGTGAGCGTCGCCCGGCACGGCGACCAGGCCCCCGGAGCGACGGTCGATGTCTTGGTGGAGAGCCTAGAGGCGATCGACCAGTTGGCGCCTCGCTTCGACCGGCTTCCCTTCGCAACGGGTCCCTTGGTGGTCTACGTGGCTCTCGGGCTCGGCAACATCTGCACACAGCGCGCCCAGGCGGAGGTCAAGACCCTGCTGCAGCATGTGGATGGGGTCCCGATCGACACGCTTCCCGCCCTCTACCGAGCGCTCTTCGCGCTGTGCTTTCGGAACGGAACCCGACCCTTCGCCGACGACTTCATCGATGTGCTCGACTACGTCTCCAAGGACAGTCGACTGGATGGCTTCGTGAACTTCTTCGACGTCAGCGACCGATGGAGCCTGCCCCGGGACCGCCGGGCGTACCGGGAGATGGTGGATGCGTTGCGAGCATCCGACGACCCCGGTGGATGGATGATCGCACACCACTTCCAACGAGATTGACCATCGGGGACCGTGCCGATCACCCACCAGACTCGTTCCCGCCGGATTGGCCCGAGGTACACACTCAGCTTCGGACTGGGAAGAAGCGAGCGCCCCTCGCGCGCTAAGGAGGTTCTCCTGGCTCATCGCACCGGGTAGGCTCACCGCCCCAGATGGGTGACACGAGGTCCGACGAGGAAGAGACCCGCGCCGAGGCGGCCGTGCCCCGGGGGAGTCGTCCTCCTGCGCCACGCGCCGGGATGGCCGTCGGCGAGCGGGTCCGGCTGAAGAAGCCGCTCGGCAAGGGCGGCATGGCCGAGGTCTGGGTCGCCGATCACCTGACCCTCGACGTCGAGGTCGCGGTGAAGTTCTTGACCCTCGCCGGCGACAAGTCGATGCGCGAGCGCTTCGCTCGGGAAGCGCAGCTCGCCCCTTCCAGCCGTCAGCGCCCTCGAGGCGCCGACTTCGCAGAAGATCCTATCATCGGTGATCGGTTAAGCCGGCTGATACACACCCCGTTCCGCTCGCAGTGCGA
>CAYTCZ010000170.1:2090-6952 GCA_964436315.1 uncultured Gaiellales bacterium | reverse complement strand
CGTCGGCAACGCGCTCCGAGTACAGACCCCAGCCCTCGCCGTAGGCGACGATGTGAAGATGACGCCGGAAGGCGGGGATGGCGTCGCCCAGCTCCTGGGCGATCGTGCCCTGCAGGTGGTGGCCGGGGATGCCCTCGTGGAACGCGGTCGACTCGATGTCGTAGGTGCCCCACGAGGTCGGGTCCGCCGTGTTCATGAAGAAGATGCCCGGCCGCGAACCATCATCGGCGGCCGGGTAGTAGAACGCCGTCGCACCGCTCGAGGTCTCCTGGACGATGCACGGGGCTTCGGGGATGATCCCAAACCAGTTCGGCATCTCCGCCCGGGCCCGCTCGAAGGCCTCCTCGGAGGCCTTGACGATGTCCGCGCCCGAGGTGTGGTGGAGCGCCGGGTCCTCGCGCAGCTTGGTGAAGATCTCCCGGAGATCGTCGGTGCCGACGGTCTCCGGTCCGAGCTCCCGGTACTCGTCGGCGAGCCGGTCGATCTGCTGGAGGCCGATCTCGTGGATCTCACCGGCCTGCATCGGGAGGGTCGTGAAGCGGTGGATGGCCCGCGAGTAGACGAAGTCCCCGTCGGAGAGGAACGACAACCCCTCTTCGCCCGCAGGGCGTGAGACCGCCCGCACCTCGTCGCGCAACACGTCGCGCTGGCGCCCGACGGCCGGCCGGACCGTGTCGCCGATCACCCCTGCCAGGGCATCCTTGAAGGCTGTGGCCTGCTCGTCGGTGTAGTCCGGTGGGGTCTGCGTCGCCATGAGGGGATCGTCCTCGATGGGCGTTTCGAGCCAGGTCTCGAGCTGGCCGACGACGAGGTCGACGGCGAACTCGGGTGGGGTCCGCTTCGATGCGATGCCCTCCCGGAACCGCACGGTGAGCTCGTCGAAGGCCTTCGCATACCCTTTCCACTTGTCCAACATCGCATCGGCGACGTCGCCGTCGGGCACCGTGAACATCGGTGGGAGCAGCTGGGCGTAGACGTGAAGCCCGAAGATGGGATCGACGGCGAACTCCGCCTGCCTGGTCTCCTGGAGGTCGGCGCTGGTCTCGGTCTCGTAGATGAGGACGTCGCGGGTGAGCACTCCCTGATGATCGAGGATGGCGGGATCGATGGCCCTGGCCCTGGCACCAAACTCGCGCAGCTTGGCGATGTTGGAATCCTCGAAGGTTCGGCTCGCCTCTTCGAACCGATCCGCGAAGCGGTAGTCGCCCCGCATGTGTGCCGACGATGGGTTGGTCTCCAGCTCGTACTCGTAGTACTCGGCGGCGAGCGAGCGGATCTCGTCGGTCACAGCCGTCCTTCCGATAGGGGGGCGCCGTACCTTATCGGCCTCGGGCGGCGCATCGCACCTCGATGATCGGCGCCCTGAACCCCGGGCTCGTGTGGAGGTCTCGTTCGAGCGCTAAGGGGAGGTGTCACCACATGGATCGTCGTTTCGCCGCGCTGATCGTCGCCGTGGTCGTGCTGCTCGCCGCCTGTGGGGGCGATGATGTCAGCGGTACACAGAGCGACACGACGGATGCTCCGGAGACCCCGACGACGCTGGCCGAGGCAGCCGAGGATCTCACCGAAGACGTGACCGAGCAGGCCGAGGAGAAGACGGAGGAGCTGATCGCTGGGGCGGTCGCCGGCACGTTCGCAGCCGACGGGGAGCAGTTCGAGTCGCAGACCGTGCGATGTGAACCCTTCGACTTCTATGGCGACGCATCCGAGGACGATCTCGACCTCGCCTCGATCGCCGGGGACGGGTCGACCTTCGTCAACGTCACGCTGACCCACACCGAGGGCTTTGGCCAAGACGGAAGCACCTATCCGCAGCAGAACCTCAGCATCCAATTCTCCCGGCAAGGGGAGGGCGGGATCGAGCAGTTTCAGGGATCCTCTACCAATGACGCCGAAGGCAACTGGTACCCGACGGGTGCCCTCGTCCTTTTCGGCGACCAGACGGAGGAGCCGCTTCCCGCCAAGCCCTTCGAGCAGGACGGCAATCGGATCAGCGGATCGCTGACGCTGGACCAAGACTGGCCCGAGGGTGCCACCGGCACGGTCGAGGTGAGTTTCGACCTCTCGTATCCGGACGAGATCGTCGACTGCAGCCTCTAGCGGGCATACGGAACCGGCCCCCGCCGTTTATCCTTCGGACCGACCGAGCGCCCGTAGCTCAATTGGATAGAGCGTCTGACTACGGATCAGAAGGTTGGGGATTCGAGTTCCTCCGGGCGTGCTGCTGACTTGGGCTTCTGCGTAGTCGCTGAGAGCCCAGACCGGACGGGAACGGCGCCAACGGTCAACTGCCGTGGGCGGTCATATCGCGAAATCCAGATGCGGCAAGGCTTCCCGCTTTCGCGCTGCCATGTTCCCACGGCGCACCCACGCACGCGTTTCGGAGTTGTTAGCTCTCCGGCTCTCGCTGGCTATCCGGCGAGTTCCTCCTCCTCGGGGTCGAACACCGGTGGGAAAGTCGCCGGGCGTCCGCGCGCATAGAGCAGGATGCTCACCACCAGTATCCAGAGCAGATCGACACCGATGAAGATGTATGCGATCGGCGACAGCGACCCGAGAGCGAGCACCGCCCCGGTCCAGGCCAACCAGCTCGGCCAGACTTTGGTACGGAACACCACCACGGCGGTGGCACCGATCAGAACCGCCATCGCCACGGGCAGCGCCGACCCGCCAGCGGTTCCATACAAGTCGTAGAACACGGCAGCCCCGTCAACGCTGATACCAGCGTCGCTGCCCCCCCGGGACGCCGCCACCAAGAGAACACTGAACGCCAGCGCAACCAGGGCACCCGCTGCCACTCCGCCACCGAAGGCTACCGCCGACAGCCGACCTGTACCCCCCTCAGAGGGCCGCAGGCTGTGCCGGACGCTGCCGGCGAACCAGATCAAGAAGGCAGCCGAGACGAGACCGACATATCCAGCGACCTGCAGCCTCGTCGCGTTGTCGGTGAAGAACCTTTGCACCTCCGACCCCGGCGGCAGATAGTCATAGTTGTTGACGAGCAGCGCTCCCGCCAGGAACAGGACGACGAAGACGACCCCACTCAGCGGAGCAAGCCGTTCCGTACGCGATTGACTCATGGCTACCTCCCATCCGCCACACCGCCGACGGTACACACCACATCTCCTGCCTGCCGACCGTTAGCGCATCCGCAAGCGATATGAGCCCGGGTATCGCGCGATGCCCGGGGGGACGTTCCAACCACCCCTTCCGAAAGGCCAACGCATCGGATCGGCGAAGGAGTGGACAGCTCGCCGTTGGCCTGCCGGTCCGCACTTGCGCGCTACTCGGAGTGATCTGATGGCACCTGGACGAACGGATGTGGCCTCAGTCCTTGGGTGGCTAGGTTTGCACTCCGGGCGTGCCGAGACTTCCCGTCGTTCGTGCCTGGAAAGGCGCGCAGCACACCCTTCGTGCACGCGCGTTTCGCGTGAACCGGCCTGAGCAGACCGCCGGCTACGACTTACCAGGACGCCTCATTCGCCGCGAAGCGACGACCGCTCCGGTCACGAGGAGCACGCCGGCGAGCATCAGCGCCACGGCTGCGGCCAGTTCCGTCCCGAAGATCTCCGCCGCCACCTGCACCGCAAACACCAGAGCGGAGATCGCTCCCACGATGAGCAAACCCAGCAGGTTGAGGCGGATCCCCATCGCCAGGACCAACGCCACCGTCACCACGCCCAGGGCCAGCCCCCAACCCCGGTAGTCGTCGACGGCGGCGAGCTGCGCCCCGACGACGGCAGCCGCAGACCCGGCGACCATGCCCACGTTGCTCGGAGTGAGGATCGCTCGCCACGAGAGCACTACCCAGGTCGCGGCGACGGCCCACATCACCACCCCGTAGAAGAAGATGTCGAGATCGGTGCTCGCCAGCGACACCAGTGACGTCGCGGCTCCGGCGGCCGCAGCCAGCAGGACGACGTTCTGCAGTGCACTGCGATGGAACCACCACTCGATGGCGCCGACGAGCAGCGCCGCTGTCGATGCGGTGATCGCGACGACTTCCCCGGATGTGTCGAGCAGCTGTGCCGTGACCACGGCGCCCGTCGCGGCAGCGCTTGCCGTCGACGCCGCCCAGAGGACGGATTTCAGTCGCCGGGCCGGAGGCGACTCCGACCGTATGGCGCCTCCGGCGACCAAGAGCACGAGGGTGAGGAACGCGATGAGCGCGGTCTGGATCTCCTCGGAGAGGTCGCCGATGACTTCCTCGAGGAAGAAGAACGTCGCGGCGACGGCGAGGGCGCCGCCCAGATAGCCGACCGCTTCGACCGCCGGGGAGACCTCCGACTCCTCCTGCTCGACCGGCCGCTCCTCGGGCGCCTTCTCGTGGTCACGGATGGCCGCGGCCTGTTCGCCGGTCAGCAAACCGGCAGCCGTCCATTCCGAAAGCTTCCGCTCCCAGTCGCTCACCCCAGCTCCTCGATCCGACGCTCACCAGCTCAGTACTGCGAGCCTACGCCCCAAGGTCGCAGACGTTTGGCGGGCAGCAGACCCGAACCAACGGCGGGTTACGAACCCTGGGTGTCGCCGGCGCGTTTGATGTTCTGACACAATGGGGAGCATGGACGACGCAAGCCAGGAGCGCTACTACCACGGCACACGCGCCGATCTGAACCCCGGAGATCTGATCGAGGCCGGCTACACCTCCAACTTCGGCAGTCGGAGGAAGGCCAACCACGTCTATCTGACCGCCACCGTGGACGCTGCGGTCTGGGGAGCGGAGCTCGCCGAGGGCGAGGGCCGAGGCAGGATCTACATCGTGGAGCCAACCGGTCCCATCGAGGATGATCCGAACCTGACGGACAAGCGGTTCCCCGGCAACCCGACGAAGTCGTACCGCTCTCGTGACCCGATACGGGTCA
>CAYTCZ010000170.1:0-2080 GCA_964436315.1 uncultured Gaiellales bacterium | reverse complement strand
GACTGGGAAGGGCACGCCCCCGAAGAGCTTCAGGCAATGCTGGACCACCTCGAGCGGCTCGAGCAGCTCGGCATCGAGGCAATCGACGACTGATGAGGCACCCGCGTGCGGGCGAGGGAGGTATGAGGCATGTCCGATGAGGTCTACACGCTGGGCGTCTGGCGAGTGAAGGATGGGAAGGAGAGTGAGTTCGTAGAGGCGTGGAGAGGGCTCGGCCGCCACTTCCGTAGCTTGCCCCATCCTCCGGGCGAGGGAACCTTGTTGCAGAGTGTCGATGACCCGCAACAGTTCTACTCCTTCGGGCCGTGGCGGACGCTCGACGACATCCAAGAAATGCGAAGCCATCTCGACACGCCTGAGGAGATCGGTAAGTTGATGGACCTGTGTGACGAGGGCCGTTCGGGCGCGTTTCGCGTCGTCGCCACCGCGTAGTGGCACGTCAGACCTCGGATGCCGAACAGGGTTCAGGTTCCTGCATATGCCGACCCGAGCCCACAGAGTGAGCAGCCCTCGGAATGAGCAGGGGACGTCTCGAGCAGGAAGTCCACGATCCCCCACAGACGGTCGGCGCCGTCGGGGATGCGATTCTCCACGTATCGGGAAAGGGCGTTGGCAGCTTGCTCTGTGCCGCGGCGGAAGTGATGGTCGGTGGGGTCGTTCCAGCTGTAGCTGTCGAACTCGTTGACGAAGGCCCGTCGATCCTCCTCGGTGAGGTTGGCGGCGACCCATGCGTGGGCCAGCTCGTGGGCAAGGACCCCGTGATCGTCGGTTGTCACACAGATGTGATCTGAAGCGCGATAGCCGAAGTGTCCTCCGCAGTCATCCTGCCAGCGGATCTCGGTGGCCGGCACGTCCAGTCCCTTCGCCTCGTAGAGCGCGATGGCTGCGTCTTCGATCGAGCGGCGGCCCTGGTCGTGGGCGGCTACTGCACGGGCGGTCGAACCGGGGTCGTCGGGTGAAGCGGCGCTCGAGGCGCCTCCTGCGGCCGCAGCAACCACGATGAGCGACATCACAAAACCGCAGGCCCGGATTTCCGGAGCGAGCCTCCTCGTCATGCCGATCCCTCCGCCTGTCGTCGCTGGACCGTCAGGGGAGAGCGTTCGACAACCCGCTCGGAGATCGCTCGGAGCCCGGAAATGACTGCGGGACAAGGGATTCCGAGCGTCTTTCGAGCAACGATCCCACGCCCGGTCGAGGTGCCAGCACGAAGGCCACCGGTTGCGTAGGGTTGATCACGTGCAGTACCGGGTGCTCGGCACCTTGTCGGCGTCGTCCAACGGCGACGCCGTGGGCCTCGGGGGGCCTCGACAGCGCGTGGTTCTCGCCCTCCTCTTGATCGAGCCCGGCGAGACGGTCTCGGTCGATCGGCTCATCGACGGGATCTGGGGGGAGAGTCAGCCTGAACAGGCTCGGCACACACTCCAGGCCTACGTCTCGGAGCTACGCCGGGTGTTGGACGATGGGATCGAGTGGACCGGTCATGGCTACCGCATCGACGCGGCTGCCGACCGGGTCGACGCACAGCGCTTCGAGCGACTGGCCGTGGAGGGGCGCGCTGCACTCGATCTCGACCCCGAAACGGCCGCGTCGCTCCTGAAGCAGAGTCTCGACCTGTGGCGCGGCGACCCGTTCGCCGACCTGGCCTACGCCGAGGGCCTCCAGTTCGAGATCCGGCGCCTCAAGCAACTGCGGCTCGTCGCCCTGGAGGATCGAATCGAGGCCGACCTGGCAGTGGGTGCACATCGACTCGTGGTGGAGGAATTGGAGGTGCTCGCCCGGGAGCATCCGTTGGATGAGCGACTCGCCGGCCAGCTGATGCTGGCTCTCTACCGCTCCGGACGCCAGGTCGAGGCAGTTCGGACCTTCGACCGGATCAGGGCCAGCCTCATCGACGAGATGGGTATGGAGCCGTCACCGGATCTACAGCAGCTCGTGCAGCGCATCCTCGAGCAGGACGACGACCTGAAGACGGTGGCCCACATCGGCCACCGGGCCGCCTCGGTGCCTGTTTCTTCCGACTTCGTTCGTGGATTCGAGCTGCGGGAAGTGATCGGTCAGGGAGGCGCGGGTGTGGTCTACC
>CAYTCZ010000169.1:0-7076 GCA_964436315.1 uncultured Gaiellales bacterium | reverse complement strand
GAGCCAAGGCGGCGCCCCCGGGAAGATTCGAACTCCCGACCGTCGGCTTAGAAGGGTGGTGGAGTCACCTGCGATTCCCACACGTTGCGCCGCACTATGTCCGCTTCGTGGCCTTCGGGCGTGGTATAATGAGACTCGCATGGACCTCTTCGTCTACACCGCTGCTGACCCCGACGCGACGCTGCCAGCGGACGTGATGGAGAGGTACCGCAAGGGTCTCGAAGAAGAGGTGCGCTCCGCTTCAGAGCGTGCATGGGCCGACCTCCAAAGACAGCAGCACCGCAAGGCTGAACTCGCGGCTGATCGAGCGCATGACGAGGAGCAGGAAGCCAAGCGCCTCTACCGACAGCGTTCCGCGAGAACTTGAACCCAGCCGAGAACGGGACTCCTACTCGACGAATGAGGACTCCCCGATTTCATGCTTGTTGACCCCCACCCCCTCGCTGTAGCGCTGCGATCGCTTCCGACTCCGCGGGGTCATTCGGGTCTAGCAGGAGCGCAGCAGGTGCAGCTCGAAGGCGGCGGCGATGGCCGCGAGCGACCGCAGCGACGGTAGACGCCGACCCGTCTCATAGTCCGCCGGCGTTTCCATCCGGAAGCCTGGTCAGCGGCTCGGTAGCAAGCATCTCCAGGCCCGATAGACTTCCGGTGTGCAAGACGAACTTGAAGACCTGGACAAGGTAGGACGGGCGATCCTCCGAGAAGCCGGCGAAGAGGTCGGCGCCGAGGTAACGGACGCCGTAGTTGGCGCAGCGGCCGACGCTGCAGGACTATCCCAACTGGGGGCTCTTTGGCCCGCGGTGCGACCTGCGCTCTTCTCCGCGGTGCAGGTCGCACTCCGCGCCCCAGCCGATCGACGCGTTGAGGCCTTCCGGAAGCGCCTTGAGGCCAACTGGCGGAACGAGCAACAGCGAGTGGAACTCGCTGCGACCGTTGTTGGCGCTCTGTCCGAATCCCACTGGCAGCTACTACGCAACCAGGCTCGCCTTGGAGACACCTTGGGGAGCGTGGAGGGAGAGGTTCTTGCCGTTAGCCAACGCACGCTGGAGCTCCTCCGAAGGATTGAGGAGACCCACGAGATCGTGCTGCGGCACTCCATCGGCAAGGGAGCCAAGGTGTTCGCCCGCGCGGTCTATCCAGGACCCGAGACGGTCCACGTCATGCTCCACAACGACTCCGAGGCGCCAGCGTTCGACATCCACTTTGAACTCGTCGTTCTATCCAATCGTTGGGAAACGGAAGAACCACCGCATGGGAAGATCCAGCGCGCATTCGAGTTGGGGGGCTCGAAAGCGGTCAGCGCGATCCTCTTCCCCGACCGAACCGATCGCTTCTTCCAACGGCTGGGCGCAAGCCGTGCCGTGTCGCCTGTCGCGGTCCTATCGCTGGAGGACCGAGATGCCCTGGACTTCAACATCTTCATCCAGCACCGCTCTGGTCGCGTGCAGCAACAGGTTCGTATTCGTCGGCTGGCGGACGGCAAGCGACCGATGGCAGTGCGGACCCACATGCTCGACGACGGGGACGTCTCGCACGACATCTCCGATGACTTCCCCGGGTGGCCCAGCGATGACCCCGATTCCCTCTTTCGGAGGTGAGAGCAGGTTTGGCGTGACAGTGCGTTCGCGCTGTCACATTTTGTTTGACACAAATTGACGTCGTCATACCATGTCGTCATGGCAGGTCGGCGAGTCGTTGGGTACGTGCGAGTCAGCACGGATGACCAGAACCTTGGACCGGAGGCGCAGACTGCGGCGTTGCGCGCGTGGTGCGAGCGAGAGGGCGACGAACTCGCTGCGACCTTCACAGATCACGGAGTGTCGGGAGCAGCACCCCTGGAGCGTCGTCCGGGCCTGGTTCAGGCAGTAGACGCTCTCAAGCCAATCGGTGCGACCGTACTACTGGTCGCGAAGCGGGATCGGTTGGCTCGGGACATCGTGGTCACCGCGATGGTGGAGCGACTCGTCGAGCGGCAGGGAGGGGCAGTCTTGGCTGCTGACGGGACCGGCAACGTGGACGGTCCGGAAGGGATGCTGATGCGCGGAATCGTCGATCTGTTCGCCCAGTACGAGCGTGCGATCATCCGCGCGCGAACTCGAGCCGCTCTCCAGGTCAAGCGTTCACGAGGGGAGTACACCGGTGGTCGCGTACCCTACGGCCATCGGCTGTCAGATGACGGGGTGACCCTCATGGAGGAGCCGTCAGAGTCGGAGCTGGTCCGATCGGCGTGTGAGCTGCGAAGCCAGGGCCTGTCCCTTCGCCAGGTGGCTGCGAGGCTTGCAGAGCGAGGCTTCCTTTCCCGCACCGGTCGGGTCCTGGATCCTCGGCAGGTATCTCGACTCTGCGCGCGGTAGGACTCATGGCATCGAAGCGCAGAAAGCGGGGACGACCCCCCGGCCCTGAGAAGACACGGCAGGTCGGCGTTCGGCTACCAGTGTCGCTGCTTGAGAGGCTCGACTCGTTCGCTGCGCAACTGGCCAAGGAGACGCCTGGCATCTCCGTCTCCCGCACCGACGCAGTTCGGGTGCTGCTGCATAGAGCGCTCGCCGATCATGAATCCGGCGATGAGAATCGATAACCCGGGGACCCCCAGAGGAGCGCGCAGCGGTCTACTCTGAGGTGCGGACGCGAGCACGATGCCAAGAGTTCTCCGTGCGCCGGCGCCAGGAAGTTTTCGAAAGTTCGGCGATGCAGTTCTCTCCAGTAGCCATGCTCGCTTGAAAAGTTTTCGTCAGCAATTTCATAAATTTGCGTGCGCGTCAGGCCTTGACGGGTCATCCGGCGAGCACGAGTGTGCGACTCGTGACGGAGACGCCCGAACCGCAGCCCGACGATGTGCCCGAGAGCAGCGCTCCGGTCGGGAGGCGTGTGATCGAGTTTCCCGATCTCCCATCGTGGGAGAAGGAGGCGATCGTGGCGCAAGCGAGTCACGACACCATGCGCCGTCGGGATATTCGAAACCCGGACTCCTATAGGGCGACGTTGATCCGACGGAGGATGGTGCGCGCCGCTCGTCGTGCAAGGAGGGCAGACAAGGCAGAGCGCTTGTGGCGCCAGCAAGCCGTACCTCTGGACGAAGCCCGAGAGTCGCAACTCTTCCACCGTGGGGCGATCGCTCCGAGTCCAGTGTTGGCCGATCTGGAAGCGATCGAGTTCGTCGACTGGCTGGACCGGCGAGCCCAGCAGTTGCCGTTCGAGCAGCGCGTGACGTTGGACTGGATCAGGAGTGAGCGACCACTCGGCGAGCTTGCTCAGCGACTCAACGTGTCTCCGCAAGCGGCGAGTTCCCGAGTCTGGCGACTTCGGAAGAAGCTGCGGGCCGAGTGGCAGGAGAGGAGTTCCACATGACGAGGATCGGACGGAACGCATCCCATGGGGTGAAGGTCTGGATCGGTCCTGGCTCTACTGATCTAAGGAGTACGTGTGAGGACCTGATCTCACGGTGTGAGCGAAGGACACGTCGTTTTCGTGGACGTGGGGACCTGTCTAGAACGGGGCTTGCCCGTTCTGAAAGGACACGACGTCTCATGAGGAACAAGAAGATCACGGCGGAGATGGTTCGCCAAGCCTTGCGCAAGGGGAAGCTTGCGGACGCCCTGGCCGCCGCTCGCGAGCTAGTTGACCTAGAAGACTGCACGGAGGAGGAGGGCCGCGCCCGCATCGTCGAAGCGCTCGAAGAGCACGAGATCGAGACCGGTTGGCTCCCGGATCTGGACGAAGGGCAGCACGATGCCGATGACACGGCTGAGTCATCGGCTTCGGATGACAGCTCCCTGGATCGTCAGTTGCCGACGGGCACACACCCCAACGCTCGTACCGCGTCCGTTCCCCCTACTTCGGCTCCACCGCAAGGGGCGACCGGTCGCGCAGTGGATGCGCTGGTCCGCGTGGCAGTGGCAGTCGAGCGCGTCGCGATCGCTCTTGAAGCAGTGGTGCCACGACGGGCGCGCTCAGCACCGTCACGGGTGGGTGATAAGACCACGGAGCCGCTGACCGAGGCGACCAAGTCCCGTGTGGTGGAGGCGGTGGCTCGCAAGCTGAAGCGGAGGACGGGGTAGTGGGAAGGATGAGTAAACATCGTGGAGGGGGCGTATCGCGCCACGGTGAACGGTTTCGGGCTCGGTTGCGCGTCGACGGAGCGACGATCTCGCTCGGCGTCTACGACTCCCGAGAGGAAGCCGAACTCGCCGTGGACGTTGCGCGGAAGAAGGTCGACGGTGGTGTGACCATCCCCGGCGCTCACACGCTACGAGACTGGGGCGCCAAGTGGCTCGACCGTCGGGAGACCGGCCAGCGGGTCGCTGGGATCGATCGTGAGCGATCCGTGTGGCGCACCCACATCGTCACGCAACCGATTGCCGATTTCCCGGTAGGCTCGATCACACGGGTTCACGTGAAGCGGTGGGTAGACTACCTCACGCACGACGCTCGTGCACTCGACGCGATTCGCCGCAAGGGCGGCATCGAGTTGCGAACCACCGATCGCAGGCTCAGCCGACAGACGATCCAGCACGCCCTCCGGGTCCTGCGCGGAGTGCTTCAATCGGCGGTGGAGGCTGGACTCGTCGAGCGCAACGTTGCGCGCGATGTGAAGCCCCCGAAGGCGAGCCGCGATGAGGGAACGGGAGACGGAGTGTCCTGGACCTGGCTGACGGTGGACGAGATTGATTCTGTTCTCTCCGCGACCAAGCATCCGAACTCAGGCCGCAGGCTTCCCCCCAGGCACCGACTCACTTGGACCATCGCGATCTACACCGGGCTCCGACGCGGCGAGCTACGGGACCTGCAGTGGCGCGATGTGCTGCTGGACAACGAGCATCCGTTGATTCGAGTTCGCCGATCGAAGTCTAACAAGTCCCGAGAAGTCCCCTTGCTGCCTCCGGCGCTCGACGCGGTTCGCCGTTGGCGTGAGCTTGAGCCGGGGATCGGAACCGCGCGCGTCTGGACACCGATGCGCCGGAAGAAGGACGAGCCGCGCGGAGGGCAGATGCACAAGGACTGGGATCTCGGCTGGCGCAGCTGGGGACCTGCGATCGTTGGTCGGCACGTTCGTACTCACGACCTGCGACACACGACCGCGAGTCACCTTGTTCAGGGAACGTGGGGGCGCGCGCTGAGTCTGTACGAGGTCAAGGAGTGGCTCGGCCACAGCTCCATCACCGTCAGCCAGCGCTATGCTCACCTTGCTCCAGACGGTCTGCGCGGAGTCGCTGCGGATATGGCTCGCGCGTGGCCTGCACGCGAGTCGGACGCAGCTGGGGAGGAATCATGATGCGGTCTGTGCGCCCGCAAGCATTCCGATCAGCGTACGGTTCTGCATCCTGAGTTCAGTGCCCAGGGCACCGGCGATGGATGCACCGGCAACGGCAATGCCCGCAGGGGCGAGAGGAGGGAGGACTCCACAGAGTGCGCCGACAAGAGCAGCAAGCGAGCCAGCTGCTGAGGCGGCCAGACGGACCTTGTACTTTCGAACGAGCCGCCTCGACTCGCGTTCGTGGTCAGCAGTGAGTTTGCGGATCTCGCTGGTCACAGCAGCAGCAACCTGATCGAGGTCGCCCAGCTCCACCTCATCGAGCTGCGAGAGGGCCGCGGACATGTGGGAGCGGAAGTGTTCATTGGCGCCGTCGCGTCGGAGTCGGATGGTATCGGCCATGGACAGCCCTGCGAGCCATCGCTTCGGGCCATCCTCCAGCGCTCGCAGTAGTGCCGAGGTCTGTGCTGAGATCAGCTTCTCGCGCAGGAGCTTTGCCTCGAACGCTTCGTTTCTCAGGCAGAGGTAGTGCCAGTGGACGGGCTGTGCCGCGAGGGGCGAGGCACGCAACGAGCATGCGTTGTCGGCAAGGTGGAACAGCGGGTTCAGCCGCTCAATGATCGAGCTAACGGCCAGCTCGACGTCGTTGGTAAGGTCCACTCGCTCCAGGAACGCTTGGCTTCGCCAGGTCTTGTACTCGCGTCGTTGTCGTTCGACGTCCTCCGAAAAGTTGCCTCCGGGTTCGCCACCCCAAGGGACGAAGAGTCTGTTGCGCTGCAGGACGCTGACCGTCTTCTCTTCGTTCGCACTCGCGTAGTCGAGCAACTCCTCGATGCTTTCGAAGGTTGCATCGAGGTAGTGGCTGAAGAAGACGAGAGCCTCGGTGATCAGTCCGCGCACCGTCGAGGGCTCGTGCGTTTCCATCGTCTTCTCCCAGCTGGGGAAGACGACCACCGGCGGGATCGGTAGCTCTGCCTCGACCACGGAGGACAGGCGCAGGAGATGCCAGGCGTTCCGCAGCATCTGAATCCTGGGGAACCCTTCGTTGACGCGTTCGCGCTCCAGCCAGGGAAGCACTGGGTCGGCAATCAGCACCGTGTCCGCATAGAGCATCATCGCCTGCACGGCGCGGAACTCCGTCTCGGCGAATCCCTGCCGACCACCGAGCACGAGTTTCGTGCCTCCCATCGTTGCTGCTCCCTCGAGACCCGCCCTTCCGTGGCGTTCGTAGAAAGCGGCGAGGTTCTGCATCGCGCGAGAAGCCTCCTGGTCCCACCGAGCCTGCTCTCGCGCCGACATGGCGGAAAGCTCTCGACCGTGTCGGTGCACTGCTTCGGTGAAGTCCTCATCCGGCCCTACGAACCCCTCCGGCGATGTTCTGGTCCACGCCACGAATGCGGATCTGATCCGATGGAATAGCTCCACCGTGTACCTCCCAGCGTCGGTGAACGTGGTTGGAGTGGTTTCCGAACCAGGCAGAATCGGAGGGGCTGGCGGTTCGCACACCGCGAGCAGGTGCGCCGTCATCCGCAGCAGGGGGCTGCAAGCTCGGATGAACGCTGGACCGTCCATGGCGAAGTCGATTCGTCCGAGCTCGGCACGGAGCTCTCCGGCAAGTTCGGGGGACAGTGGGATCGTCTCGTGGCCCGCTGATGCCAGCAGGAGTCGAGCTATCGAGTCCTTCTCGTCGTCCACTCTCATTCCCTCCGGCCGAACGGACACGCGAACGGACACGCGGACACGATGCCCGGTGCGGATGCCCCTAAGAAACGGCGCCCCCGGGAAGATTCGAACTCCCGACCGTCGGCTTAGAAGGCCGCTGCTC
>CAYTCZ010000168.1:0-7241 GCA_964436315.1 uncultured Gaiellales bacterium | reverse complement strand
CCGCTGCCGCGCCTCGACGATGTTCCGCGCCGCACGAACGTCCAGCGCCACGTCGTCATCCAGCACCTCGAAACTCGTCGTGTTCACCACCCGCAGGATCGCATCCGCCTCGGCCTGCGTGAGCCCCGCACCATCGGCTCGCTGCGAGTCGATCACGTCGCTCCCCCCGAACGAATCGAACTCGCCGGCGCCATCAGGCTGGGACGAGCACGCCACCGTCAACACGGCAGCCGCGACAAGTGTGAGGTTTCGTAGTCTCATTTTCTCTCTAAAACGCGGGTCGACACGCCATCGCCCGGCTTGATGCGAGACCCATGCCACGCCGCCTCTGCAACGAACCCCGCGTTACAGCGTGGTTTGCTGCGGCGACCGGCCCAGAAGGAAGCTCGACCCGCCATCTTAATGGCACGTCGAGTTGCCATCGGTGGTGACGACGTTCCGTTCCCCACCCTCGACGCCGCCGACGTAATTGCGGCGGAGTCCAGCCTCTTCGGTACCATACTTGTCTCGCTCCTCTGCGCGGCTGCTGCGATTGACGCCTGCCACGGGCACGGAGTATCCTCGTTTCATACGACAATCTCCCGTGCACTCAGCCTTTTCGGGCCGCTCTTTCGGTTCTTTGTGGAGCCGCGTCGACGTGCGAACACGCTGGTGACGTCCAAACGGACGGACGACTATGACCCGAATCTCCTGGTGCCTGCCACTCGCCCTGCTCATCGCCACTGCTTCGTGCTCTGACGCCGACAAGACCAAAGGGGGGAACGATGGACCACCCCCGGGAGAGACAACCGGAGCGGCTATCGCGGGCCTGGTCACCGAGCGAAGCGGCACGCCCATCGAAGGAGCCTTCGTCAGCGCGTACGGAGAGGAGGCGACGACCGACGCCAGCGGTCGATTCCGAATCGACGGGCTCATACTGCCGAAGGCGCGCGTCGTCATCTCCATCCAGCGGGAGGGATACTTCGATCTGACCACGGGCGCGCGACCCACGTCCGATGATGGGACCATGAATTTCAGCGTTGTCCTACTTCCCAAGGAGAAGCTGGGCGAGATCGACAACGCGACGGGAGGAAAGGTCTCCAACGACGACGTCTCGGTCGAAGCACCGGCCAATGCCTTCGTCAGCGCTGCCGGAGAACCGGTCATCGGAGCGGTGACGCTCTTCGCAGCCTTCCTCGATCCCACCTCCGAGACGTTCACCTCCGAGATGCCCGGGGGAGATATGTACGCCGAGAACGACATGGGCGAAGAGGGCGTGCTGGTCTCTTTCGGAGCGGTCCTTCTCGACGCTCGCGATGAGGAGGAGAACGACGTTCGTCCAACCGAGGAGATCACCTCCTGCGTCGCTCTTCCCGAGGAACTCCGGGACTCTGCTCCCGAAGAGATCCCGGTCTGGGTGATGGAGGACGGCGCATGGGCGGAAGCGGGAACCGCTACGCGCAGCGGGGACCAGTACTGTTTCGTCACGACGACGTTCGGCGCCATCAACTGCGACATCTTTTCGCGCAGCGCGATCGTTTCCGGCCGCGTCTGTGACGAAAACGGCGAGGTCGTCGCCGCGGAGGAGGTTCGCATCGGGCAGTTGACGACTCGAACCTCGGACGACGGAAGCTTCTCCGCCCTCATTCCGGCCAAAAGCCCGCTCTCCCTCGAGTCCGAACACGGATCGGCGACAGTGTGCACCGTGGAGCCGAACTCGACCGTCGAGGTGGATCTCGGCGCATGCCCCGAGGCGCGACTCGGCGACGAAGAATGCACGTCGGGATCGACGTGGACCGACGCAGAAACCGGCATCACCTGGCAACTCGGAGAGCACCCGGAGCTGAGCTGGGAGGCAGCCAAAGAGCACTGCGCGTCACTGACCCAGGCCGGAGGTGGCTGGCACCTGCCAACCATCGACGAGCTGCGCACCCTCATCCGCGGATGCACCGAGTCGAGCCCGATGGTTTGCGACACCGACACCTGCATCGGCGCGCACTTCATGGAGATCAGCAGTTGTGGCTGCAACGGGTGCGGACTGAGCGACGGGCCCACCAACGGCCACTACTACCCCGCTGAACTGGAGCTCGGCCAGACGCTCCTCTTCTGGTCCGCGACCCAGATGCAAACCGAGGCCGACGTCAACGACACATGGGTCTGGGGCGTCAACTTCCGCTTCGGCAATCTGCAAAAGCTGACCAACGGCGCCTTCGCGGCGATCTGCGCGCGTTGAACGTCACCGGCCGCGGACATCGACAGTCCGTGGGCCGTACCGACGGACACCGACGTCGCGGTCAGCCTCACGTCGGACGGGTTCGTGACCGCCAACTGGTACGTCAACGTGTCGGAGGACACGATCTTGAACACCCCGCTGGTGCCCGCGGCGAACATCGTCGGAATGCGCGACGCGTTCGGGTTGGCCGACGACGCGACCCGAGGACACGTCTTCTTCCACGCCCAGTCCACTACCTCGGGGATCCCGGGCGTGGCGTTGACCCTCACCCCCGCCACTTTCGAACTTGCCCTCTACAACGGGAGCGGGGGCCCCGACCCCGCGCTGACCGAGACGGAGAGCGGCAACAGTGCGTTCCTCAACGTCGCCGAAGGGGCCTGCGAGATGACTGGCGCCCACGCCACCCGGACCTGCGCGACCCCCGCCAGCCAACAGGAGGGAGCCACCGCCGCCGCCGTGAAGTTCCAGGTTGTACCCGGGGAAGCGACCTACGCGTTCGTGGTCTGCGTCGATTGACGGGGCTGCGATGAACGCAGCGACTGGTGCCCGTGATGTCGACAGGGCAGGGGACCTTTCCGCCCGATACTCCCCCCAAAGAAAGCGGCAGTCACAACGGTCGCCGCTTTCTGCCCGGCGGGCGCCGCCGGGACTACCACGAACGCCGCTTTACCGACGCCGAACGGACGCCTTGAAGCTGGAAAGGTGCATGAGAGGCGACGCAGCGGCCTCGGCCCCGAAGTCCAACAGCGACCCCATCCGTGTGAGGGATGCCCAGCACCGGAACGAGAAGCTCAGATCGAGCAATTTCAACAACTTAACTGCCATGCCTTCCCGGCGCTTCCCGCTCGTTCCCGGTGTTGGGGTAACCTTTAGGGTAACCCGTTTCGCCCTCTCTACGGGATTCGAAGAATCCGAACGAGAAATCGATAACCGACTGAGGCCCATCCGATTTCTTCGATAGCTCCGTGAAAGCCACCTGTCCCCCAAAGTGTCCCTGAGAAACCGCGATTCTGTCCCTGAAAGTGTCCCCGAGTGCCCGTCAAGGGATGAGTTAGTCTGGACCCTTCGGGAGCTACGGCCTAAGGTTGCCTAGCCATTCGGGTTCGCGGCCAATGTCCAACAGAGGGGAAATGATGGTTGATTTCACGAAGCATCTGGGAAACGCGCCAAAGAAGCCATCCACTGACCCCTTAAAGATTCACCAGCAGCTGGATGCTGAAGTAAGCCACGCGCACCTTCGCAGCGTGCAGGTCGAGACGTTGCGCGCCTTCAACGACGCACGTGAGCGCAGAGATCACATCGTCCGCCTCAGCACAGGCACCGGCAAGACGACTGTCGGGTTGCTAATGCTGCTTTCGTACATGAGGGAGCAGTCCCGCCCCGGTGTCTACCTGACGCCCACGAAACAGCTGGCGGCGCAGGTAGTGGACGAGGCGAGAAAACTTGGTGCCGACGCTTGGCTGTATGATGGCAGACATCCGCCATCCGAAGCGTTGAATGGCAGGGGAGTTCTGGTCGCAACGTACGAGAAGCTGTTCAATTCACGTACCACATTTGATCGACCAGATGTGGACCTCGAACCCGTAGCAATGGTCCTCGACGACGCTCACGTTGGTGTGGAGAGGATCCGAGACAACTTCACGCTCTCGTTCGACCGTGATTCGGAGGGTGGACGGTTTCTTGGGAGTCTCTTCCTCGACAGCGTACGCAGACAGCTCCCGGGGCTGGCAGAGGACATCAAGCGGGGGGATCGGAATGCCATTGCTGAGGTGCCTTACTGGACGTGGCAAGAGAATCTCAACCAAGTTACTGAGAAGCTTGGCGCCATTTCTGAATCGCAGGAACTCCTCTTCAAATGGGGCCTAATTCGAGATGACCTTGCTCACATGCGGTGCTTCATTTCGGGAACTGGCGTCGAGGTGTCCCCAGATATCCTGCCGGTGCGTCGTTCGCGAACCTTCACGAGCGTCGAACACCGAATCTTCATGTCGGCGACCCTTGCTGATGACTCACTACTTGTGCGCGAGCTAGGGTGCGAATCAGAAGCCGCAAGCAATCCGCTGGTCGGAACCTCCGATCGAGGTCTCGGCGAGCGGATGGTGATACTTCCCGTCTTGTTCGGCAATCCGAGTCGAACGGAACTGCTGAAGTGGCTGGCATGGCTGTCTCAATCCTACAATGTAGTCGGCATAACCCCTTCGCAGAAACGGGCTGAACAGTGGAAGGAACTGGGCGCTTCAGTGGCCGTGGGCGACGTGGACGACACCATCCAGGGTCTGAGGAACGGGACCACCAGCTTTGTTGCGATCGTCAATCGATACGACGGCATAGACTTGCCCGACAGCGCCTGTCGAGTGATCGTGCTGGATGGGTTGCCGAACGCGGAGACTCTGCGGGATGCCTATCAGCGGCGCGTAGCATCGGGGACCAAGACCACCGAACTACATAACGCGTTCCGGTTAGAACAGGGTATGGGTCGCGCAGTTCGGTCGTCGTCGGACTACGCCGTGGTGGTGATGATTGGGCATGACGTTCAGACATTCGTCGGGAAGTCTCGTTCACTACAACTCATGGGGGCAGATACCCGAGCACAAATCGGACTCGCAACAATGCTGGCGGAGATCGGAAAGAACACGGGCAAGTCTCCGCTCACGATAATCGACGAGCTAACCCAGCAGTGTCTGCGTCGCGATGACGGCTGGAAAGAGTTCTACCGCGAGCAGGTCTCGGATCAGGTCCCTGCGCCGCGCGGCCCAGATGAAGAACTGATCGGTCTTGCTAGTGCAGAACGAGACGCGTTTCGGGTCCTACTTGATGGTTCGGCGGTCGACGCTGGTCGCCGACTGCGTGAGGCATTGAACGCATTCGATCTCGATCCAGCGACCGAGGGTATCTTGCTACAAAGAGCAGCGTCATATCTGTACGCGGTCGACGCAAGTGAAGCCATGGCTGTGCAGAAAGCGGCGCGACAGCGGAACCACCTCTTACTGAGGCCGCCCGAAGGTGTTTCATATCGCCGTGGAAGTGACGAGGTGACACCTGCACAGCGGGCCAAACGGTGGTTCCAGCAGTTCGAGCACGGCAATGCCGCAATCGCGGACCTTGAGCGGATTCGGTCAGGCCTTGTCTTCGACCCCGAGTACAGCCACTCCGCATTCGAGACAGCGCTCGCGGACTTGGGAGAGGTGCTGGGAGCGACCGCCCGTCGCCCTGAACAGGAGGTAGGTCAAGGTCCTGACGTGCTCTGGGAGCTGGGTTCCTTTGCTGTTGTGCTGGAGGCGAAGAACAACTCCGCTTCAAACGATGGAGTTTCCAAAGCCGACGTAGGCCAACTCCTCAACTCCAAGGAGTGGGCCGTAGACGTGTATGGGGACCCTTGGGTGGTCGTCCCCGTCGTGGTTCATCCTCAATCTCAGTTCCATGAGAAGGCGAATCCTTCGGAGGACTGCCGCCTCATCAGCAAAGATGTACTTCAACGTATTCTGGACGATTGCGAGAAATTCGTCGCCAAGCTCGTTTCATTGACACCGATTGAACGCACCGAATTGGCTTTCAAGAATTGCCTTCGTGAGAACAGGTTGGATTCGGAAGCACTCATGAACAGGTTCCTAACGAGGGATTAGCCCTAATGTTGGACCCGCGTCAAAGCCCCAACAACTTAGCGGCATTCTCCCTGAAGGTCCCACCATCATCGATGTAGCTCCTCAGCACCTTCAGGGAGCGGTGACGGGTCTGACGCATGATGTGCCTTTCACTCGCTCCGTTTCTCGCCGCTTCCGTGGCCATCCCAGACCGCAGGCTGTGCGCCCCGTATCGGTCGGGGTTCAGACCGACCTGCTCGACACGCCTCTTGACTACGAGGTTCACCGATCGGGCTGAAAGTGCGTGCCTTGAGGGCTCGCCACTTCGGGTCATCGCGCGGAAGAGAAGCGTTCCATTCATGTGTGACCCCATGCCGGCTCTTGCAATACCTTGCTTCGGGACGGAAGGCACACTCGGTGCGGCCGAACCGACGAGGGTAGCGCGGCGCGGATTTTTTCGCGTCATTCGTAGCGGAAACTGTAGTATCCATGCATGACGGGTTGGTCTCCGAGCTTCATGAGTCCAATGTGTCGCACAGCCTCACCGTCCCAGATGCTCGCCGACGTGAACTCGTGCGATGTGCCATCCTCTTCCCCCACAACCAAACGCAGGTGGAAAGAGCTTCGGTCTTGATAAGTCATGTCGAGTTCGATGACACTGTGCCCTAGGACGAGGAGAAGAGCGGCCGCCCGGATAGGAGCGCTCATCGGCGATGCAAATGTCTGAATGAAAGGCGCGATCTCATCGACATGCCGCCCACACAACATGGCCACAATGTCGGGCGCCTTATCGTTGAGGCGGTTGCGGAGCAGCTGGTCGACATCCGCTAACTCCTCTTCAAGTCGGCCGAAAAGCTCCGGTAGGCACTCGGCATTTGAGTCCAAGAGCCACCCGACGCGTGCACCGGTGAGGAGGGATTCCCAAATCTCGGCAGACAATTTCACTCTTGCCCCTCCTGAGGAGCCGCCGGATACCCAGAGCGATTAACGGAAACGGCGGTTTCGATGATCGCAGTTATCTCCGCCGCGGCTGACTCGCCATCGCTCACAGTAAAACATACCGCGTCCTCCTCAATGATCAGGTAGATCGAGGTCCCGGCAAGCTCAGGGACGTAACCATGTTCATCGAAGGCACTAGCGATGGTGGCGTTCTGGTAGATCACCGCTTCAGGCACTAAATCTGCAGGCACGGCCTGCGCCAGTGGTTTTCGATCCAAGTTGTCGGCGGCGAGAATGGCCTCCGGCCAGTGCTGTTTCAGCACATACAGCAGCACTGCAAGTTCTTGACTTCTAACCGGAAAGCCTGAGACTCTCGAATCACGACCGCCCACTACAACCCCGACGCGCCATGCTCAACCTGTCGCTCTTCCTCAACGTCGTAGTCCTCAGGTGAATGGGCCTGACCCGGTTTCGTGGACCGTGTGATACTTTAGTTTTTTCGAGAGGTT
>CAYTCZ010000167.1:0-7298 GCA_964436315.1 uncultured Gaiellales bacterium | reverse complement strand
GAGGGCTTCATCCGCGCGCTCTTCAAGAGTGAAACGAACGGCCTTCAGTCGCTCGAGGACGCGCGTGCCGCCTTTGCGCCGGGCGCGAACCGCCTGGGATCTGTTGCATGACTGGCAGGTGATGGTTGCGCTCGACGGTCTGCTCGACCGGGGCGTTCGCCTGCGGGGTGGAAAGCGTCAGGACAAACCGGCGATGGTGGCAGCGCATGCGTGGCTCCACGAAGCTCGTCGCCGCGATCGTGAGCCAAGAGGATCCGACCGAGTCGGTGGCCGACTACGCGCCGTACGTGTTGAACGTGAACGGCGCCATACAGCCCGGCGGCGGTTCGTAGCAGCATAGACCGAGCGCACGCGCGTTTCGCAATAGTCAGTGCGCCTGCGTGAAGCAGCGCGTACCTCTCGCGCATACGTGCTCACTGCTCTGCCCCGCGACAATCCGGTGGGGTTAGCCCCGTGCCTCCACCACCCACTTTGAGGATAGGTGTCAACTGAGCGCATGTGGGACACGGATTGAGCCAAGACTGAAGCTGAAGCGCAAGACGTTCTGTTCGAGCGCAGGCGAATCGGCGCGGCCGGCGATGCTCCGAACGAGACACGAACCTGTCGAGCCCGGCTCAACTAGGAGAGTGACTCACGCCGGCTACGCTTCGCTCGCTGGTGGGTGAAACGCAGTTCGGCACCTTCGACGAGCTCCTGCAGCTGGCTGGGCCGAGCGTCGCGCCAGTGGCTGCCCGGCTTTGTGAGATCGTCTTGGATGTCGACCCTGGAGCCGTGGAGGTTGCCCGGCTCGGCGATCGAGCTGCGACCTACGGTCTCGGGCCAAAGAAAGGTGAGCGAGGGCTACTGCTACATCCGCCCAGACGAACAATGGGTAAACCTCGGCTTCTACCGGGGCTCATCGCTTCCGGATCCAGATGGGCTGCTCGAGGGAACGGGCGCCGCGATGCGCCACATCGAGGTCCGGACTGCGGAAGACGCAGACCGACCGTCAATTCGCCGCATGGTCGAGGCTGCGCTTGACGAGCGTTGCAGGGCGCTCGGTGGCTAACGAGCGAGCGTCGGCCGTCGGGCGACTACAGCCCCCGTTCTTTCTTGAGTCGGGCGTACCGTTCGTGCGCAAGCCGCCACCGTCGCCAGCGGTAGTACCAACGGGGCAATCTTCGTGGGGCTTTCGGCCTCGATCCGCGCCGTGCGCGGGGCGTTGAGTGCCACCGGTGCATCTGCCAAGCCCACCGTGGAATTCGGCGCGGGATTCCTGAGGGCCGGGCCGGGGGTGGGGGGAGCGCCTCGAGTTGGCGTTCCTCCGCGCGCAGGATTCCGGAGGCCGCCCGGATACCCTCGCCGGCTGCGATCGTCCACGTGACGGTCCCTGTGGTAATCGGGGTCGCGTCCCAGGTGAAATCCACGATCGTTCCAGTGCCGGTACCGCGAGCTACCAAGCTGCCGGCATCGTCAACGACAGTCACTTCCCACGTTCGCTCTTCCGAGAGACGAGCGGTTAGACGAACGGGTGCCCCAAGGGCCCCGTCGATCCTCGGCTCGAAGAGCTTCGGAAGGCCGACTTGCTGCGCCTCCGCGGCGACTCCTTGGAGTCCCTCCCAGAGTTTCTCTCCGGGGCAAATCGTGGAATTCACGTCCCGATGTCCGGATACGGCGAGACGAGAGATTCCGTCTGCAAAAGCGACCTGTGCGAACGGGTCAACGTGACCGACGTCGAGCCGCCAAGCCAGAAAGCGTACGAGCGCCGCGCGCGCCTCGTGTGTAATTCCGACTTTTTGGAAATGACCAAGCGCTGCGATGCCCACGCCGCGGGTGTTGAAGCCGCGGGCGTGAGCTCCGATGACGGGCTGTTCAATCCCACCGCCTCTGCCCTCGAAGATCTGACCGAAGGGATCGAGGAGGAAGTTGTAGCCGATGTCGTTCCAACCGTTGCCCTTGACGTGAAAAGTCTGAATCCCTCGAACAACCGCAGCGGATTCCTCCGGCGTCGTCGGCTCTTTGCCCGCGGTGTGATGCACGATTGCGAACTCGAGGCGGTCCGCATACCGGGGCTCCGCGCGAACGATTGACTCGTCGGCTCCCCAGTCCACTCGCGAAACGACAAGTGGTGCCTCGGCAGCGGCGAGCCGGCGTTCGCCTCGGATCGGACTCCAAATGAAGTGAGCGCGGAGAGCGCGAACCTCGCCGGAGAGCCTGTACTGGATGCGCTCGGCCGGACCGGTCCACGCAGGGGTGCCCAGATGCCAACCCCTTTGAGAACCCTCCGAGCCTTCCGCATCAGGCCCACCGCAACACTGGGCCCGCTCCCAAGCCCCAAAACGCCCGCTCCGTTTCGCGGCCCTGAACCACACCTGGCCGCTTCCTTTCCAATGGAGCCCGACGAGGTTGAATCTCGGTGCCCGAACCGGCGCCAGAGTTCGAGGCCTGGATTGGAGCAAACGTGATCCGCCGACCGTTTCATCTCTCGAGACGAACTCGATAGATCTCGGCTCTGAAGTCTGAGCCACCGGCTCGCCGCTCTTTGGCAGGGCTGCGAGAGCTCGTCCCGGCAGAATGAGTATGGCCGCTGCCGCGAGAAATCCGCGTCGACTCGCCTTCCACTCGTCAAGGTTGTCGAAGTGCAAACCCGTTCGCGTCATGAGACGTTCCGCCGGGTCTCGCTCCAGCAGCTTGAGCAACGATCGACACCGGCTTCCGCAGGCGCCCCGCGGCGGCTCATTTCGGCGGACATCTCCTCACTAGTCGGCAATCCCCTGTTTAGGGAATCGGTACGAAATACCAGGTCCAAAGCCGAAGACCTGCTTCGCTTACACAGCGCTTACAGCGTGTTCGGCAATTCAGCGCGACGAGTTTACCGTGCAAAACCGCCGGCGTAGTCGTGGGGACAAGCGTCCGACGGAGTCGGGCGGGTCTCGTTGCGCTTGATGCGACAGTCCAGGCGACTACTGGGTTGCCGACTTCGGCCGACGTCCTCGACGCTTCACCGGGCGCCCGCCGAGCTTCTCGGCCTCCTCGTCGGTCACATCGAGTTCTCGGACACCTTTTCGGGCATCGTGAAATGTGATTCGAATCGTCGCGCCTTTGCCCTCTTCGATCTCAACTCCCGAGAGATCTGACACAAGAACGGTCTTCTTTGCCAACGGTTCCTCCTCTACCCGTCTGCGCGCAACCATACACCATTGAGAGAGAAGTCAAGAAGTCAATTCGGCATGGCTTCTTTTGAGCAATGAAAAGACCTGCTAGGAGCCGAGAAATCCGTCTCGAACGAATCGCCCACAACCTGACTCATCCGTTCATTTACCAGTCCATTTAGCCCGCCAATCCGGCCGCCGGCGGTTCACAAATAGCATCGCAATGATCATGACGTGGCGCTCTTAGGTTCACGGCGAGCATCTGCAGTTGCCCAGTGGGTTCGCCTCGACGCTCAGGGAGGGGAGCTGCCACCGGGTGGGGGTCGACGTTGAGACTCGATATCATTTAGCTCATGATGTCGCAAGGACAGGAGTGGAGCACCCACACGCTCTCGAGGATGCGCCGCGCGGGATACCGCTCAGGTGGGGCTCGAACGGCGGTTGTCAGTCTCCTCGCGGAGCAGGACTGTTGCCTTACCGCGCAGGAGATCTTTGACGAGCTCCGAGATAGTCAGAGGACGGTCGGGATAGCGAGTGTCTATCGCGTGCTCGATCTGCTCTCCGACATGGGGCTCGTTCAACGAATTGATATCGGCGGCGAGCCTGCGCGCTACGAGCCTCTGTATCCGAGCGGGGAACACCACCATCACCTAGTCTGCGACGGCTGCGGCCGTGTGGTTGCCTTCGAGGACGACGGCCTCGAACGCGCGATCGACGAACTCGGAGAACGGCTCGGCTACAGCGTCGACGGTCATGATGTCGTGTTGCATGGTGCGTGCGGCGACTGTGGAGAGTCTCGTTTGGGCCGCCGAGCCGCCGCGTAGTTCGAGAGGGCCCGTAGTGGTTTAGCTCGCAACCACCCGCACGCGGCGGCGCTTCAGCCAGGCTGCGGTCTCCCTCATCGCCAGAACGAGGAAAAAGAGCGCGACGGCGGTGGCCGCCATCGAGGCCCCTGCGGCGAGATTGAGGTGGAAGCTCAGCTCGAGTCCGACGACGACCGCAACCACGCCGATCGCGGCCGAACTGGCCATCATCGTCGGGATGTGTCTCGTGATCAGGGCTGAGGCGGCGGCGGGGGCGATGAGCAGTCCGAACACGAGCAGCGCACCGACAGCGCGGAACGAAGCAACGACCGAAAGGGCGATCAATCCAAGAAGAACGAGGCGTGCGATGTCGGGTCGGAGGCCAAGTAGTCGGGCTTTCCTCTCGTCGAACGACATCGCAACGAACGCTCTGTAGAAGACGACCGTGACGGTCAAAGCGATCAGGACGGCGCCGACCTGAATTGCGATATCGCCCCAGCTCACGCCGAGGACGTTGCCGAACAGAAACGACGTCAGATCGACCGCAAAGGAACCAGATCTCGAGATGATGATCACACCGAGCGCGAGGAGGCCGACGAAGAGCAGGCCGATCGCTGTGTCCTCCGGAAGACCGCTCCGCTGACGGACGAGGGAGACTCCGACGACCACCACGACGGCTCCGAGAGCCGCGCCGAGGGTGAGGTCGAACCCGACCAGGAACGCGATGGCGAGTCCCGGCACCACCCCGTGGGCCAGTGCGTCTCCCATGAATCCGAGTCGACGGACGACGACCCAAACTCCGACCAGGGCGCAGAGCGCAGCGACGAGTACCCCCGCAACGAGAGCCCGTTGCATGAACGACGGCTCGAAGGGTTCAGTCAACCAGTCCATCCGATCCTCCTCGAGCGGCGATGCGCAGATCGAGAAAGAAAACGATATCTAGTATCGTTACCATTCGCAATCGGTGACGCGCATGATGTCGAAGCCACTCCGACAAGCAACTGGGCGATCGTGACGAGCGCAGGCCGAGGCGCGGAGGGGGGAGCGCGCGCCGACGGTGCGGTGATTGTCGGCGAAGATGTGGATCTCGCCTACGGCACGCGAGTCGCCGTGGCGAACGCGACGTTCGTGATCCCAGGTGGGGCGATAACCGTACTCATCGGCTCGAACGGCTCCGGAAAGTCAACGTTGATGAATGCAATAACCGGCCTCTGTCAGCAGATCCGGGGTCGCCTCGAGGTCCTCGGTCGAGCAGCGCCCGCGGAGCCCGAACGTGTGGCCTACGTCTTGCAGGAGACGACCGTCAACGATTTGCTTCCGGTCACGGTCTACGAAGTCGTCGCAATGGGGCGGTTCGCGAGGCGCGGCCTGCTCGGTCGTTTTGGGAGCGGCGATCGGGAGTCCGTCGCACGGGCGATGCAACGTCTCGAGGTCACCGAACTTGCGGACCGGCGCCTAAGCGAGCTCTCGGCTGGTCAGCGTCAACGCGCTCTCGTGGCACAGGGCCTGGCGCAAGAGGCCGACATACTGCTTCTCGATGAGCCGGTGACCGGACTCGATCTTGTATCGCGTCAGCAGATCGTGCGAGCGATGGCCGACGAGAGGGAGGCAGGCCGTACCGTCGTCCTCGCGACGCACGATCTCAAGGATGCAGAGTTCGCCGATCATGTTCTCTTGCTCGCCGGCCACGTCGTCGCTGAGGGTCCGCCGGACGAGGTTCTAACGACCGAGCGGTTACGGGAGGCGTACGGAGGCCGACTCGTGCAGATTGGCGGGCACGACGCAGTCCTCGACGACCACCACTTTCACGGCCATCCGACCGGATCCGACGCCGGACACTGACAACCGGCCCACCGTCAAGCTAGGCGGCGCCAGCCTCCTCGAGGTAGTCGGCCCGCACCCGGAGCAGCGTGACCACGAACAGCGCCGTCATCACCGCATCGCTTGCCAAACACCAGTGGCAGATTGCCTCGAGGACGAAAAGTTGAACGTAGAGGAGGTAGAGACCGAACGCGAAGCCAATCGTGGCAAGCGCGAATGCAGCGGCGCGCGCGACGACGGTGTCCCAAATGGTCGCGGCGAGAATTCCGGCGTAGCCAAGGAGCCCGAGAACGGCGACAGGGACTCCAACCACCTCCGAATAGCGTGAGCTTTGCACTGTCTCGCATCCACCCGTCGCGCAGGCGAGGCTGACGTCGGCGTAGCGAGAATACGTCAGGTAGCCGGCGATCGCGATTCCGACCAGCGAGAGCGCCAGGACGGCCGCTCTGATGGGATGTGCGATCACGTCGCGTCGGCGAGCGCGGCGTCGAGGATCGCGCGAATCGCGTCCTGGTCGCTCGTGTTCAGATCGACGACGACCAGCGCACCTCCAGTCGGCCCGACCTGGAACGTGGGTGTCGCGTTGATTCCGGCCGACTCGGCCTGCCCTTCGGCAACGGTGATGGCTACCTGGACCTCGTCAGCGTCTCTTTCGTCCATCATGAGGTCGGTGTTGAGGCCAGGGACGCTCGACCCGATCGCCCGCATCGAATCGTCCGTTACCCAGCCGCTGTTTGGTTCGCCTTGGTTCTGGAGCGTGAGCTCGGTGAAGTTCCAGAGCTTGTTCTGATTGCCAGCAGCGTGTGCCGTGCGCAGGGCCTCCTGAGACTCCGTCCCGATGAATGCGAGACCGCGGTACTCAATCCGGACGTTGCCGGGTCGGACGTACTCGTCGACGATCATCGCGAAGTTTGCCTCGGCCCAATCGGCGCAATGCGGACACTGGAGGTCGGCGTACTCGGCAAGAGTCACCGGGGCGTCTGGGTCTCCGAGCACGATTCCCTCCTGGGGGATGCCGTTGAGCAACGCTTCGGTCTCAGCGGCGCCCTCGACCGCGTCGGCCGTGATCGCGTCGTCGCTTCCTCCGAGTTGGCTCGCAATGATCAGGACGGCGATGACGACCATCGCCACGACGCCGACTGCCGCGAGGATGAGCGGAAGCTTCCGGTGTCCTTTGGCCCCCGTGCTCTTGGCAGCCGGAACCTTGCCTTTCTTGCCTTTTTTTGACCTCGTCGCTGGAACTGTTTGCTTGACCATCGCCTCTCGTATCGGCAGCTTACGCGTGGTTCTGAACCGAGAGCGGCCGTCGCAATGAGCGCCGAAGGCCGGCCAGCGTCCCGTCAGAAAAGGCTAGCGAACTGACCGCCAGAGAGGAGCACTTAGCGACCAGACCATTGTCGAGCCGATCATCGAAGTGCCACGGAGGATCTGCGTGAACCCCCTCGGTGCCCAGCCGTATCTAAGAGCCTATCCTGGTAGGTGTAGCACCCCCCGGCTGGCGGCTGAGACGCGGCGCATCTCGCCGCGATCGCCCTCGCACATA
>CAYTCZ010000166.1:5754-7312 GCA_964436315.1 uncultured Gaiellales bacterium | reverse complement strand
TTGCGAACGAGGAACAGGTCGAAGTCCTGGTCCGACCCAGGCCAGTCATCCCACTTGAGCGACAAGCAGACCGATTGCCCGGTGAAGAGCAGGAACCCATTCCCGTTGTTCGCCTCTGTGAAGTTGTGGAAGTCGTCGCCGTCGGAGTCGTCGAATGATCCGTTCCAGTGACGCTGGGCGTGGTTTCCAGCCGCGTTGATCCACAAGATCCCGGCATCGCGAGCTGCTTTCACAATCGCGTCCGGACTTCCGGGGCCGCCGGTGCCATCACCCCGGCTCGTGTTGAACCACGCGACGGAGTGGTTGATGACCGTGATCCCGTTCGCCTCTGCGTACTCCTCGGCCTGGGCGAGGTTCACAAGCGTCTCGACACAGATGAGATAGAGCTCGGCTCCGGGAGCCAGTTCGTAGACGATTTCGGCTACGGCGGTTCCGTGTACGGTCTGCTCAAAGCCGCTCGCGCAGTAGTCGACGGTCGTAACGTCCGCGGGGAGGTCGCCGCGCACCTGACTCTCCGCCAGGCCGTCGAAACCGAGATCGATGACCGCAACCTTGACGCCGCTCGCGTCCACCCCAGCGGCCTGCCAGTCGTCGGCATTCGCGACCTCGATGCCCTCGCCGGTTACAGCGACAGCCTCTGGAACAAGCGGCGGTCGGACATTCTTGACTGACCGTTTGACCGCCACGGCCTCCAGCGCTGCGGTCGGAAGTAGCGCCTGAATGAGCCCCGCGTTCTCACCCTCGATCTTTCCGCCTGCGGCGGCGACGGCGGCGCGCGCCTGCAGAGCCCGACCCGGCTTTGCCTCAACGATGACCCGGATCCTGCCCCGTTCGATCGCGAGGTCGTCCGCCCGTGCCTCTGCGAGCGCAGCGCCCTGGCCATTCTTTGCGCGAGCGTCGGCGACTTCGTCGAGGCGGGAGTCGAGGGCTTTCGGAGCCGGCTTCCCCGGCGCCGACTCGACGGCGCCGCGCGGAAGAACCGCCATCGACAGGGGCCCCTGAGCTACGGCTGTGGCCGCAAAAGCCGCAAAGCCAAAGCAGCAGAGGATGGCCACCGCCGACGCACGGGCGGCACGCGCATGGGATAAGGCGCCCTTCGATTCGATGATCGCTGGCCTCCTGTCGGCAGAATCGACTTTGCGCCCCGGTAGACATATGAATACTCGTGAGGTCGGCTGGATCGTCTACCAAAGGATGTGCCGCTACCGATCGATAGTGAGCAATCAGGTACCGAGTCGCACGAGCGGCGAGCGTGTGAACGGTGTCGGATGCGAGCGGCCGATACGTTGATAAACCGCCTGGGTGACCGAGATATCGGCCAGATACAGCTCTCCGACGTGCCGGGTAGCGGCCTCGCTCCCAAGCCCTTCCTTGGGCAAGGCCAGAGTCATCGTTGCGTCTGCGACGACGGCCGGTTCGCGGACATCGCCGGTCGATAGCTCGAGCCCCGACGGCGTGTCCAGCGAGAGGACTCGAACGTCCTCAGTCAGCCGAATCAACTCGGCCGCGGGACCGCGGGGATCGCCACTCTGGCTGTAACCGAGGAGCGCGTCGATCA
>CAYTCZ010000166.1:0-5654 GCA_964436315.1 uncultured Gaiellales bacterium | reverse complement strand
GACGTCCATGTGCTCGAGGATCTCGTGCTGGCGACGCGAGACCTCGCCCATCTCTGCTGGAGCCTTGCTCAGGACGACGCTCACCGAGGCACCAGCATTGGTCAGATGTCGCGCGGCGACGAGCCCACCGCCGCCATTTCCTCCCGGGCCAGCGAGAACGCCGACTCGCCGATCGGCAACGTTTCCACCGACCAGTTCACGGGCGAGGACAGCAAGGTTCCGGCCCGCGTTTTCCATCATCTGGACGAGCGAGATTCGGGCTTCCTCGATCATGAGCCGGTCCACCTCCCGCATTTCCGCCACCGATAGCCACGGGACAGCGTCCCGTAGAACCGTCGGAATTTCGGCGCCGGCCCCCACCATCGCTCCCTCCTTCTGTTTTCATTTGCCAGATGGTGACGCCGAGCGGTGCACCTGTTGCCCGGTCAGGCCATCCGACGCGAGTTGTCTAATGTCAATCGTGCCACTTGCCGATGACCGAAGCGTGCACGTGCGCATGGAGCAGCTGACCGCTGAGATCGAGACGTCCTCAAACGGCAATCGGACAACCCTGACCCAGGTAGCCGAGCTCTGCCGAAAACCGCAACCGAGACCGGCCTCGATCGCGACCCGGGCGGCGGACGATGCAGCGTTCGCGGCGCTCCTGATCAACCTCGCCAACGGCGAAAAGAAAGCTCGCGAACCACGGATTGAAGAGCTCTCGATCGCCGTATCTTGTCTCGGCTTTCCTCTCGTCGAGGGCCTCGCGATCGCCACGCCGACGCTACGCATGCTGAGCGGCCCACCTGACAACCTCGTGCACGCCCGCAGGAGCCTCGAGCTTCATGCGGTCCGGACAGGGCTCATCGGACGCAGAATCGCGTCGGCACCCGTGAGCCGTGATCAGGCGCTCACCGCTGGCCTGCTCCATAACGTCGGTCTCGCGGCCCTCTCGAAGTGCGAGCCAGTGAGCTTTCGTTTGCTCGCAGAGGTTGGTGCGGCAGGAACGCCGCTCGGCCCGACCGAAGTTCAACTCTTCGGATTCACACACGCGGAATTTGGCGCGTTTCTGGCAGAACGATGGTGCTATCCGGACTGGCTCACAGAGGCGATACGCGAGCACGACGGCCTGCAACCATCGAGTCAACTAGCGGCCACCATCCAGATCGCTGATCTCCTCGCACGAAGGAGCGGAGCCGGAATCGAGGCTCCGACCGACCCGCCCACCGGACTGCTCGAGACTGCGGCAATCGATCCCGACACAACTGACACTCAACTCGCGCTCATTCTGAGCCCGGAGAACGCACCCGAAGACGAGGTTCCCTCGGGTGTCGAAGAAGCCGATCGCTTCGCCCACGCTCTCAAGAGCCTGGTTCACTCGAGCTAGCAAACGCTGTCTGGTGGCCCCCGGTTCAACAAGGCCGGGCGTCGGGCTCGCTGGGGGCGGGGCTCGCAAGAGAGCCAAAGCCGAGACCGCTCGACGGGACGGTTAGGTACGGCGAGGGGTCGAGGCTGCAAGATCTCGCAGCCGAGCGTCGTTAGCCGCATTGGCGGAGCCGAGCTCTGCTCGGCGAGAGCCGTGCGGCGTCCAGCGAGGCCGGGGCGCGCTAGCCTACGAGACATATGAAAGAACACTCGGTTGTGATCTGGAGTGATTACTTGTGACCCTTCTGCTACGTCGGTCACGAGCGGGCCGCGTGGCTAGAGCGCCGGTACGGCGCCACGATCGAGTGGCTTCCCTTCGATCTCCATCCCGAGTATCCGGAGGAGGGCATCCCGCGTCAGGAGCTCAACGCTCGTTACGGCGAGGCGCACCGGCGAAACGTGCAGACCATGATTGAGGCATCCGGCTACCGCTACAACCCACCGCCCGACGTCGTTCCGAACACCCGAAAGGCACTCGAGCTGACAGAACTCGCGCGCGATAACGGCCTGCACGAGCGCGTGCACACGAGGCTCATGGACGCGTACTGGTCCGAAGCTGCGAATATCGGTGACGAGGAGGTTCTGCTCAGTCTCGTCTCCGAGAGCGGGCTAGACGCGAGCGAGGCTGCCGAGACGCTTGCCGACCGACGCTACGCCGATCGGATCTCGTCATCGACACAGGAAGCGCACGCGCACGGAATCAGCTCGATTCCCGCTTTTGTCCTCGACAATCGACTCCTCGTGCTCGGAGCCCAGCCTCACGAGCTTTTCGAGCAAGCGTTTGCGAAACTCACAGAGCTTGCCGATACGGAAAACGAGGAGGCTCGATGACGGCCTGGAAAGTGATCTGGGCGGCCAATGCAGCGCGGAAAGCCTGGTACAGACTCCCACCCGAACAGCGACGGAAGCTGCTTGAACACGCGGGCCAGCAGGCGAAGACGCATGGGCCCACGCTCGCCCGCGCGGCGAAGGATCAGGCTCAGCGCCACGGGCCAACCGTCGCCAGGGCAGCCAAAGAGCAGGTGCCAGAGATGGCACAGCGTCTTGCGCTCGTGCTCAAGAACGGGCGACGGCCGCCGCCAAGGTAGGCGCCGAGACCGAGTGCCGGAGGCTGCATGAGGGACAGCCTGACAATCGGCCGCTTCTTCGGCATCCAGTTCGGGATCAACTGGAGCTGGCTGGTGGTCTTCGGCCTGATCGTGTACTTCTGGGCCGAAGAGGTCTTTCCGAGCCAGAATCCGGGCCTCTCGACAACGGCGTACTACATCATGGCGATCGCCGCCGCGGTCCTGTTCTTCGCTTCGCTTCTTGCCCACGAATACGGCCATGCACTCCAAGCCCGTCGAGAGGGCATGGTCATCGAGGGGATCACGCTCTGGCTCTTCGGTGGCGTCGCCAAGTTCCGAGGCGCATTTCCGAGCGCGGGCGCCGAATTTAGGATCGCGGTCGCAGGCCCTCTCGTCACGCTTGTCGTCGGGGGACTCTGCGTGCTCGTCGCCTGGCAGCTCGGTTTACCGACGGAGATCGACGGCGTGGTCTTCTGGCTCGGCTACATCAACCTGTTCCTCCTCGCCTTCAACCTCCTGCCCGCGCTGCCGCTCGACGGTGGTCGCATCCTTCGGTCGACCCTGTGGTTCTTCAAGCGCGACTTTCTCTGGTCCACGCGGCTGGCATCGTGGATCGGACGTGCGTTTGGACTCCTCTTCATCGTCTACGGCGTCTACCGAATCATTGCGTTGGAAGATTTCACCGGTGCCTGGCTCGCCTTCATCGGCTGGTTCCTCGCCCAGGCAGCCGGAGCCGAGGGCCAAGGAGCGAGAGCACGCTCCGCGCTACAGGACCTCCGGGTCCGAGACCTGATGGTTCGCGATCCCGTCACGACCCGACCCGATACGACCGTCGGCGAGTTCCTCTCGACCGCGCTCGCCGGGACGAGGTACACGGCCTATCCGGTTGCCCAACACGGAATCGCACTCGGGCTCCTTCCGCTCGATCGTGTCGCTTCGGTGCCGCGCTGGGAATGGGACCTCCGGACCGTTGGTGATCTGATGCTCCTGCGCGACGAGGTTCCGGTCGTCTCCGAGGATGACGAGCTGAACCAGGCCGCCAACGTTCTCGGCGCGAGCGAGCTTCAGCGGGCCCTCGTGATCGAGGGCGATCGTTTGGTGGGCCTCCTCTCGGCCACAGATGTCGTGCGCATCATGCGGATGCGCGAGCAGCGCGCGTAGTCGGTAGGCGGCGTGTTCCACCCGGATCAAGGCGCAAGAGGCACCGGGCCTCAAGCTCGCAGCGTTTCCGCCGATGTTTGCAACAAATGCTTCCTGCACGAGTCGTTCCGCATTGGTCATGGGCAGCCCTTGCTGGAGTCGGTGCCCTCTCGGGAGCAGCGCTGTACCGGCACTTCACTCGGTCGGCTGTACGGACCAATGGCTCGGATCCGACAAGGATTCACGTCGTCTCCGAGGCCGGGACGTGGATCACCGTCGAGAGCTTCGCCGAGGCCACGCAAGTGATGAAGTCGCTCAGGGAGATCGCGGCGCTGCCGGAGGCGCCCCCGGGTGACCGCCCCGGTCGGCGGTACGATCCGAGCTAACGCGACAACTGCTCCACGCCCTTCGGCGAGCTGGCTACCCTTCGGGCGGGGAGGCATGGTGCGCTGGATCGCTCTTTCGCTCATGGTGCTCGGACTCGTCGCCGTCGCGGGTTGCGGCGGTGGTGCCAGCGAGGAGGATGTCCGACTCCTCGAAGAACGCGTCAACGAACTCGAGGAGCGCGTCGACGAGGTCGAGGCTGGCGCCGCGAGCGACTATGCCGAGCTGCTGGAGCTGCTGGAGGGAGTTCTTGCCGACATCCCGATCGACGAGGAACTCGGCGCACGACGCAAACAAGCCGCGGACCTCGTGGAAACAGCTTGTAGTTCAGCGGTAGATCGGCTCGGGGACACGGTCGCCGGACCAATCCAGGAAGCGTGCGCGAGAGCTCTCGATGCGCTCCGCGATGGAGAGAACAGCGGCGAGCAGTAGCTCGCGCGACGCTCTACTGGATGACGCGGCGCAGAGATCAGCCCTCGAGCTTCGGCGATAACCAGCAGTTGATCGGCGATTGCTGTGCGGCCTCGACAGAGAGCTCCAACGGGAGATCGACCCGAGCACCCGTACCGGCCGCAAGATACGCAGCGTAGATGAGTTCGAGCACGACCCGACCGTCCTCACCAGTTTCGCGCGGGGGTTCGTCGTCGACGAGACAGTCGATGAAGTGGCGCATCTCCTGCGGGAACCCGTAGTTCCAGATCTCCTCGAACATGGTGAAGGTCCATCCCTGCGTGTCGGGCGCTTTCTCGACGGCGTAGCCGTATCCGATTTCGCTAAACGTCTGGAGAGAAGAGCCGCGGAGTAGGTCCGCCGAGGTCAGTCCCTTCGACCCCTGGATTTCCATCCGATCGTCCATACCACCCAGACGAGCCCAGCTGTTTTCGATCAGGCCAATTCGATCGCCCTCGAACCGAATCGTCGTCACCGCATGATCGTCGCCCCGCGTCCGAGCGCCGTGGACGAAAGTGCCGAGTTCCGCTGTGACCGAGAGAGCTTTCGGCTTGTCGTAGATCCAGCGGCAGAACTCGATTCCGTGACAGCCCATGTCCATCAAGACCCCGCCCCCCGACCGGTCGACGTCCCAGAACCAGTCGGTGTGGGGACCGAAGTGCTGCTCTCCATGCTTGACCAGGTAGACGCTGCCAAGCGCACCCTCGTCGACGAGTTGCTTGGCGCGAACGTACTTCGGAGCAAAACAGAGTTCCTCGGCATACATGAGCAAAACGCCGGCAGCGCTGCACGCAGCGAGCATCTCGTCGCCTTCGGCAAGGGTGCGAGCCATCGGCTTTTCGCAGATCACATGCTTGCCGGCCCGAGCCGCGTCTACCACGATCTCGCAATGGCGGTCGTTGGGCGCGCCGATACAAACGACGTCGATGTCGGTGTTCTCGAACAGCTCTCGATGATCGACGTACGAGTTTGGGATGCCGTGTTTCTCACCGAACGCCCGGACGTTTGCCTCCGTCGGTGAGGAGACGCCGAGAAGCGCGGCTCTCGGGACGTGCTTGAAGGCCTCGGCGTGGATCTCCGCCACGAAGCCTGAGCCGACGAGACCGACTCCGACATCCTGCATCAGTGGTCTCCCCGGTGATGACGCGCACCGCCTCGCCGGCTGCAAGCCGTCGCACAACCTTTTGCCGCGGGCAGAAGGCTGATCAA